>SGYN01000035.1 GCA_004321715.1 bacterium | reverse complement strand
TCCTTTAACTGTTGGACATGGTCGGCAAGCTGTTTTAGGCGACACGATTGCAAATATATTAGAATGGCATAGCTATATAGTTACTAGAGAATATTATTATAATGATGCTGGGAGACAGATGCGCATATTAGGAGCATCTGTAGCTGCCCGTTATTTTAATTTAATAGGTAAAGAATATGAGTTTCCAGATGATGGATATAAAGGTGAATATATTGCATCTATTGCAAATGAAATAAAAAATGATCATGGTAAGGAATTAGAAAAAGATTCAACTATATTTCGAAAAGAAGCAGAAAAAACAATTTTTAATGATATTAAAAATACACTTAATTCAATTGGAATTATTCATGATGTTTTTTCTAATGAACAAACATATTATGATAATGGTTCAATTGACACATTAGTTAAAGAATTAACAAAAAAAAATCTAATATATAAATCTGATGGCGCCGTGTGGCTTAAGGCCACAGATTTAGGATTAAAAAAAGATCGTGTTTATTATAAAAGCTCTGGGGAGGCAACATATCGATTGCCTGATACTGCTTACCATCGACACAAATTAGATCGATCATTTGATTTGGTTATTGATATTTTTGGCTCAGATCATGCAGATGCCTATCCTGATGTTATAGCTGCATTAAATGCTTTAGAGATAAATACTGATCCTATAAAAGTTTTAATTCATCAATTTGTAACTTTATTAAAAAGTGGTGAAAAAGTTAAAATGTCTACTAGAAAAGCAAACTTCGTCACTTTAGATGAATTAATAGATGAGGTAGGTGGTGATGTTGTTAGGTATTTTTTTGTTATGCGCAGTATGAATAGTCATTTGAATTTTGATCTAGATCTTGCAGCAGATCAATCAGAAAAGAATCCAGTATATTACATACAGTATGCTCATGCTAGAATTTCAAATATTATAAATAATGGCAAAGCCAATAAGTTATCTATAAATGGAACATTTGATACATCTTTATTAAAACATAAATCTGAGATTTCATTAATTAAATCATTAAACGAATTTCCTGAAATAATGATAAAGGTTTTAGATAACCTTGAACCTCAAGTTATATCAAACTATTTACATGCTATTGCATCAGAGTTTCACAAATTTTACGCTAACTGTCGCGTCATCACAGATGATATTGAATTAACAAAATCACGTTTACATTTGATCAAATCAGTAAAAATAGTGTTAGGTAATGGTTTAAAGATCCTTGGTATTCAAGCTCCTGAAAAAATGTAAATGAACAATTTGATTAATACAGAATTGCAATATCTTGCACTGTGCCTTTCCACGCTTTTTGCTCTGGTTAACCCATTAGGTATTACACCAATCTTTGTAGCAATGACTGATAAATATTCTAGTGAAGACCGAATTAAAATTGCAAAAAAAGGAATTATTACTGGATCAATTGTTTTAATCATTTTCACGTTTTTAGGCTCTATTATATTTCAATTATATGGAATCACAATAGAAGCCTTTCAAATTATGGGTGGGATTATTTTTTTTAGAAGTGGTTTGAGAATGCTTGATGCAAAAGTTGGTCGCTCAAGAACTACTGAATCTGAGAGAGAAGAATTTAAAGAATCTGATGAAATAGCAATAAGTCCAATTGGCGTTCCTCTTATAACTGGTCCAGGCGCTATAACAGGAGTACTAATTCTATCAGGAAAGATGCCCTCTGATTATAGCTTTGCAATTCTATTACTAGCCGTAATAATTACAATGGTGATCTTTTATATAATACTAAGAACAGGCAATTTTCTTTCAAAAAGAATTGGACTGACAGGAATGCGCGTTATTGAGCGGATGATGGGATTAATTTTAATGGTTATTGCCGTTCAATTTGTTATTAATGGTGTAGAAACAATAATTAATAGATTATAATATATTTTGTGGAGGCGGGGAGATTCGAACTCCCGTCCGAAACAGATGCTAATAAAACGTCTACATACATAGTTATCTGATTTTTTCTCATTGATATAACGAACAAATAACAACCCTTATATCAACCAGTTTACAAAGTTTCTTATCCCTTTCTAGTAAACAAGCCCAGGGACCAGCCTGCGTTTATGACGCTCTTAAATTAAACCACAGACAAATTCAATCCAGAGCGGGCAGAGCTTATTAAGCAGCTGCCATGTAGCCGTAATCGGCATTTATCGATATTCCGGGGTTATTAAAGAGGATCCCGAACCTCTGCATGCAATCTTATCATTATCTTGCCCCGTCGAAACCGGTCGCCCCCATTGTCAAAAAGCTAAATTATTTAAATATTAAGTATACAAATATTAAACTGCAATGGAACATTTATAGAGTGGTATAAAAAAGAAAGGCTCCGAACGCCAACCCGGAGCCATTCACTTATTCACTTGCCAACCTTCAAGATTAAAACTCTATATTTCTATTAAATTTTAATCTTATAGGTAGCCAAAAACTAAGCGGGGTACATATATGGCGCAAGACCTAAAGTGAAAAAATTTGTTTTTTTTATAAAAATTGTAATTAAAAAATTATCGATTAGATAATTTTACTATAATAATTGAAATGAAGCGGTAAAGTGTCTCAAGGTTTTTGGTTGATCAATAATCCTTAATCCTTTAATATTTTTTTTCCTATCTAAAACATCTTTTGCAACTTCTAAAACATAATCAATATGACTTTGTGTATGTGTTCTTCTAGGAAGAGCAAGGCGAAGTAATTCCATTTTAGCAGGAATTTCTTTTCCTGTTACTTTATCTATTTTCCCAAACATCACAGTTCCAATTTCACAAGAACGTATACCTCCAGTTTTATACAATTCAATAGCCAACGCATGACCAGGAAATTCTAATGGAGGAATATGATCTAATGTCGATTTTGCATCAATATAGATAGCATGCCCACCAGGCGGCTGAATAGTATCATAACCAATACTCATTAAATGCTCACCTAAATATTTAGCTTGGGCCAAACGATACTGTAGGTAATCTTCATCCATAACTTCTTTCATCCCAACTGACATCGCATCTAGATCGCGTCCAGCCAAGCCACCATAAGTAGGGTATCCTTCTGTAAGAATTAAAAGATCTTTTTCTTTTTTAGCTAAAGAATCATTATTAGTGCAAAGTAATCCTCCAATATTTACTAGGCCATCTTTCTTCGCGCTAATCGTGCATCCCTCAGCATATGACATCATTTCTAATACAATATCTTTTACATCTGTGTCTTTATATTTTGGTTCACGGAGCTTTATAAAATATGCATTTTCAGCAAACCTACATGCATCCAAATAAAGAGGGATACCATGCAAATCAAGTACCTTGCGAACGGAACGTATATTTTCCATTGAGACTGGTTGCCCTCCCCCAGAATTATTTGTAATTGTAAGTAAGCAAATTGGGATATTCTCTTTGCCTTTATTTTTTATTAATTCTTCTAATTTTATAATATCCATATTACCCTTAAAAGGATGAGTATTGCTTGGATCCAGACCCTCTGGAATTACCAAATCAATTGCTAATGCGCCCTGTGATTCAACATTTGCTCTCGTTGTATCAAAATGTGTATTGTTTGGTATTATATCCCCTTCCTTACAAATTGTTGAAAACAATATACGTTCTGCGGCTCGCCCTTGATGGGTGGGAATTATGTTTTTAAATCCAAATAATTCTTGTGCGGTTTTTTCTAAACGTTCGAAGCTAGCGCTACCAGCATATGATTCATCTCCTCGCATAATACCAGCCCACTGTTCACTACTCATTGCTCCTGTCCCACTATCTGTTAGTAAGTCGATAAGGATCATATGCGCAGGAATCTTAAATAAATTATATCTTGCTTTTTCTAGAGCATTAACTCGCTCCTTCTCAGAGGTCATCTTAATGGGATCAACGCTTTTTATGATAAAGGGCTCAATAACTGTTCGAAATTTTTTCAAGGTACTATTATATATATTTTTATTAATTTTTTATAAAATTAGGGCAGCTATTTTTTTAATTCTTAAGATAAGACATGTGATTTTCACAGGATAAATAACTACTCTAAAAGTCAATTTATTTACAAACAATTTACATAGGAAAATTATAGTCTCCCAAATCACATATAGTGTTGTAACAAATTATTAATAAAAATAAATAATTTATCTATATGAGATTTTTTTACTGTTATCTTAAACGATTACCGCGCCATCATTTTATAAATGATCTAAGTTAAAATTTCTGAACATTATTTTTGTTCAAATAAAGAAATAGATTAACTTTTATGATCTAGGTAAGGGTAATCTTCATTTTCGATTATTCTATTTACATAACAAAATAGATTTTTTGGGAGTTATGATATGTGTAAAAAATTATCTATTATTTTATCAACAATATTACTGATGAATAATTGTAACAATAAACAAGATGGTACTTTTCGTATTGATTACGAAAAGTATCAATTAGATAATGGACTGAATGTAGTTCTTCATGAAGATCATTCAGATCCATTAGTGGCCATAGCAACGATAGTTCATGTTGGTTCAAATCGTGAAAAGCCTGGTCGTACAGGATTTGCGCATTTCTTTGAACATATGTCATTTAATGATTCTGAAAATGTCCCAAGGGGTGCTAACAGAAAAATGGTTAGTGAATTAGGTGGAACCCGTAATGGTGGGACTTGGAGTGATGGCACCATGTACTATGAAGTTGTTCCTAAAGATGCGTTAGAAAAACTAATGTGGATAGACTCTGATCGATTAGGGTATATGATTAATACTGTTACTGAAGATGCCTTAGAGCGTGAAAAGCAAGTAGTAAAAAATGAAAAAAGAGAACGTGTAGATAATCAAGCATATGGTCATACGGATGCAATTATTCGAAAAGCTTTATATCCTCAAGGCCATCCTTATAACTGGACTGTGATTGGTGAATTAGAAGATTTACAGGCAGCAACAATAGATGATGTAAAAGAATTTTATAATAAATTCTACGGGCCCAGCAACGCCACGTTAGTTGTTGCCGGGGACATTGATATTGAAGAAACAAAAGCACTTATAGAAAAGTGGTTTGGTGAAATTAAATCAACTAATAACGTTGAAGACCCTAAAGTTCAATTGGTTACTCTTAATCAGACTAATAAGTTGTACTATTTAGATAAATTTGCAAGGCTTCCAGAAATACGAATTACTTTCCCAACAGTTCAAGAATTTCATGAAGATTCTTATGCCTTAAACACATTAGGGAGATTACTAGCTGATGGAAAAAACTCCCCTCTTTATAAAGAAATTGTGGAACAACAAAAATTAGCACCAAGTACTTCTGCAAGTCAAAACTCATATGAGATAGCTGGAAAATTCACTATTAGAGTTCGAGGAAATTCTGGTGTTAGACTTGATACATTATATTCAGCAATTATGAATGGATTAGATAATTTTAACATCAAGGGTGTAAATGAGATAGATCTAAAACGAATTAAAGCAAAACAAGAAACAGGTTTCTATAATAATATATCCAGCGCACTTGATAAAGCATTCCAGCTAGGTATATACAATGAATTTGCTGGTGACCCAGGATTTATTAGTAAAGATGTTGAAAATATAAAAAATGTTACAAAAGAAGACGTATTAAGAGTGTTTAATAAATATATAAAAAATAAAAATGCTATTATTACAAGCGTTGTCCCAGAATCGGAGCCCGAACTCATATTGTCTGGTTCAAAAGAAGCATATATAAAAGAAGAGGAGATTGTTCAAGATGCTGAAAAAACGTTTGATGCTGATGCCAATATTGAATACGAAAAGACCCCTTCTATTCATGATCGCTCGGAACCGCCCTTAGGAGATTTGCCATTATTAAAAGTTCCTAATGTTTGGCAAAGTCAGCTATCAAACGGTATGAAAATCTATGGCATTGAACATAGTGAATTGCCTTTGGTGCAATTTTCACTACGTATTGATGGAGGTCAAGTATTAGATCCAATAGATAAAATTGGTACTTCAGTTATGTTAGCTAGCATTTTAAATGAAGGGACTGTAAATAAAACACCCGCAGAATTAGAAGAGGCTATAGGATTATTAGGCGCTAGGATTAGTATATCCTCTGACCTTGAAGCATTATATGTTACTGGAAACACATTATCAAGAAACTTAGAACAAACTATATCACTGGTTACCGAAATGCTTACACAACCAAGGTGGGATTCTGAAGCGTATGATATCGTAAAAAATCGTCGATTAACAAGTATAAAGCAGTCAAAAACTCGTGCACAATTAGTAAGTATAAATGCGTTAAGAAAACAACTGTATGGCAAATCGCATCCAAGATCCTTTCCCGTTGGCGGTACTATAGAATCGGTAGATCAAATTACAATGAAGGATTTAAAAGATCATTTTTACAAGTATATATCTCCTAAAGCTGCTCATATGCATATTGTAGGAGATGTAAATATGGAAAAAACTAAAAAAGCATTGAAAATATTAGAGAAAAATTGGAGCGGTGATCTAGTAGATATACCAAAAGTTTCAAATGTGAAAATACCTTCTGAACCAAAATTATTCTTTATTGATATTCCCAGCGCAAAACAATCAGCAATCACTATTGGGAAACCAATTGTGAAAGGCTCTGATCTTAATCATTACAAGATTCAAGTCGTCAACAATAGATTGGGTGCGGGAAGTAGCGCAAGACTTTTTCAAACATTAAGAATTGAAAAAGGATATACATATGGTGCATACTCAAATATATCTGAAAACCAATTTCAATCTACTTTTTTGGCTTACGGACAGGTACGAACAAATGTTACATTAGAATCACTAGAAATTTTTAGGCAATTAATAAGAGATTATTCCAAAACGTTTGAAGAGTCTGATTTAGAAAAAACTAAAAATTTACTTATTAAACAAAATACACGAAGATTTGAAACACTAAGTAATTTGTTAAATATGCTTGATTCGATGAGTCGATTTGAATTAAAAGAATCATATATTGAAGAACAGCAAGAAATACTAGTTAATATGGACCTAGATGAAATTCGTGATTTAGCTAATCGCTACCTAAATGAAAATAATATGATATATGTTATTGCTGGTGATGCAAAAACTCAACTTTCTGAAGTAAAAGAATTTGGATACGGTGATCCTATTATCCTTGATAGGGATGGTAATAAGGTTTCTAATAATGAATAAAAAGGATACCATAGCCTATGATTGGTTAAGAAGATATACTGGTACCAATCCAAAAGAGTATGGGAATTGGATTTTATTGACAAATTTTCAGAATTATGTTGATAAATTTTCAGAAAAATTTAATACAAAAATAAATGGTATTGGTGGACCAATGACCTCAGCAATCAACGCTGATGGTCTTAGTATAATAAATTTTGGTATAGGTAGTGCAAATGCAGCTACAATTATGGATTTGTTATCATGTATTAAACCTAAAGGTGTATTATTTTTGGGTAAATGTGGTGGATTAAAAAAGAATACAGATATTGGACATTTTATTCTACCTACTGCCGCAATCCGCGGTGAAGGAACCAGTGATGATTATTTTCCTAAAGAAGTACCTGCAATGCCTTCGTTTAAAATACATAAATATGTTTCGGAAATTTTGGTAGAGCGAAATATAGAATACCGAACGGGTGTTGTTTATTCAACGAACAGAAGAGTATGGGAACATGATGAAGATTTTAAAAAATATCTTCGAAAGGTGCGTGTTATGGGAATAGATATGGAAACTGCTACTGTTTTTATAACTGGCTTTGCTAATGAGATTAATAGAGGAGCTTTGCTTTTAGTAAGTGACACCCCTATGATACCAGAAGGAATAAAAACTGAAGAAAAAGATAAAGCTGTTACAAGAAAATATGTGGATCTACATATCGATATGGGTATTGAAGCAATGACAAAGATTGGCGATGAAGGTGAAAGAATAAAACACTTCAAGTATTAGAAGGTTAAGTATCTTATAGATATAACGTTAATCATTAGAAAAATATTCTTTCCAATAATTAATATTCGTCAAATTAACTGAAAATATAAATCCAACCGTTAGCAATCCATCCCAAGTAACGTATCCTCTTTCAAAATATACATACAGTTCAAAAACTATTATGAAGATTAAACAGCACAACATCGTAATGGAGTAAATGTGCGTCATTTTATCAGAATTAAGTTTCATAGATCTTCTCAATTATTCTTAACCACTACCGAAACTCATTCAACCGTGACGGATGTTTGTTCTTTTGTTGAATGAGTTTTAACCTCTTTTTGTATCTCTATTAATTCTTGGATTATTTTAAATATTATCATCGTTATTCCTTTACAGAACCATCTTCGTTCCACTCTTCAACAGAAACTTTTCTCCCATCCCTGTAAGTTCCTTCATACTCTTTCTTTCCATTTTCATACCACCAAGTAAAGAGTCCATCTTTTTTTCCATTCTTGAAAGTTCCTTCAAACTTTTTCACTCCATTTTCATAAAACTCAGTATGTATTCCATTTTTTTTCATATTAAAATTTAACCCGAATTACTCTGTGAAACAAAAAACCCCATTGAAGTGGGGTTCATTGAAATTTGATGATTTGATTACCCCTTACTTACATCAAAACTCATTCAACCGTTATGGACTGGTGTTTGATAGTTCTATACCTTTTATAAAATTTCAAAACTACTCTCAAGTCCATTTTAAAAAAAGGTCATTTGTAATTGTAAAAAATGAAATTGATAGTATTGATATTAATTTTATTAAAGTGGTTAAAACAGATTAGAATGACAAAAATATTTCCAGAAATTAATTTTCAACTTTTTTTAAATACTTTACAATAAATATCCAACTCAAAATTGTAACTATGATTGTTGAAACTAACCAAATATAAAACTGTGTCATATTATCTTACCTTTCTTAGTTATTTAAATTTACGAAAACTATCAAACCCTACTCAACAGTTACGGATTTTGCCAAATTTCTTGGTTGATCAATTTCACAATTTTTAAGAACGGCAATTTCATATGCTAAAATTTGTAAAATGATTGAACTAGTTATTGGGAACACATATTTATGAGTTTTAGGAACTAGTAAAACAAAATCTGATAGAGATTTTATAGAACTGTTAATTTTATCAGTGATTGTAATAACAATTCCTCCTCGTGCTTTTACTTCTTCTATATTTGATAAGACTTTATAAAAAGTATCATCTTGAGGTGCAATAAATACTACAGGCATTTTTTCATCAATTAACGCAATTGGACCATGTTTCATTTCTGCTGCAGGATAGCCTTCAGCATGTATATATGATATTTCTTTTAATTTTAACGCTCCCTCTAAAGCAACAGGAAAATTAATTCCTCTACCAAGATATAAATAGTGGTTAGCCATTGATGTCGATTTAGCAACTTCCTTAATATCTTCAATGCTTCTAAGTATATTTATAACATCTTGATCTACTGTTTTTAATGAGCTAATTAATTCTTTTCCACGATCTTTTGAGACCCCTTTTTTTCTACCGATATTTAGTGCAAGCATTATAAGAACTGTTACTTGAGCAGTAAATGCTTTAGTTGAAGCTACTCCTATCTCGGGCCCAGCATGGGTAAAAATACCTGCATCTGTTTCTCGAGCAATTGAACTTCCAACTACATTGCAAATACCAAGAGTTGTAGCGCCAAGTTCTTTTGCTTTTTTAATAGCTGCAAGTGAATCAGCTGTCTCACCAGACTGGCTAATTGCGATAACTATTGTATTAGGATCAATTATGGCATTTCGATATCGAAATTCAGATGCATATTCAACATGAACGGGTACCCTGGCATACTCTTCAATTAAATGTTTACCAATTAATCCAGCATGCCAAGAAGTTCCACAAGCAGTAATATAAATTCTTGATGCTGATAGGATATTAGGTAAATAATTTACAATACCCCCTAAATTGGTTGTTCCATCAAAGAGATTTAGCCGTCCTCTCATCGTATCACTTATAGAATGTTTTTGATCATGAATTTCTTTTAACATAAAATGAGGAAATTCACCTTTCTCAATTTCTTCTATCGATAAATCGATTCTTGTTAGAGTTTTACTAACTATCTTTTTGGATTGTATATTTGAAATGGAATATTCTTCATTATCTATTATAACAAATTCGTCATCATCTAAATATATCACATTTCTTGTATGCTCAATAATAGGTGATGCATCACTTGCCAAAAAATATTCTCCTTCGCCCACACCTAATACAAGTGGACTTCCCATTCGTGCTGCAATTATTTTGTTAGGTTCATCAGCACACAATGCAACAATTCCATAAGCACCAACGACTTCTTGAAGTGCCGCTCTTACAGAATTTTCGAAAGTTAATTTTTCATTATTATAATATAACTCAGAAATTAACTGTACAATAACCTCTGTATCTGTATCACTTGTAAACTGAACCCCGCGTTTTTCTAGTAGTGTTTTGATCGTTTCATAATTTTCAAATATTCCATTATGTACTAAAGCAATATTGCCAGTATGATCTAAATGTGGATGTGCATTAATATCATTTGGAATTCCATGTGTAGCCCAACGTGTATGTGCAATTCCACAATTCCCATGTATAGAAGAATCATCAACCAATGATTGCAAATCAGAAACTTTTCCTGCCCTTTTAATATGAGCCAATTTCTCATCTTGAAGTAGAGCAATTCCTGAAGAATCATAACCTCTATACTCTAATCGCTTCAACCCTTTTAATAAAATAGGGACAGGATCTTTATTCCCTATATATCCTATGATACCACACATATTAATTCCTTACATAGATAATTAATTAGAAAAACATAACATAGACACGTTCATCCTGATTTTTATAATAATGGTCTTTTAATGTTGTATCATGAATAAAGCCAACTTTTTCATAAAAAGCATGGGCATTTTTATTATCTTCATGAGTTAATAAATAGAGCTTCCTTATATTGCCTCCTTCTTTAACATACCATTCCCTAGCATCATTAATCAATCTATCTACAAGTTTTCGACCTACTCCCTTACCTCTAGCATCAGAAAGTATGCAAATTCTATCTAATTCAAATAAACCGTGTTTTGGAAGGCCGTGCATTAACCATGTTACTAATCCAATTATTTTCCCATTCTCTTCCGCAACTAAATAGTGAAAATCCTTATCTAATTCTGAAATAAAAGACTTTATTGCCTCATCACGATCATTCATATTATAAAAATCTAGTAAGACCTTAGAGATTTGTTCTTTATCATCATAAGAGGCTACTCTTAAAACTATATTATCTTTAGGCATAGATAAATCTATTTAGATACATTAATATTTCATATGAATTTCATTTTTTACCCGCTAACCAAAACGGGTCTGAACTTGTCAGACCCGTTTATTGGATTG
>SGYN01000034.1 GCA_004321715.1 bacterium | reverse complement strand
ATAAATAAATAAATCTGTTTGACTGAAAAAATCATTATCTGCATTAGAAATAAATGCAATCTTAGTTCCATCTGGTGACCAGGTAGGATGCATGTTAGCAGTTCCATTATCTACAATAATATTAGGCTTTGAAATATGATTATTAATGTTATTAGTTAGTAGTTGATACCCATCCGATAAGCTTTTTTTATATTCTTCGTATAACTCATGTCCAGAAATACCAATAGCTTTTTTAATAGCTTTATTTATAGAGAACTGAAGTGGCGATGATAAGTTTATAAGGATCTCTTTTAATTTATCTGATCCATATGATAAAGCAATAAATCGACATAATTTATATCCAGAGTTATAGGTTGATTCGTTCCCGATTCCGCTTTTTCCAAACGTATTCATCTCTGTAAAGGAAAGTAAATTATTATTTATAGTTCTATCACGAAGAATCATATCTCTATGCGTATCCCAATTATCCCAATCCGCGTCATCATACATAAATTGCGCTGTTCCTTCTGCAAACCAAGGAGGTATAGAGGTTCCGGGTATCGCATAACTAGCCAGTCTATTTGGATATCCATATAACACATCTTTACGTTTTTCATCTTCATACCCTAACCATTGTACATAAGCACCAGGGAAGCGCAACCCAGCTTTCATTGATTTCTGCAAAGATACTATATGAGCAAACTCATGTGTAATGACATTTTGCAACCAACGATGACTGCCTCTTAATTCAAAATCCATAGGTGAAGCCCAAATCATAATTTTATTATCGTAATAATATGCGGCACCATTTGATATATCATCGGTATCTATAAAAATAATATCTGTCTTTTCCTTTGGCTTAAAATCATAAAGATCAGTAATAAACGGATAAATCTTTTCAGCAACAAATGCTCCTTCTCTAGCAGTTCCTTCTGTTGATTCGTAAAAATGAATTTGAAAATTTTTCGTTTCAAAAGTTCTCCATTTGATCTCTGAATGATTATAGTATCCTTGCGCGAAAACAATACTAATCAAAGATAAATAAAGAAGATTTCTAATAAATTTAATTATCAATGAATCACCACTACTTTGAGAATTTCTGTCTCAGAATTATTTCCACTCCATGCTGTTATATTTGCAAAATATATTCCAGGTTCAACTTGATCAAGTTGCCAAATTTTTTCTTCAATTATTCCCATCTCATCATTTATAAAATTAATCTTATGGATAAAATATCCAGCTAAATCATAAATCATAATATCTATCTTTTCTGCTGACTCGATAGCAATTCTAAAGTGAACTTGCTTATCATAAGCAGGATTTGGATACACATATGTTTTGCTTTTATTAATTAATCCATTCTGAGGCGATTGTTTTGGAATATCTAGTTTAAGTGTTCTGGTGTTTCCAAAATCATGATTTTTTGTAATCCATTGATTGCCTCTATTATCACTTACATCATTAAATAACCAAATTGATGATTGTGTAATTATGGCATTCTTATTTTGGTATTCTGATAAACAGACTAACGATCCGTTTCCTACTAAATGATATTCTATTTCACCTTTCCAATTGACTATCAAAATCTCACCATCTTTATTTTGAACAATAATTTCTGGATGCTCGTCCCCATATAGATTTTTAAGTAAAGCAGGATGCCTATTAGAAATAGAATCAATGGGAAAACCACTTATCATCACATTATTATTTATAGATCTTGCTTCTAATTTTCCGATATATGAAGATGTGCTATTGATATTATAATTCTTGATTGCAAGATATTCTGATTCACCATCTAGATCTAGATCTGCTAACGATGCTAAAGGAGCTTGTGTAATGCTATCTATAGATCCATTATTATTTTGTACGTATGCTGTAGTAAAAAAAGCGTTTGTTAAATCTTTATAATTATAATTGTTCAGATTGTTATTTACAAAAGCAGCCTCTAAAATATTTATCGTATCTAAAAAAACATGCTCTAAATCGAATAAACCTGAATTTTTTCTGAAATAATTAACATACGATGCTATACTATCTCTTTCAAAAACAATCAGTTGATTTGCATTATTAAATGTTCCGATAGAAACATCATATATATTATTAGAGCTCGAGTAAAAATATACCCTATCTGTAATATTACTTTCTGTACCAATCCATAAATTATTCTCTCCACCAATAATATCCATTATACCATCATCATCTATATCAAAAACCATTCTGATATACAAAGAACTATCAGGAAATCCATCTGCTAAAGTAGAATTATATATATTAAAACTCATTGTATCTGATTGGTATCCAATATTATCGATTGCCAAAAAAGTTGCTGATCCCGTATTAGATGCAGAAGACGGATATGTAAAATGACTAAATTCAGGAGGTAAGCCATTCATATTTGGATTTGATCGTTCGTATTCAGGGTTACCCATAAACCACATATCACCGAAATATCCAGATGAAGGATCTGAAAATAAGAAAATAGAGGGAAATCCTATATCTTGTGCTCCATCTGACTCCTCTAAATCAACCCCTCTGTTTAAACGATCACTATTGATAGAGTAACTATCTATTCCTCTATTAATTCTTTCTTCATCAATGTGCCATATTAAGACACCACTTGAAGGCAATCCTAAGTCATAATCATATATGTTCGTAACTACCCCATTTTCATCCCGAACAATCATTACAGAGTCAAATAGAATTTCAACAAACGGAGGATATCTTTGCGTTTCTTCATAAATAATATATCGAGTAGAATCGATATACATTTTATCTCGATACCAATTTGTTCGATTTTCTATTAAGAAATATTCATTATTGTTAATAGGTATCTCTATAATATTATTTTCAGATCTACTTGGTAGATTTATTGACGCAGGAGGTATAATTCGAATCGGACTCTCCCATCCAGCGAATTTTCTTGTCCATGCATCTGGCGGAGATGGAATAAGTCCACGACCATTATTAGAACCCTGATCCATTAATCCAAATATTCCGATTCCACTCTGCCCTGTTTCTGTATCCCAAAGCGGAGGTAAACCAATTGCAAACCCAAACATTAAAGCAAAGGTTCCTGTTAAAGCATATTGGTAATCACAAGGTTCCTCTGCATTTAAAAAAATGTTTTCTGATTCTTCAAAAAATAAGTGATTTTGAGTTTCTGGAAGAACCATTCCCTGATGGATTATAGCATTCGGAAAATCTAGTGGTCCTCCTACATGCATATCTAACATATCATGATCAATAAATGTGGAAGGTATATCCTCCGGAGTAGGATCTAAAAATGGTAATGAAAAATCTTGCCCAATACCAGCATGGAATATCACTATATGATCGTATAAAGAAAAATTTATACTATCTACACTATATGCAGTTTGAACAGCATCCCTAAAAAGTTCTGTAATCCTTTCATCGTGAATTTCATCCTCATTAAAAGGATGGTAATAGTTCATTTCATTAGATAGTAC
The DNA here is from genome assembly GCA_004321715.1 of bacterium. GTDB lineage: Bacteria > Fidelibacterota > Marinisomatia > Marinisomatales > TCS55. The sequence continues at coordinate 8,767 of SGYN01000034.1, read as the reverse complement.
ATAACTATCCTCTTCCGCAGCTGGAAATACCATAGAATTATCCATGTCAATTCCAAAATTATTATAGGAAACAGATGAAAAATAATTAGATACAGCGCGTAATTGAGATACAAAATACGATCGATTGTGCGGAACTGGATCTATTGTATACTTTCCACACGTATCAATAGGTGCAGTGTAAAGAAAAGATCCGTCTCCTGTTGTTCCTGGGTTATCATCAGTAACAAATGAAACACGGATTGCTGCAACTTTGACAAAACCACTAGCATTATTTGTTGATGGTAATGCAAGCGTAACAAATAAAGTGAGGATTAATAGTATCCTAATCATTAAAATTATTTTGAATTATAGTAAGGTATTAGAATTCAATATTTAATGAAAACCGCATAGTATTTGCTAATGGATGACCGGGCTTACCTGAAGTATATCCAAAATCAAAACCATAACCAGCAAAACGTAGACCAACTCCAAAAGTTGGGTTATTTATTTTTCCTATCTTATCATATAAATAGCCCGCACGAAGAGCAAAATAACTGGAATACCAATATTCTAAACCTATATTGTGCACCAACTTATCAAGTTCATTTTGAATTGTTCTATTTTTACCACTTCCAATTTCTTTTTGACCAAATTCATTATAATCACCCCAATTAGCTTCACTAGGTGAGGAGTTTGTTGGGATCATTTCACCTTCATCAGGGTCAATTTCTCCATTTCCATTTATATCATCCCAACGAAAGCCACCTATCTGTCTATCAGGATCGTTTCCAGGAGTAGCCATATCTATATCACCACCAAGTAACCAATCATCTACCCATGAGGTAAATATCGCAAGATATATAGGATCTGTATGCTCCGTCTCTTGCTGGCCTTTTTTATTATAATCAGCGTTTTTATCAGACAAATGACCATCTTCATCGTAGCCACCAATATATCCATCACCATCCCAATCCATTGCGGGATATGAAGACACTAATAATTTATCTACATCGTAAACTATATTTAGCTTATTAAATTCGCTGTTAACAATAGCATAATTAAAACCTAATGTTAGATTGGTTGGTTGTGGGTCTGCTTGCGCAGGATCAATAAACGATACCTTCGGACCAATGTTTGTCATTGTTAAACCAAGATTAAGATTCGGATTTAAAAACTCTTTTCTTAAATAACCAATATCAAATCCAAAATCTGTAGAAGTACCCTTACCTTGTTCGTTACCTGCTCCTAATTCTACCAAATGTTGGTAGGAAATTTTTGCATTTATACCTAACGATGAATTTTTTGATAACAAAGCACTATACGAAATGGTGGCTGCCATCATATAGCTAGTAAATTTACCTAAGTAATCATCGGGTGTCTCACCCATACGAATCTGTTCACCAAGATTTAAGTAAATAACATGACCACCTAACGTTCCTAAATAAGGAAAATGCTTACGAAATGCTAAAAACTCATAGTATAAATCATCAGCTAAGTTAGGTAACCAATTTACATGCATTAACGCCAACTCAGACCCTTCAAGGAAAGCTAATCCTGCGGGGTTCCAATAGCTTGCATATACATCATTTGCAACAGCAACCTGAGCTTCACCCATACCACCTGCGCGTGCGCCGGGCGAAATTAATAGAAATACGGCACCAGCCTCACTTTGCCCAGATAGAGGCTTCAAGCATGTCAAAAGGACCAGCACGCATAAAAACGCTGTACGTTTCATTTTATTCTCCCGATTTCAGAAATACTGAAATCATCTTTCTTATTATAAACAATTAACTTTTATAATCGATATGTAAATCCCTTTGACTTATATAAATATATCCAACTAATTAACAATCAAACAAGACTTAATTAATAAGTGTGATATAGTCAACATTTTAGATATAGTTATCATCTCCATACTACTGTAATAATTTTAGCAAGCCTAACGATAAAAATGGTATATAAGTTATTGCCAGAACTATTAATAAACTCAACAGAAAAAATGGAAGCGTTGCTTTATATACAGTTGGCATATCTTTTTCAAATCTATATGCGGATAAGAATAAATTCATACCAACCGGAGGTGTTAAGTAACCTAGCTCCAAGTTTGCAATAAATATTACCGCTAAATGTACTGGGTGTATATCAGGAAAAAGACTAAGTAATGGAGTGATTAAAGGTACAATAATTATAATCGCAGAAAAAATATCCATTAAACAACCAACTACAAGTAACAGTATATTTAATAATAGTAAAAAGACATATTTTGATGAAATATTTTGTTCAACCCAATCCATTAACATCATCGGTATCTGTGCATCCACTAAATAACTAGTAAAACCCATAGCTACTCCTAGAATGATAAGAACACCTCCAATTAAGGTTGCACAATCTAAAACTATTCTTGGCATATCATTTAGCTTCAAATCTTTATAAACAAATACTTCAACTAATAATACATAAATAACTAAACTAGCGGAAGTTTCAACTAATGTAGTATAACCACCAAATACACCAAATAGTATCAATATTGGGATAATTACCTCCCAAAAACTATTTTTTAATTCTTTTATAATATTTTGAATATTAAAAGATTGACGTTCTACATGCTGTGTATAACCTTGAAATATTGAATATATCGCAATTACAAGAGCAATAATTATCCCTGGAACAAGACCTCCAATAAATAAGTCTTTTATTGAAACGCGAGCAGTTACACCATAAATAATTAATGGCAAACTAGGCGGAAATAATAAACCAAGAGATCCTGCTAAAGTTATAAGACCTAAAGAAAATAATTCAGAATATCCTTCTTTTTTTAGTAATGGAAAAAGTAATCCACCCAATGCAAGAATTGCAACACCAGATCCTCCTGTTAATGCCGTAAAAAATCCACAAAGAAAAACTATTACAATAGGTGTTCCACCTGGAATCCATCCAAACGCAGCTCTAAATAAATAAAATATTCTCTCCGAAGATCGACTTTCAGCTAAAATATACCCTGCTAATGTGAATAATGGTATTGTAGGTAAGGTTGGGGAAACTACAATTCTATACGTTTCAGCAGAAATAGCAGATATAGGTGTATAGTCATGCCAAAAGAAAAGAACCGCTAGGCCACCTAAGCCAATAAATATCGGAGTACCATACACCATTGAAAACAATATGAAACCAATTGATATCCACAAAAAATAAGAACTATCACGAAACACATCACTATTACCAATTAGGAAAAATAATGCACCAATAATAAGCATTAATAATCGATATAAATTATCCGTTGAACTCTTTAAAAATATTTGAAATGCAATTAACAAAAATCCAGCTGGCATAATTAATTGAATAAACCAACGGTATACGCCAGGAGAAATCTGTATTGGATAATCATATTCAACCATTACCAAGGTGATGCTGCCCCAAAATAATGCTCCGATGATAACAAAAGATATATTTTTTGCTATCCAGCGACCATTGTTAAACACTTTATCTGATGAAAACAATGGTACTCTTGTTAATGAAAGAAGTTTATTTTGTCTTGTTGCTAGTACCGCACCAATAAATCCTATCCACAACGTCATATGTTGAACTAAGATTGGTGAAGCTGGAACACCAGGTCGCCCTAGTACTCTTGTAAAAATTTCTATAGCAGGAAAAATTGTAAGAATACTAAACACGCAAATGGTTAATATATTTTCAAACCATCTAATATATTCTCTTAATTTCATTCTTTTATAAATAATTTATTGAGGCTTTCTACTCATTATTTCTTGGACTGTATCATATAATTCAACAGGAATATATCCACCTCGAATTTCATCCTCCCAAGAACTAACAAAATCTTTCCAGGATTTTAATTCATCTGGTGTTTGGCGATGAACTTTTAGTCCGTATTCTTCCATGGCAGATATGGCTGCTTCTCCACCATCTCTAATTATATCTTTTTTGGAGTCAATAATTCGCTTTGCTATTGATACCATTTCCTTTTGATACTCGGGTTTTATTCTATTCCATGTTTTAGAGTCAATAATTAATGCACCTGTTAGTAAACCCCATTTCATATCAAGCAAATAATTAGCTATTCCAAATAGCTGCTGAGATAACGCAAAAATAGGCACGGTTGATGCTGATTGAATTAGGCCAGTTTGTAATCCTGGCATAATATCCGTTGAGGCTAATGGTACTGGTTGGAAACCACCTTTCTTCCATAATTCAGCACCTTTATATCCTCCAGCCCATACAAACATTTTTAATTTTTTTAAATCATCAGGTAATATAACTGGTTCAGTTGAAAAATGATGAACCCAACCAACATCTGCCCACGTCAACAACTCAAAACCATTTTCAATCATCCCTGTACGTATTCTATCATCCATTTGAGATCTCATCCATTCTACATCATCATAATTATCGTATACTAAAGGTAAAGCAAACACATAAACATCAGGGTTGATTTCATGTAGTCCCTCCGTAGAAACAGCTGCAGCATGAAATTGTCCTAATCTTATTTTTCTTATCATATCTCTTTCATCGCCAATTATTCCACCAGGATAAACACGCAGAATCACTTCTCCATTCGTGGCTTTTTTCCATTGTTGACCCATTTCTATTAGCATTCCATGGTAGACTGTTCCTTCCGGAGCCAAACTAGCCATTTTAATAATTACTTTTTTTGCTGATAAGTTGCATATACATATACAAACAACAATAAATATTATTTTCTTCATCTAATAAAACAACTCCTCTGTTTTGTTTCGTAACCATTGAGCTCTTTGTTTAGCCATATAATTACCTAATTCTAATTCTTTTATTCCTTTTTTATTTGACTCTATCACTAAATCAAGTAGCTGAATAAATTCTGAGCGATTTTGCTTTAGAACTAAAACATTCTCAGCGTAACTCACATGCGTGCTTAAATCCATACCATTGGATGCTTTTAAAGCTAGTTTGTAATAATTAGTTGAAATATCTACTCCAATATATTCACTTTCTCTTACACCATTCTTATTGTAATAACTATTAACTTCCGTCTCTTTTCCAAAGCGATTATATCCCCCTATATATCCATCCATATCCCAGTCTTTTTCAGGTCTATCAGATAAAGTAGTGGCATATGATATCATTACTGAATACAAAGATCCATAATTCCATGTAGGGTGTAGTTCGAGTGCTTTTTCAATTAATTTTCCTACTTTTGGCAAATGTATAACCCATTGAGGATTTCCTTGACTAGAACTTACTGCACCACCATATGCTGCTGCTAACCAATATAAGGATTCTACATCTTCTTTAACAAATTCTACTTCCTTATAACTCTTTTCTGTTAACCAATCATCAAAATCTGGGTATTTATTCATTAAATATTTATTGCATAATAACACTGCTTTTTCAAAATACATATTTGCGTTTTTATATAACTCAAGACCTTTTTGATAATCCTCATCAAGTGTCTTTTCCGCATTTTCCATAACAAAACCAAACCCAGTCATCGTTAATAATATTGAGTGTTTTAATAACTTATCAGATGATAAGTTCGAATAGTCCTTATTTAATATAGTATTTGACCTCTTCATCATAAATGATTCAACTGTTTTAGGTGACGTCTTAAGAATTGAGGCTGTTGAACAAGACTGATTAAGAACACAAAATACAATAATAATAGAAGAAAATATATAATCAGTATTTATCTTGATAACTGACAATATCTTACTCTCTATCAATTTAATTATTGCAATTCGGGGTATAGAGGAAAAAATTTGCATAATTCATTTACTTTCGCTTTCACAGAAGAGAGATTATGATCGTCATTAGGATTTATAATTACTCTATCTATGAGTGATACAATTTTTTTCATTTCATCATTTTTCATACCTCTTGTAGTTACTGCTGGTGTACCAATTCTAATACCACTTGTAATAAATGGACTTTTTTCATCAAAAGGAATCATGTTTTTGTTTACGGTAACCCCCGCCTTCTCCAAAGATTTTTCTGCAGCTTTTCCAGTAATCTTCTTGTTTGTTAAATCAATTAAAATAACATGAGTATCTGTGCCGCCCGATATAAGCTTATAGTTTCTAGAAATAAATTCATCTGCCATAAATTTTGCATTATCAACAATCTGTTGTGCGTATTCTTTAAACTCAGGACGCAATGCTTCACCAAACGCTACAGCTTTTGCTGCAATAATATGCATTAGTGGTCCACCTTGAACTCCAGGCATTACAGAATTATCTAAAAGTTCGGATATATTCTTAACTCTTCCAGATTTTGGAGCAACAATACCCCAGGGATTTTGATCATCTTTACCCATCATAATCATACCCCCCCTAGGACCTCGTAATGTTTTATGCGTAGTTGTTGTTATAACATTGCAATAAGGAACTGGAGAAGGATGGATACCAGCTGCAACTAAACCGGAAGGGTGAGCAATATCCGCCATCAGATAAGCACCCACTTCATCTGCTATTTGCTTAAAATCCTGAAACTCTATAAATCGAGGATATGCAGATCCTCCGCAAATAATTAATTTAGGTTTATGCTCACGAGCTAATTTGATAACTTCATCAAAATCAACCAATCCCGTAGCTTTATCCACATGGTAAAATATTGAATTATATAATTTTCCTGAAAAATTTACTTTACTGCCATGAGTAAGATGCCCTCCGTGGGCTAAATCAAGCCCTAAAATTGTATCACCAGGTTTTAGAAATGTCATTAAAACAGCCATATTAGCCTGAGAACCAGAGTGTGGTTGTACATTTGAGTAATCTACACCAAATAACCTATTTGCTCTTTCTTTTGCTAAATTTTCAGCCTGGTCAACAAATTCACAGCCTCCATAGTATCGATTCCCCGGATACCCTTCAGCATATTTATTAGTCATAATACCGCCTGTCATTTCTAACACTGGATAACTTACAAAATTTTCCGATGCAATGAGCTCGAGAGTCGTTTCCTCTCTAACAGTTTCATTAGATAAAATATTAAAAAGTTCAGGATCCGAGGTTTTAAGAGCTGTATTAGGCATAATAAATCATAGTTTACCAGCTAGGATCTTTTTCTAATTTTTTTTCTACCCAATTATAACATTCTTCATCTGGCTTTATATAACCCTGCTTTTTCTTATTAGCATCAAGCATAAACCAATGTGATCGACCAAATAAAACTTCATTTTCTTCTAACCATAGGAGCGAATTATTAAATCTTCGATAATCATTTTCTTCTGCTAGCTTAAAACTTTGATGCGCTAAAGATGCAATGATCCTATCACCGTTAGAAATATCTACAGATCTACATTCTTGAAAAGCCTTATAGTAAACATTCCCTCGTTGACCATAAGCTTCTCCTGACTTGGATGATGTAACTGCTTTTTCTGACCACCTCATTGCTTTCCCATAGTTTCCAGCGGCAATATTAACATCTGAAACTTGAATTGCAACCTTATGATCTCTAGGGTCTAATGCATGAAGTTCTTCATAAGCATTGGACGCCTCATCGTATGAACCTGATCTATCATACGCCAGACCTAATTTGCGATATGCAACTTTACTAGTCTTATCCTGAAGAATAACCTGCTTTAAAATATCAATTGCATCTTCAGGCCTATCAGCATTCAATAAACGCTCTGCAAAATCTAATCCATAAGAAACATTATCAGGGTTATTTCTGAATCGTTCTCCATAAATCTGAAGAGGATCTCTTCCAGTTTGCTCATATACTCTAGCTATATCACCTTGAGCATTTTCATTATTTGGATCCAAATCTAATATTTGTCTTAAAATATCAATTTGATCATCATAAAGACCTTGCTCTCCATAAAGTTTTGCCAGTTCAGTTTTAACAGGAACATCATTAGGGATTAGATCAGATAAACGACTATATTCCATTAATTCTTGATCAACCTTAGCCTGTTTTTTATATGAATAAGCTAAGCGTTTTCGGAGGTTTATATTATCGGGTAAAAGCTGTAATCCTTTTAAGAGTACATACTCAGAACTATCAAATTGTCCTAAATATTCAAAAGCTATCGCATAGTATTGATAAACCTCTTCAGGATCATCTTGATCGCATCTATATCGAACAATATCACCATAAATTCGCACAGTAGATTCCCAATCCCGATTTTTATAATATTCAGCAGCACTACTCATTTTTCTAGGGCACATAACCGCACGAACTGAATCCCAATATGCTTGTTTTTTTTCATTGTTATCTGATTCCGAATTTTCGGATGGTGGTACGCACATAATGCTCAATAAAACAAGAAACAAGAAAGAAACTATTTTTAGGTTATATTTTATTTTATTATAAAAAGTAGTCATTATCTTTTAGTCCTCCGTTTAACAAACCATATATCGCCTATAGTAAGTCCCAAGTTAAAATTAGTAATAAATTTATCATTATTAATTGAATCAGATCTATTTATAAGATTTACACCTAAATCTAATTGATTTTTGGTTAAACCAAATTTAATACCAAGCCCAATAGATAAGCCGATATCATTATAATTATACTTTAAATATTCATCTTCAATTGGAAAGTATTTTTTTAGATTATACTCTCGAAAAAATATTCCAGATCTAATATGAATACTCTCATACCAATATCGAGGTAAAGATCGAGCGAATCTAAGTAACGAAACATTAAAATGCTGATAATCTAATAATTGATAATTCATATTTGATAGAATATTATTTTTACTATTTGCTAAATCAGTCCAATTTGAAAGTTCAGCTTGAAAATTCAATAACTCAGTTAATTCAAAATTAAATCCAACAACATATTGAGATGGCTT
>SGYN01000033.1 GCA_004321715.1 bacterium | reverse complement strand
TTTCAATTAAACTTCCAACCCTTTTTGTAATGTCTAACACAATATTTTTTTCCTTAGCTCCTCTTTTACCTACTGCTCCGCCATCCTTACCACCATGGCCTGCATCAAGCACCACTGTATCTAGTTTCCATCTGTTTTTTAGCTCTTTTATATGTGAAGATAGTTTTTTAAAGGGAGTTCTAAGCGTTACAACTATAGTATTAGGATCACTGCTTTGATAAACTTCGTGGCCAATTATTTGAGTTCGAACACGAAAAGCTAGTTGAGCAGATTCATCAAATTGATTTGAAATAACTTTAGTTACTACTCCTTTCATCTGGGTCTTTTTTATCATTGAAGTATCAACTAGCCCATCCTTTATCGTTAGATAGAACCATCCATTGGTATTAATAAAAGAACTTATATCTCCATCAGAAAATTGCTTTGATGTTTTTACTCTTAAAATTGTGCCATTTGACTTTTGCTCAATGTTGACATTGTTAATATTAAACTTGATTAGATTTAAACTTAATAATTTTTTCCCAGGATCATAATCAACCCCTGGATATATGCTGTTTTTTAATATTGAAAAAAAAGATTTAGCAGGAACATAAATCCCATTTTCTTTTTGTATAGCATTTTTTGTTAATTGAAAGACTTTATTATTAACAATAATAAAGCTAGATAGGTTAGATACTTTTACTCTATTATCAGATAAATATAATACTATTTTCTGCCTAGCAATATTTTCATAAGGCTCTCTATCTGAAAGAATTCTTGAAACATCTCTAATTGCGATATAAGGCTCACCTTTATAGTTTATTGTGGATATCTCATCTTCATTCTTATCAATAATATTTAAGACTCCAATTGATGTGTCAATTGCAAAAATATTTGTTAATAGCAATAAATTTAATATTAAGAAATAAAAAGTTCTATATGTTGGTATCTGCATTATTATGAATTTACCAAAATCAAGTTGAATATTAAGTTTCTATATATTGGTGTCAATTTGAATGTGTGGAGGCATAATAAAATAATATGAATTTCTAAACTGATAAAAAATTTTCCGATGGTTGACAATCTCTATCATATGATTTTCTCCATTATATATACCGGTCTCGTAGTGTAAAAATAATTTTTTATCCAAACTATTCAGCCAATAATATCCTGAGTCTGTATATTTACCTTGGCAAGTATAATGAAAAGTGCCATCGGAATTGAGCTTTAAATAATAGTTTTGGTTAAACTGTCTGCTCTTATAATAATGGTTTTTTAAATTGATTATATATGTATTGCTACTATCTAGTGGTGGATTTATATATTGTTCATTATTAATAATCCAATTTTTTCCAGCAATAAAATTATTTTTACCAATTATTGTATTTAATAATTTTTGAGCAGATAGCTGTAAATCCTTTAATTGCCTTGAACTATCAATTAATGTCCATTCTTCATTAATTACTCTATCTACATATTCATTATCTCTAATTATACATAGAACATTCCCTTTAATTAAAGGGTCATCGTTAAAATTGAAGAAAGTCCACTCTTCTAACCATAAAGGTGTGGATTTATTAATTAATTTACGAATACCAATAAATTTACCGTTATTAGACCATATTGGTAAAGCATAGCTTGTATCATTTAAATTGCCTTTACTTTCTAATGCGCCATCTCTACTCCACCAATAATAATTATTTTCTTCAAAATGAAAACGTATCTGGCCATTATCATACCAAATATTCCCTTGATTCATTTCTAACTTATTATTAATAATAAGTTGAGATAATCGATTCCCGTTTGAATGCCACCATATAACCGAATTATTAGGCTTTAAATCTCCTTTAGAATAAATTGCCTCATGCATTAATATCCCATTATTAAAATAGCGTAATTCTTTTATTAGTTCATTTTTCATTAAATCATAAGTCCTAATAATTGCTGGTGATCTATCATTATACCATCTAGTAATACGTTCTTTAAATCTGTTTGGAATTAATACAGATAAATCATTTAAAGGAATGCTTCTGCCATTCATAACGATATCAACAGAATCATTATTATTACAATTAGTTAATAGAAAAAGAAATAATATAATTTTCAACAATTGATTCCTATCATTCCGTAATTAATTATATGTAACGATTAATTTTATGTATTAGAAATTAAATAAGAAATGATAGCGCCCCATTATCTGGGGCGTTATCATTAATTGGTGTGATAATCGGTTTATTTATTCGGATACATCATATATACTAGATATAAGACAAGTAAACCCGCCAGACCGTTATCACCGATCTGTGAGAATAAATTTCCTACACCTGCAATAACGCCGAAAGGATCATTGAATAAGATTCCAACGATTATACCGAGGACAACTAAACTAATAAGTAAATCTGTTAGTTTTGCAATCCAACCCGTTAGCTTTGCTATCGCATCATTCATATAATTCCTCCTATATGTTAAGGAAGGGCTAAGGCTCTTATAATAAAGAACCCTACATCATACCCTATTGTTTTAACCTACAGGAAAGAAACAAATATTAATAGTGCGAGTAGGCCTGCTAAGCCACCATCCATAAAAGAGTTAACTAATTCAGTTAACCCTAATACAGGATCCATTCCTGTTGGATATAGTATATTAGCAAAGACAAAGAAAACGACTAGTCCTTTAATTAGACTAACGATTCCACCTACTACGGAATTAACGGTTGAAGCTACATCAGCCATATTGTTCCTCCTTGATTTGGTTTTTAATAAAAACGAGGACAACCTCCCTCGTTTCTTGGTATGTGACGTATTCGTTTTTTACGAATATTTCCATTCTTAAAGTAAATTTAAGAACAATTATTTATATTGCAATATTATAATTAATAAAAATTAAAATCATTTCTTGATAAAAAATCACCAATTATGCTTTTCTATATCCACACATAGTACTATAAATCACTAAATATTTTGTAAAAATATGAAATGAAACAATTGTATTCAAAAAATTTATAATAGTTGCAATAAATGTATTGAAAATCAGGTAGCCTTTTAAGCTCTTTACCCAATTACCGCCTAATTCTTTATGGTATCTAGGATGTCTTTCTAGCAATATTGGAAGATTATATTTACCATAAATTTCCATTTGAGTGCAAAATTGTTCTAATGTTCTCTTGTGATAATGTTCTGCAACAATTTGAGATGAATAATAAAATGATCTAGGCAAACTATCCCATATCCGTATGGCTAAATCTGTGTCTTCTCCACCATAGCGGTTTATCTTTTCATCAAATAATGTTGTTTCCTCAATTGCGCTTCTTCTAACTGCAGAATTGTTGAACAAAAATAAAGTTGGTCCAATTGTAGATTCTTCACCAAATTGGCGTGCACCACGTTTTTTACTATAAAAATACTGATCGAGCCTATTGGGCGTCTCTTCTCTTGGTAAAACTACCTTGCCCGTTACTCCAATGATTTCTTGTTTCATTAAAATTTTTTCAACATTTGACAGCCAGTCTTGGTAAATAACCATATCGCTATCAATAAAACAAATAATTTCTGCATTGCCACTTCTTATCCCGCAATTCCTTGCTGTAGATAGCCCCTTGTTTGACTCGAGACTAATTATTGTAAAGTTTTGTTCTGAACTAAAACTATTCAAACATCTTAATGTGCTATCCGTAGATCCATCATCAATTGCGATAACTGAAAACTTATCTTTAGAATAATCCTGTGAAAAAATACTACCTAAAGACTTTTCAATTATATGATCTACATTATAACATGGGACAATAATATCAAATTTTTTTTTATGAATCATACCCATCCAAGATTTTTATAATAACTGTATAGAACACTTGATGTGTTTATATAATTATGGTATTTATTTACCCAGGTAATACTTTTTTTCTTGTGTTCGATTATTTTATCCTTATTGGTAATTAATTCAGATAAAATATTATATAATGAGTCACCATCTACATTAATAAAAGGGTGATCTGAAATGAATGTTATATACTCTGGGGGCAATTCAGTTACACAGCAAATACCCATGGAAAGCGCCTCTACTGAATTCATACCATATCCCCACCCACCTCTATTATGAACTTGATCTATCAATATATCACACGTTCTTTTTATTTTTTGCGTTTCATTAAAGGGCTTATTTTCTATCAAAATAAACTCAACGCCTTTTTCTTTAACTAGTCTCTCACATATAGGAATAATTGTTTCACTCCCTTTATAATATCTATTAGTTGGCGCATGACATATTCTAATAGTATCATTTACTTTTATATTTTTTGAGAAATGATTTGTATCATAAGGCAAAAACATATATTTCATCATAGGATGTTTATCCATCAAATCTAATTCACTTGTAATGTTCAATTGGCTTGCATCATTTAAAGTTTTTAATACTCCTCTAGTTCTTAAATCTTGTCCATGATAGGTACATGAAATCGCTTTATCTAAATTAATCAGCCTTTCAACAAACCTGCAATCACGGTAAAATTCTAACCCCCATTCAAAATGATATATATCATAATCAAGTAAATTATTATTTTTAATAGCTGGTTCTACATAAAACTTCCAAATCCAATCACGAAAACGAATAAAATATTCTTCTAATTTACTATTTGTTTCCCATAGGGGAGGGTAGCCATCTTTTTGTTTATAATCGCCTAAACTACCTCTATACAATTGATAATATTTGTGTCTCCAAAACATATACCATGATCGAGAAGTAATTAAAGGAAGATCTAAACAAATACCGGGATCAAAATTATTGCGGGATTTAAATAATGTAATAAATTCACATTTATTACCCATTTCTTCATGCGCCATTTTCCATAAAGTTAATGTATTGACAGTGTTTTCAGGAGAAATATAGAGTATTTTCATAATTATATATTTAAATAATTACATCTAATATGTTTGTTATATCGTTTGGTTCCAAACCCATATTAAGTTGTTAAAAATAAGAGCGGATACTGTTTATATTATATTATTGTTCATTAATTGATTTAATAATAATGAAAGTAAATTTAAAACTGGATCAAAATCAATGAAGCTGTTAATTGTACCTTCTTGGTACCCAACAAATATTCATCCTGAAAGTGGAACGTTTTTTAGAGATAGAGCTAAGATACTTCAGCGTTGTGGTTTTTCAATAACCATAGCAACACATGTACTTCATTCAACAAGAGACATATTAAAATTTAAACAAAATGTCAACAATGCTGAGGCAAAGATTGATGATGGGGTTGTCGTCTATAAAACTGAGTCCATCAATCCATTTCCAAAAATGCCAAGCAAGACATTTAATCAATATAAAAAATCAATTTTATCGCTTATTAAAAAAGTTATTAATATCTCCAAACCAGAATTTGTATTTATAAATTCTTCACTATATGGTGGTGCAGCTTTAGCAAAATATTTACATGCTGAAATGATCCCGTTTATGGTTTCTGAGCATTTAAAAGAATTTATTATTAAAGATCAATTTTCCTTATTTCAAAAAAATTGTATTAATGAATGCTATAATTATTCTTCTAAAATAATTACTACTAGTGAGGTTTTAAAAAATAAAATTATCAATAATTTTAATATTGAAAATAAAAAAATTTTATTGATCCCCAACCCTGCAGATACTAAATATTTTTTACCAAAAAGAAATAAAGAGGGGGATACTTTTACTTTTATTTCTATTGCCCTATTGCGTCCTGAAAAAAGATTAGATATATTAATTAAAGCGTTTGCAATTCTCTTTAAACAAATTCCAAATATTGTTCTTACAATTATAGGTGATGGCCCTGAAAAGGATAAGCTAGAATTATTATCTCATAAGCTAGAGGTAAATAATCGTATAAATTTTATAGGCTATCAAAATAAAATAGCAGTATCAGATATGCTCAGAGATCATGATGCCCTTGTCTTATCTAGTGATGTAGAAACTTTTGGTGTGGTTATTGTTGAAGCAATGAGTGTTGGGCTACCGGTTATAGCAACAAAATGCGGGGGGCCTGAGTCCATTGTTGTAAAAGAAACCGGAATACTTGTAGAGTCAAATGATAAAAATAAATTGAGTGAGGCAATGAAGCATATGATTGATTACTATGAAAATTATGATTCTAAGACAATTAGGCAAATAGCAATAAGCACCTATGGTGATAAAGCTTATGGAGATAATATTATGAATGCTATAGATTCCGTTCTTTCGGCCAAAGGCTAAGGTTCTTTTTTATTATATTTATTTCACTTTTATACAAAAACCCAGTTAACAATAGAGCAAGGGGATAATATAAAGTTAAAATATTCTTATTCGAATAATCATGACTACTTATTGAGTATAGTGAAAAAATAACCACCATTGTAAAAATAATTCTAAATATACGACCCCATTCATATGATATAGGAAATAAACGAATGTTAATTATAAACATTATTTTGAACATTAATATAAACGATATACACGTTGCTATTGCAGCGCCTTGTGCTCCATACTGTGGAATCAAATAAATATTAAAAATAATATTGCTTATTGCCCCTATTGCCCTAGAAATAGCTATCCACAATGATTTTTCATGATGAAACACTCCCGGTAATTGCAATAAATATAATCCATAGAAGACATAGCCTAGGGATACCCAAGGGACTATTGATGCTGAAGGCCAATATTGTTCTCCATATAGTGAAATACTTCCAAATTCCAGTCTAATAATATTGTCAATCCATAAAAGTAATATAACCCATATAAATCCTAGTAAAGCAAATACATAAGAATTAATTCTAGCGTACAAAGGCTTGCTTTTATCATCTCCTCCAATTTTTAAAAAAAATGGTTGCCATGCCATATTAAATCCCATAACGATTAACATCATTAACATTCCCAACTTATATCCTGAGCTATAAACCCCAACCGTATAAAGATCTGTCATTTCTTTCAAAATATATCTATCAGCCAACTCCATTATCATTGCAAAAATACCTGATGGCAATAAAGGTAAGCCAAATTTCATCATTTTTTTCCATGAAGCAATGGATACTTTTTTGAAATTGATGCGGCTATAAACAAAGGGAATAGTTGAAATGAATAGGATAGATGAAATGATAAAATTGCTTAGTAAAACACCATATACACCCATTTTAAATTGTAATACAAATAAAACATTAAGAATTAATGAACCAATCACATTTACCAAGCTAAACGCAATATATATTAGGGGTTTTTCTTCAGCTCTAAAAATCAATTGTGGGATAGACCACATGATATCTAAGGCAATTATCCATCCTACTAATAGAATTAAGCTGTCATCATTAACACCAAGCAATATGGGAGAAAGAAACTTCCTAAAAATGGTTATTATCAAACCAAAAGAAATAGAAGTAATAAAAAAAGAAATCCATGCTGAGCTAAAATAAATCGTTTTTTCTATTAAATCAGACTGAATATATCTTTTCATAAGCGCCGCGTCTAAGCCATAATGCATTACTACGCTCATGAAACCCATAATGACGTAAGCTAAAGATATAATACCATATTCATCTGGTGTAAATATATTGGTATATAATGGAAGTAATAAAAAAGTGACAATTCTAGCAAGTATATGTCCTAAACCATATATTAACGTGTTTTTTGATAACTTTATTATTTCTTTTTGCAAAATATATTAGAAATCAAGAATTACTGTGTCCCTGAAAATCCCACTGGATCCAAAGTTTTCTTTAAACTTGGCTAATCCCATATTGGGCTCTTCGTTTACAGTAAATATTCCAAAATCAAAAACTTTAAAATTATTTTTAATCGCATCTTTCAAGATTTCATAAAATAATAAATTAATTGGTCTATGTTCTTGATAATTTTCATCATGACTAATATAAAAGGCGAGAATAACATTTTTATTTGCAACAAAATTTATGATACCACCTATCATTTTGTTGTTTAAGAATGCGGCATGAAGTAAAATATTTTTGGGAAATAACTTTTTAAGTTTTAATAATTCATCAATAGAATGGGTGGGTTTTACATTATGACGATTATTAAGATTCTTTTTCAAGATACTATAGAATGAATTGAAATCATCACTATTATTAACAACTAACCCTGAGCGCTGGGCTTTACGTAAAGCCTGTCGATGCGAAGGTTTAAATTTGTTTACATTTTTTTCTATAGAATCCTCTAAAAAAAGTATGCTACTTACTTCTCTTTTAACATATTTATACCCAGATCTAAGTAATGAATAATCAATATAATTTGTTTTTCTTTGATTATAGATAATAGGGGGCAATGTTATTTTAGCGCGCGAAAATTTTTGTTTTTTTAAATATAAATTTAATTGATCTACTAATTGAAGCGAGTCGCTAAAAGAAAGATCTGCTGGTGTAACAAAAGACCCCATTGAAGCCCCTGGGTGCGAAACTAATATTTTTTTATGTGATTCTGTTTTTTCAACAGCAGGAAAAACACTTAAAGGTTTGTTATTCTTATAAAAAATTAGACTATGATCAATAAATTTGTCTTTAGAATGATATGATAAAAATTTTCTTGTATGAAAAAGAGTCCCATTATTTGAACTATGTACAATTTCTTCCCATTCTGTTAAAAAGTTATCATTATATCTTTCGATAGTTATCATATAACTGAATTTAACGAATATGTATAGGTGATTTGTTCCAATTTTTTATCAGCTTTATTATTAATATTGGATAGCTATTAAATATAATATTAACAAATTAGGTTATTGATTAAATGTATAATTCAACTATTCAGAAAATAATTTCTCGAGAAATATTGGATTCAAGAGGAAACCCTACTGTTGAAGTAGATGTTTACCTTAAGGATGGTGCTTATGGTCGCGCTGCTGTTCCATCTGGAGCTTCTACAGGTGAACATGAGGCAGTTGAATTACGCGATAATGATAAACTTCGTTATTTAGGAAAAGGTGTAAAAAAAGCTGTTAAGAATGTTAATACAGTTATTGCTGATAAAATAATTGGTCTAGATGCGTTAAATCAAAAAATCGTTGATGACACAATGATTGAATTAGATGGTACTCCAAATAAATCATCTCTTGGAGCAAATTCAATACTTGGAGTGTCTATTGCAGTAGCAAGGGCCGCATCAAATGCTAAAAAAATTCCTTTATATGAATATTTAAATAAAGACAAAGTATATACAATGCCTATTCCGATGATGAATATTATCAATGGAGGAAGCCATGCAGATAATAATGTAGATTTTCAAGAATTCATGATTTTTCCTATTGGAGTAGATTCCTTTTCTAAAGCATTACAAATGGGGACCGAAATTTTCCATCAACTAAAAAAAGTTCTAAAGAAAAAGAATCTGAGTACTGCTGTTGGGGACGAAGGTGGATTTGCCCCTAATTTAAAATCTAATGATGAAGCAATTGAGATTATTTTAACTGCAGTAGATAAAGCTGGTTACAAGGCTGGCAGCGATATTTTTATAGCATTGGATGTTGCTGCAAGTGAAATCTTTATTAATAATAAATATATAATTAAATCAGAAAATAAATCTTTATCATCGGATCAAATGGTTTCATATTATAAAGATTTAATTAAAAAATACCCTATAATTTCTATAGAAGACGGTCTAGCTGAAGATGATTGGGGTGGATGGAGTTTGATGAATTCGGAGCTTGGAAATAAAATCCAAATTGTAGGTGATGACTTAACAGTTACAAATATGAATCGATTAAAAAAAGCAATTGATTTGAAATCCATGAATGCAATTTTAATTAAATTAAATCAAATTGGCTCAGTAACAGAAACACTTGAGGCTATAGATCTAGCTAAAAAAACTAATTTTGGAGCAATAATTTCCCATAGGTCGGGTGAAACTGAAGATACAACTATAGCAGATTTAGCTGTTGCATGTGGCGTTGGACAAATAAAAACAGGCAGTGCATCGCGAACTGATCGTATCTGCAAATATAACCAGCTCCTTAGAATTGAAGAAAACTTATTGAACAAATCTCATTACCCAGGATTAGAAGTTTTAGGCCATTATGAGAACCACTTATAGATCAAAAAAAAGAGCAAGATTTAATTCAAATAAGTTTCAACAGCAGTTGATTCGTGTAATACTTGTTTTTGGGTCTATTATACTACTTATCATTTTTTTCTTTGGCGACCATGGTTTATATCAATTATATCAATTGCGATCAGAAAAAGCAAAAATACAATCCACAATATCTTCTTTAAGAGATAAAAAACAATTACTAGAAGAAGAAAAAACTAAGCTTAGTAATGATCCTAAATATATTGAACAGCTAGCAAGAGAAAAATTTAGGATGGCTAAAAAAGGTGAAAAAGTGTTTAAGGTAATTGAAAAAGATTCAAAATGATATTAGTATCCTAAATTATAATATATTCTGTCGCCTCCAAGCTTACCCATACAAATCAATTCAATATTCTTTGGCTTAGATTTAAAATCATAATATAATTCTGCTATCACATGTGCTCTCGGTGAAATTATTGCTAAATCTTGGTGCTTACCTTTAAATGGATTTAGCTCTCCCTTATTATTTCCTTTGCCGATAGTTTTTAATAATGCCATTGCTGAGAAATCTAATTCTTTAGAATGGCTTACGTTGGCAACGCGTAATTTTATCTCTATTTGATTCCCATTCATTTTAGAAGAAATTAATTTATATTTTGCATTATCAGCTAATTGAGTTGTTCCGACCGTGTGCGAGATTCGACCCTCTAGGAGCGATTCAACAGGAATATAAAACTCTATTGTTGCTTTAATAAATTTGCCAGATTTATCTTTTTTTAATTTTTTAATAGAAGCTCCTGGCAAAATTTCTCCCATAACACTATTCTTGCTTTTATTAGGGGAAGTGTAAATATCTGTTTTCTTTATTACTTCAGTAGTTTGAGAATGAAGATTGATTGATAAAGCAAACAAGAGTAATAGTTTTTTCATTTATGGTGTTTTAATTAGTTAATGTGTTCTGTTTAATAAATGCGTCCATGTATATTTCAACCCTGCGATTTTTTGCTCTTGCCTTTCTGATATCAACAGAATTTTTTCCCATTTGACTAACAGGTAACACCGGACGATGCTCCCCATAACCCATAGCAGAAAATTTGCTTTCAGGAATTTTTGAAAAATCACTTAGTAGTTTAACAATATTTAATGCTCGTCCAGTAGAAAGATCCCAGTTACTTTGAAATGGAGCATTTTTTGGTAATGGCAAATCATCAGTGTGGCCTTCGCACCTAATCTCCACGTTGAGAAACCCCCCTCTTTTTTCAATAGCGCTTAATAGGTTTGCAAATCTATCATCTTCGTATACGTTTAATAATTTTGATACACGAACAATTCCTCCAATTTGTCGTAATAGCGGATATACTACAGGCTGAACATCATCATCCATTGATTTAAATAATCGACCACTAGCTAGGGTTATTTTTACACCTTTCGTAACGCGATCAACAGAAACATAAGAAGACTCGATGTTTTCTTTTAATTCTGCGTAGGTTTCATCTAAGAGCATATTAATTACTCTATCTATATGCTTCTCCGCATCATTAAGAATGACTAATAATAAAATAAAAAATGTTAAAAGTAGGGTGACTAAATCAGCGTAAGTTACTGCCCAAGCTGTACTTTTTGCTTTAGCTTCTTCAGCAGACATTCCATATGATTCATTAGACATATATTAATCATCCTGTCTAGAGGATTGAGGAACAAAAGTCATTAATTTTTCTCTCATTAATATAGGGTGCTCTTTCGAATGGATGCTTATTATTCCTTCAACTACAATGCTTTTTACCATCATTTCTTCTTGTGATTTTCGGGTTAGCTTACCCCCAATTGGTAAGAAAACTAAATTGGATAAAAGAACACCATAAAAAGTTGTTATTAAGGCTAAACCCATCCCTCCAAGAAGTTGTGCAAATTTTTGTGCAACATCAAAATCCATACTACTTACATCTGCAGAGTTCCCTCCAGAAAAATTATTCATCATCACAATTAGCCCCATTACTGTTCCTAGCATGCCAAATGCGGGGGCATACGATCCTAAATAGAAAAATATTTCCTGACCCATTTGATGCCTTTTTTGAATATTGCTTAATTCTAAATTTAAATAGTTTCTTAATCTAGAAGAATCTCTCTCATTGATTGCTAGCTCTATGCCATTTCGGAGAAACGTACTTTCAATGGATGGTAAATCTGCTTCTAAAGATAAAACGCCGTTCTTTCTAGCTTTTTCTCCTTTTTCTACAATTTCTCCAATTATTCCTTGATAATCATGTTCCTCACTTGTAAAAGCATTT
>SGYN01000032.1 GCA_004321715.1 bacterium | reverse complement strand
CAGCTAGGAATTATTCGAATAAATATTGGGATAAGAGAGTTTTTTCACCAAGTAGTCTAATATTTTTTATCGGTTTAAATAAAAAAATGCAAAATATTCCTCATCACGCGCTTTTTTTTGATACATCATTTAATGCTCATGCTCAAGAAATTTATGATAAACCATCTTGGCCAACGGACCCTTTATTCTATGTTTCCTGTACTTCAAAAACAGATGCCAGTACTGCTCCAAAAAATAGCGAAACTTTATTTGTATTGATACCAACCGCAAATGGATTGAATGATAGCGATGAAATAAGGGATAAATTTTTTAATATTATTATTAATAGGATTGAAAATAATATTGGTGATTCAAT
This sequence comes from bacterium, assembly GCA_004321715.1. Classification (GTDB taxonomy): domain Bacteria; phylum Fidelibacterota; class Marinisomatia; order Marinisomatales; family TCS55. The sequence goes on along the minus strand of SGYN01000032.1, from coordinate 12,813 downwards.
AAGAAATAATATCGTCTTTAAAAAATCATATGCTCATCGTGATTTTACAAAAGATTTTAATACCATGAATGGTAATGCATATGGGCTAGCAAATACATTATTTCAAAGCGCTTTTTTTAAACCAAAGATGAAGAATAAAAAGATAGGTAATTTATATTACACCGGTCAACTTACCGTTCCCGGTCCCGGTATGCCCCCATCTATAATTTCTGGAAAGATTGCAGCAGAACTTATTGGCAAAGAACATGACTAACCGTGATATTTATAACGATATTGCTAAAGAGATTAGTAAAACAACTACGAAGAAATATAGTACTTCTTTTTCTTTAGGAATTAATTTTTTTAGTGCTGATATACGACCAAGCATATATGGTATTTACGGTTTTGTTCGATTTGCTGATGAAATTGTGGATACATTTTTTGATCAAGATCAAGAAAAATTAATTATAGATTTTGAAAAAGAAACTCTTTTATCAATCCAGAGAAAGTTTAGTTCAAATCCTATTTTGCATTCTTTTCAGATTGTAGTAAATAATTTTAATATTCCCATAGATTTGATTAAGTCATTTTTAAACAGTATGAAAATGGATATTTACAAAGAAACGCATTCAGAAGATTCTTATAAAAATTATATTTATGGATCAGCAGAGGTAATTGGCTTGATGTGTATACATGTCTTTTGCAAAGGCAATGATGAACAAATAGAAGAATTGCGTGATGCTGCGCAAAAATTAGGGGCCGCATTTCAGAAAGTGAATTTCTTACGTGATTTAAAGGATGATTATCAAGGAAAAGGAAGGTTGTATTTTCCTGAATTGAACAAAAATAATATTTTAGATCATGATTCTAAAATCAAGATTGAGAAACAAATTGAAAATGATTTTAATGATGGAATTGTGGGCATAAAAAAGTTGCCCAATAATTCTCGTTTGGGTGTTTACCTATCTTATCGTTATTTTCGTGTTTTATTTAATAAATTAAAAAAGACTGATGCAGAACAAATAATGGAAAATCGTTTAAGGATAAATAATTTTAGAAAGATTTTGTTGATCCCATCAGCATACTTGAGAGAAAAAACTGGACAGTTTATATAAAAAATGATATTTAATATATTTATAACTATTACAGCATTTATATGCATGGAATTCATTGCATGGGCAGCACATAAATATGTAATGCATGGATTTCTTTGGACTCTTCATAAGGATCACCATGTCTTAACTGGAAAGCCTCTCCAAAGAAATGATTCATTTGCTTTAATCTTTGCAATACCGAGTGCCCTAGGATTTATTCTTGGAAGTATATATTCTAATAATATTCTTTTTTTTACTGGGCTTGGTATACTTTTTTATGGAATTGCATATTTATTTGTACATGATATTTTTATTCATCGGAGAATAAAGATTTTTAAAAAACCTGAAAACTCATACTTAAAAGCTGTTTTGTACGAACATCGTAAACATCATTCCAATCTTAATAAAGAGGACAATGAATTTTTTGGTATGCTCTTTGTTAGTCTCAAAACTTTGAGATCTTTCAGCTTTAAAAATGGATAGTTTTTTATATCTTATAATAAATACTCTTTCTATTCTAATTCCACTTTCTCTTTCATTTGAAAAAAGAGTCAATTATTATAATAAGTTAAAGAATTTTTTACCGGGCCTATTAATTACAATATTTATTTTTATTCTATGGGACATCATCTTTACAAAACTTGGTATTTGGGGTTTTAATGAAAGATATCTAATTGGTATATCAATTATTGAACTACCAATAGAAGAATGGTTATTTTTCTTTTGCATTCCATATGCATCGATATTCATACATTATTGTAAAGAAGAGCTTATTCATTGGTTTGTACTTTCCAAAGAGTTAACAAAGTGGTTAACAATTTTATTAATTCTATTTCTATTAATTTTAAGCTTATTAAATTTCTATAAATTATACACTTTTACGTGTTTTTTATTTACATCAATTTTACTAGGCATAGTATTTTTTAGAGATATCAAGCTCCTTAGATCTTTTATAGCATCTTATCTAATTATACTCATCCCGTTTTTTATGGTAAATGGTGTACTTACGGGAAGCTTTATTACTGATGAAATTGTTTGGTACAATAATAATCATAATTTGGGTATTCGATTATGGACTATTCCATTTGAAGATATTTTTTATGGTTTTTCTTTATTATTAACCCCATTATATCTTTCAAGAGAAATAAAAAAATAATTATTGATTTTTTAGATATAAAATAATTCTAATACTATAAAAAATAATATCTGAGCAGTGTATAGATTTACACATAAATAAAAATTTACATTTATATTATTTTTGAAGTAAAAGATTAACAATGGTAATGAAATAAATATCCAGGTCACATAATTTGAAAGAGGCGCACTATCATAACCTGTAAATCTCCACATATCCATTTTGGGCGCAATCGGTTCCATGCTGATATCTAAAAACATAATTAGTAATAATGATATAATCATTTTGAAATAGATTTTTTTTGCAAACTTGTCCGCAATAGATGCGCTAATAATTACTGTTACAAACCAATTAATACCTATAATGAGTGGAATATTGAATAATTGAATACCAAGGGTATCTCCATATGTATAATCACCAAAAAGTATGCCAGTATTTACCCCAATTATCTCGCAAATAAATCCTAAAAAATAGGATATAAATAAAAAATTATAATTAAAAGGTCTGTTATTTAGGATAATCAAAATAAAATAAACAAACAGGCAAATTGGAGTAAAACGAATGAACCATTTATCATTTCCTAGAATAATGCCTACTGCCCCGCTTATTTGAAAAAGCCAAATTATAAAAATAGAAATTATTAATATTTTTAAATCAGATTTATTCATTATTCACTTTTGAAAACTGATCCGATACAATTTTAGCCGACATTAAACATAAAGGGATACCACCACCGGGGTGAACACTTCCTCCACAAAAATACAAATTTTTTACTTTTTTATGGAAGTTTGGATGTCTTAAGAATGCTGATAATCTTGAATTACTTGATGTCCCATATAAGGATCCTAAATATGAGTGTGTTGTATGTTCGATTGTCTTAGGAGTATAAATTTTTTCAACTTCAATAAGATCTTCAAGGTTCACTCCTAACATTTTATTCAATTTATGTATGATATTTTTTCTAAGATCCTGAACAATTAAATCCCAGTTATGATCAGAATCACTAGGTGCATTTACCATTACAAACCAGTTTTCTGATCCTTCTGGAGCGTCATTAGGTATATCCTTTGAAGTAACATTGATGTATATAGTAGGATCATTATACAAACTTCCATTTTGAAATATTGCCTCAAATTCACTCCGGTAATTAGAGGAGAAAAATATATTGTGAAGTTCTAATTGTTTAAACAATTTTTTAATACCCCAATAAAATATAATAGCAGAACTTGATCTCTCAATATCTTCCAAATTATTAGGTATATTATAATTTTTTAGTAGAAAGTTATACGTATAGTAAATATCCATATTTGATATTATATAATCTGCATTATATATTTTACCATTAACCCTGATTCCATTCGACATATTATTATCTAATATTATTTCATCCACCTTTTCATTGAGGTGTATCTTCACACCATTATTTAGCAACAAGCTGGTAATTGATTTGGCAATATTTACCATACCTCCATCTGGTATCCATGTCCCGTAGTGTGATTCTAAATGTTGGATTAATGTCATAATACCAGGCGTCTCATATGGACTAGATCCATTATATGTAGCATAACGATTATATAATTGTACTAAATGTTGCTCATTTAACTCTTTCTCATTCACTCTGTTTAAACTTGTGAACAAATCTAAGTTATAAATCGATAGAATGGATTTTATCACATTCTTATTGAAATATGTTTTGTATTTATGTAGAGATTTTTCTAAAAATATCTCTTTCGTTAGATCAAATTTCTTTTTTGATTTGATTAAATATTTTTCTACTGTATCTGGATCGACATCTAATTGATCCTTTATTTCTTTTAAATATTTCTTTTTATCAGAAAATGCTGATAGAGTTTTTCCATCATTCCAAAAATAATTACAATGAATATCTTTTTGTTTATAATTAAAATAATTTCGTGGATTTTCATTGCAGAGTGTAAATAATTCATCTACAAGATGGGGAAGAGTGAATAAAGATGGGCCGGCATCAAATCTATATTGTGAAATATTAAATGAACTAATTTTGCCCCCAGTGTAAGAATTCGCCTCAAATACTTCCACATTGTATCCCTTATTTCTTAAACGAATTGCTGTTGCTAATCCTGCTATACCTGCGCCTATAATAATTACTTTATTCATTTCTATATTTGTTTGAACCCCGAGTCTTCTAGAATATGAAATCTAGCAAAAAGATCTTCCTTGTACCAATTTTGTCTTCTTGTTCTATTTATAATTTCTTTGTGATTAATGTTCTTATATGCAAAACTATTTATAGACTCTTCAGAATCCCATATGCTAAATGTTGCTTGCTGAATTAAGGGAAGCTCTCCCACCCCTTTGAAAAAACTCACACCTTTTGCTGACGATATGGCATCGCTTGATTGTTTTATTGATGACCAAAAATAAATCAGCTTACTAAAATTTATTGTACCTCTAGTTAATACAGCAATTTTTTTGGTGACATTATTTAATTTCTTTGATTTCTTATTTTCAAAAGGATTTATACCATCCCAATATCCTGAACTACGAATATTCGATAGCATAATAACCCTATATTGATTTGATTTAGATAAATACGTATCTAAATATTTGTTCGATTGATAAAACTTTTTAAAGCAAGATAAGTCTTCCCATACTTGTAGTAATGCATATGTATAAAAATCAGGGTACATACTGAAGCCTGGGCCGCTGCCAGTACCAAGCATTTTATAAAATTGTTGTCCCTCAATAGATTCCAAATAATTTCTGTGTAAACCCATTTGTGTAAAGGCCCACCACAAATTATTATTAAATTTGAAGAATATAATACTTGTCATAATTAATAAATTCGATTAAAAGTTATAGTAAATCTATGTTATTATTAAAACCTGAAGCTTTCCATGGTAATAAAAGTAAGCGACCATTCTTTGAAGGATGGTATCACAAATTAACCACCAAAAGTAACAAATCCCTAGCAATCATACCGGGTATATACAAAAGTGGCCAATCAAAAAATGAAACAGCATTTATAATGGTTTTCGATGGTAGTAATAAAAAGGTATTTTTTGAAAGATATAGTACTAAAGAATTTGAATGTAGCAAATCAGAATACAAACTGTATATAGGTTCAAATTATTTTTCTTTGGATGAAATCAAGCTTGATATAAATAGTAAAAGTTTTCAATTAAATGGGCGCGTTACAACAAAATATTTAAAACCATGGCCGGTATCTTTATTTGAACCAGGATGCATGGGATGGTATACATATATCCCCACAATGGAATGTTTTCATGGGATATTAAGTATGGATCATTCATTAAGTGGAAAGTTAGAATTAAATAAATCCTTATATAATTTTTCAGATGGAAGAGGTTATATTGAAAAGGATTGGGGGAAAAATTTCCCAGAAAACTGGATTTGGGCGCAAGCAAATCATTTTGAAAATAATCATGCAAGTATCTCAGCGTCTTTAGCTACAATTCCATGGAAAAAAAAGAAATTTGCTGGTTTTATAGTAGGTTTATTCTTTAATAATCAACTATATCGATTCACTACATACAAAAATACTATTATTAAAGAAATTTATTTTGATTCAAAAATACTTCATTGGCACTTGCAACAAAAAGATATGTCATTGAAATTGACAATTGAAAGAGGTAAAAAAGGAGGATTACTTTTGGCGCCAGATAAAAATGATATGATTCCAAAGGTGAAAGAATACCTCGATGGAAAAATACATTGCCAATTATATCATAATGAATCAAAAATATTTGATGATAGTTCTAACTTATGTGCTACAGAATTTATCGGGGATACTAAAAAACTAATTGAAATGGCATTGAAATAGATGAATATATTTTTTACAATTATATTAATGACAGGAACTATTATGGCTTCAGAAATAGAGACACCAGAATATCAGCTTCTAGATAAGGATGGACAATTTGAAATACGGATGTATGAACCAATGATTATTGCAATTACTAATATCAATAGTAATTATCGTGAGTCTACTTCTACAGGATTTAGACGAATAGCTAACTATATTTTTGGCGGTAATAATCAGAAAATGAAAATAGAAATGACTGCTCCTGTAATTTCAACTAGTCCTGTAAATAATAGCGGTATTTACGATATCGCTTTTGTGATGCCTAAAGAATACAAATTATCAAATCTACCAGAACCCAATTATGATAATATAATAATTCAGGAAAAAGATTTTGGAAAGATGGCGGTTTTACGTTTTGGGGGATGGGCAACAGAAACCAAGGTCATTAAATATCAAAGAAAACTAGAAAAATTGTTAAAAAATAATCAATATAGAGTTTCTGGAAAATTTATGGTCTCTCAGTATAATTCTCCTTGGGCACTTCCTCCTTTTAGAAAAAATGAAATAATGGTTCCTATTAAATGAAAACTCGGAAAGTAGCGAAAATTATCAAAGGACTAAAAACTTCTGATGGAGCTGGTGTTAGCCTGACACGAATTATTGGAAATCCAGAACTTTCTATGCTAGACCCATTTTTACTTTTGGATGAGTTTGGAAGCGAAAATCCAGATGATTATATATTGGGGTTTCCACCACACCCTCATCGAGGATTTGAAACTATAACTTATATGCTTGATGGTAAATTTCGTCATCAAGATTCTGCTGGTAATGAAGGACTTCTTTCGGATGGTTCTGTTCAATGGATGACTGCTGGGAGAGGGGTAATTCACAGTGAAATGCCTGAACAATCACATGGTTTAGTTCGAGGATTCCAACTATGGCTCAATCTTCCAAAAAAATTAAAAATGATGAAACCAAGCTATTGCGACATACCCAAAAGTGAAATACCACAAATAGATATTTTTGGTGGTATCATAAAAGTTATTGCAGGACAGTACAATAATATCAAGGGTCCTGGAAAACCACATACTGGTATGTTTTATCATGATATTATGCTTGATAAGAATGCAACTTTTAACATGCCCCTAATTGATGGATGGAACGTTTTTATTTATGTATATGAAGGCAGTATTATGATAGATAAGCTCGTTGCAAAAAAAAGGCTAGCGATTCTTAAACGTACTGGGGATTTGAAATTATCAACTCAAAATAAAAGTGCAAAATTTATTTTAATTGGAGGTGAACCACTAAATGAACCCGTGGCGCGTGGTGGGCCTTTTGTAATGAACACTAAGCAAGAAGTATTGCAGGCATTTTCAGATTATCAAAATGGATTACTAGATAAGTGAAATAAATATTTTTTACAAATATAATTTGTAACTTATACATTTTCTCCTTAATATCGCTCATAACGCTCATACTAAAAGGAGAATATTATGACAATACTTGAATCAGTAGCTCTTGGAAAAGATAGAGAAAACAATAAGGTTATTAGTAAATCCTCCTATGATACAAAAGAAGGAAAAATAACCGATAAATATCTGACAGTTTGCCCATCGTGCAATATCGTGTGGGAAAAAGTTCACTGGAGAAATAAGATATTAATTGAGTATTACCATGAAATACCTAGATATGGTAAGAGAAAAGAGATCTGCCCTGAATGTTCAGAAAAGGTGATTTCTAAGGTTGGCTAATACAAACAGACAAACTATGAAAAATCTTTCTCAAGTAGATCATGTGGCGATTCAAACAACTAATATAAAGTCTACGATTAGTTGGTATGAAAATTATTTCTCATGCGAAATAATTTTTGAAGATAAAACATGGGCATTATTAAAATTTAAAAATATAAATATTGCTTTGGTGAATCCAAATGAGCACCCCCCTCACATAGCGTTCAAGGTTGATAATATCTTTGAACATGGAAAACCATCTACTCATCGCGATGGCGTTAACTACATATATAAAAAAGATGATTTTGGTAATGTTTTTGAACTTGTAGAAAATATCAAAATATAAAAAAAGGAAAACTTAATGAAATTTACTGATAACAAATCAAAAATATTTTTAAAAGAGAAATACTGTATTGTATCCACGCCCATCGAATTCATAGAACATTCTATTGAAGTTGCTGGTGATATGATCAGTAAAGGTTGGACACCAGTTTCTGGTGTATCATTTGATGATGGAAAAATATTTCATACACTTGTAAAGGAGACAAATAATGTCTAATTACCTTATAGTAGGAGCAAGTGGAGGAATTGGTTCTCAGCTGACGGATTATCTTCAGGACAAAGGTCATACAGTCCTCCTTGCACAACATAATAACCCTATCAACCAAAATACACTTGTGCAGTCCTTGACGCATATTTCGTCAGTTGAAGCCACAGATTTTGATTCTGTTTCTAATTTTTTCAACTATGGAGTAGAAAAATTAGGTAAAATTCATGGTGTAGTAAATCTTGCTGGAAGTATATTATTAAAACCTGCGCACAAGACATCTAATGATGAATTTGATTATACCATAAATCAAAACTTAAAAACCTCATTCAGTATTGTCCGCTCAGCGGGACTACTATTAGAAAATGCATCTGTTGTCCTTATTTCTAGTGCAGCTGCTTCAGTTGGATTTAGTAATCATGAAGCTATTGCAGCTGCAAAAGCAGGAATTGAAGGATTAGCAAGATCTGCGGCAGCTACATATTCCAAAAAGAATATACGTTTTAATGTTATTGCTCCTAGCTTGCTTGATACACCATTAGCAACTGGTATTACATCAAGTCCTCTAGCTTTAAAAGCTAGTGAAAAGATGCATCCTCTAGGTAGAATTGGTACACCTCGAGATGTAGTTAATATGATTGGCTTACTATTAGATGAAGAAAATAACTGGATAACTGGAAATGTATTTCACATCGACGGTGGAATTTCAAAAATAAAATAGATTATAAAGGAAATATTATGATAATAAAAAGTCTATTAACATTACCCTTTCTCGTTGTATTTCTGTGGGCTTTTAATAATTCAAGCATTAATCCAGAGGAAAATATTATGTCAACCACATCATTATATGATCAAAAGATTAAATTATTAAATAATAACGAAATAAGCTTAAGCCAGTTCAAAGGAAAAAAACTTTTAATTGTAAATGTTGCCTCAAACTGTGGATATACAAAGCAGTACGAAGATCTTCAAACTCTATACAAAACATACAGTGATAAAATTGAAATTCTAGGTTTTCCCTGTAATGATTTTGGTTCACAGGAACCAGGAACTGCTTCTGAAATCGAAAGTTTTTGTAGAATAAATTATGGGGTTTCATTTACAATCACTGAAAAAATTCAAATTAAGGGAAAAAATATTCACCCTGTATATGATTGGTTGACTAATAAGACAGCAAATGGGTGGAATTCTACAAAGCCTTCCTGGAATTTTTGTAAATATCTAATTGATGAAGAAGGAAATCTAATAAAATATTATCGTAGTGGTGTAAATCCCATGAGCGATGAACTAATCACTGATATTTTAGAATAAACATGAAGGGTAAATCAAAATGATTGAAAAAATAGAAAAATCACTTTTAGAAAGAATTGGAAGCAGTGTTTTTATATCACTCTTTTTAAGTGGTTTATTTTTTACGCTATTTCAAGATTTTACACAAAGATATTTAGATCAATTTCTTGGACTTTTTGGCGCTATGTGCCTCATATTTATTGGCCTTGTCATTATGTGGAAGGTAAAGGAAGCAGTTGAAAAAGAAAGCAATTGAAAATTTAGTTGATAAAATTATTTATCTAGTACTTGATACTAAATTAATTATTCTAATAGTAATAATTGCTCTATTTATGAAAGTAATGCTCTAATGAATTTGATAAATAATATATCGGATAAAATTGTATCTTTTCTTGATAAGCCAATTGGCTTCTTCACTGGTCTATTATTTTCATTAGTAATACTATTATTAATCTTGATCTAATTAATACTAATTCTAATATGAAAGGATAAAATTATGAATGCAAATAGTTGGTATATGTCAATGATACTATCCATTTTTATTGCCGTACTTGCTTTCGTTTTCGGAACAAAAGTTTTTGGTTACGATACACAGCAACAAGCAAGAGAAGTAGGTATTTTCATCGGCTTGTGGGCCCCTACTTTTGGTGCCCTAGGAATCAGAGCACAATTAAATAATAAATCATAGTTAAATAAAGAAAGGAATTAATATGAACGTACCAATTTTAGCTCTTAATCTTGGAACTGGTGACTTTGTTGGATTTACATTTTTTATTGGAAGTATGGCAATGTTAGCAGCAACAGTATTTTTCTTTATTGAAAGAGATTCTGTTGAAAAAGAATGGAAATTATCGCTTACAGTATCTGGTTTAATAACTGGTATCGCTGCAGTTCATTATTACTACATGCGAAGCGCCTGGCTAGAAACGGGTTTAAGCCCAACTGAGTTTCGTTACATTGATTGGATATTAACAGTGCCATTAATGTGCGTTGAATTTTATCTACTTACAGGAGCAGGATTGAAAAAACTAGTCTCTTTGTCTTTTGTAATGCTATTAACTGGATATTTTGGAGAAGCAGGTCTTCTATCTGTATTTGGTAATCACAGCCCAGCTTTATGGGGCGCTATTAGTGGTGCAGCATACGTTATAATTGTTCTAGAAGTTCTTCAAGGTGAAGTTGGAAAGGCAGCAAAAAAGGCTGGAGGAAAGATTGAGAATGCTAATAAACTTTTACTTTATTTTATTATCATTGGTTGGGGTATATATCCGATAGGATATCTAATTGGTACTGCAGATGGACAATGGTACCAATTTTTAAATAATCTTGTCTCCGATTCAGGCCGTGATCTTATTTATAATATTGGAGATGCAATAAATAAAATTGGCTTTGGTCTTGTTGTATGGTCCGTTGCCCGGTCGGATAAATAATAATCAATGTATCTAGAGCAGTAAATTTTCTATTTACTGCTCTAGATGCATATTAATTATAGCAGAATATTATTTTATGGAATCAACATTTATCTTTCCTAACCAGTTATTTTATCCTCATCCCGCAATATCAAAAAAAAGAACAATCTTTCTCATACAAGACCCAGCTTTTTTTTATAAAAGAGAAACAAAATTAAAGTTTCATAAACAAAAAATTTTACTTCATATGCTATCAATGAATGAATATGAAAATGAGTTGATAAATAAAGGTTACCGGGTGCTTAACATAACTTTTGAACATTTTCATAATAATAATAATTATGAATCAATAATAAAAAATAATGAGATTACTAATCTTCATTTATGCGATGTAGTTGACACTTTCTTATTCAATAACATTAATAATGATTGTAAAAAGTTAGGCGTGAAGATTCAATGGTATGATTCGCCAAGTTTTTTACTCAATCAAACAGATATTTACAATGAATTCGGTAATAAGAAATTTCATTTCATGTCAAACTTTTATAAAAAACAACGTCGGCGTTTTAATATACTCATGGATAAAAAGAATCCTATCGGTGGAAAGTGGAGTTATGATACGCAAAATAGGAAAAAACTTCCTCGCGGTATTAATATTCCTAACATTACCACAACTAAATATGATAAAATAATATTAGATAAATATAAAATTATAATTAGTAAATATTTTAATGAAAATCCAGGGTCACTTTCATCATTTAATTTCCCAATTAATAGATCTCAAGCTCAATCTGCATTTAATGATTTTTTAATAAATAGATTGAAAAATTTTGGAGATTATGAAGATGCAATTTCCTCTGATGAGACTTACTTATTTCATAGTATTTTAAGTCCATACTTAAATATTGGTTTGATCACACCAAAAGATGTAATAGAACAAACTCTTGAGTTTGCTAAGGAGCATGATATTCCACTCAATTCATTGGAAGGCTTTATTAGACAAATAATTGGATGGAGAGAATTTATTCGTGGAATATATTGCGAAGACGGATTAAAGCAACGTAATACAAACTATTGGTCTTTTAATAAAACATTACCGAGTTCTTTTTACAATGCGCAAACAACAATAGAACCAATCGATAATACTATTAATAGAGTAATAAATCATGCATACTGTCATCATATAGAAAGATTAATGATTTTAGGTAATATAATGGTCTTACTGGAAATATCGCCTAAAATTGTATATCAATGGTTTATGGAAATGTTTATTGATTCTTATGACTGGGTGATGGTTCCAAATGTATATGGTATGAGTCAATTTTCAGATGGAGGATTGATGTCCACAAAGCCGTATATAAGTGGAAGTAATTATATCATAAAAATGAGTGATTATAAAAAGAATGAATGGTCAAAAGTTTGGGATGCGCTATTCTGGTCATTTATTAATAAACATAGAGGATTTTTTATTAAAAATCCACGAATGAATATGATGGTTGCAATGTATGATAAGAAAAATAATGAGCAAAAAATGAGTTATAATATCATAATTCAACAATTCAATAAAAACCTTTATAAATGAATTTTCTATATATAATATGCTCATATCGCTCATATATAGTTTCATTATTAACTTAGTTTATTGTAATCTATAAATGTGAGATATCTGAATTCAAAAGAAGTTGCTAATATTTTAGGAATAAATATTTCTACCTTAAAACGTTGGACAGAAAATGGGACTCTTGAATGCAAAAAAACTGTTGGAGGACATAGAAAGTTCACGATGCAACATATTCGCAATTACTACAAAAAGAATAGACA
>SGYN01000031.1 GCA_004321715.1 bacterium | reverse complement strand
CCTATTTTTTCATTTATGCTAAAAGATCCTCCCATCAATACTCCATAATCTATATTAAGTTCATCAGCTTTAATTATTATAGAGCTTCCTGATGAGTATGTTTCATTTGCATTTAAAGGATTAGCAATATAAATACCACCGAGAAACATCATGTTTCCAATATTAATTGGATAATAAGATTCTATATTTATAAAAGTTACGTTTAAAGTTGTATCAATATCAAAACGGCCATTAATATATCCTCCATGAATATATCCAATACTAGTTTTAACAGGACCAAGTTTGCGCTCAATTGCAAATGATAGTGATTTAATATCCCCTGACCACTCCTGTAATTGCTTTTCTTGATGTATAACATTGGAGTGATTGAATCCACCGATAAGCGTTAAGCCTAACTCGGCATATATAAATGAATATTGTAATACAATGAATAAATATATTTTATCAAGTCTCATATCATAAAAGAATATATAATTTTAACTTTCTTTACTTATTGATAGTCTAAAGATTAAATTCGATCAAGGAGAAAATAATGAATAAAATACTACCAATAATAATTTTTAGTGTATTATTTACAATAGGTTGTGAAAACTTTTTTGGTATTGATAATGATTCCGGAAACCCATATGCAAATGAAATGTTGCTTTATGACTTGGAACAGGAATTAGCATTATCTGAAAAACAATTGTCTGATAGCAGGAACTTTTTAACAAGTGGTCGGGATTATTTTCCTGATAATACTTCTTTATGGAAACTTGCTTTATATCTTCAACAAAATTTAACAGAAGAACAAAGACAAAGGCTCGTTTCAACTCCACTGAACCTTGCAGCCGAAGAGGTTTCTGAAGAAAATGATTACCATCATAAACGTCTTCGTCATCAACAACGAATGGATGAATTTATACGTTCAATCTTAAATGAAAATCAATTATCAAGTTATGATAACATAGTTAATTATAAGAAAGCCACATTAGAAGAAATATTCAGTTTATTAAAAGACGCAACACAAACAAAACAAGAGACACATAGTCAAATGATGGGTGTAATGGAGTGGTTCAGGGCAGCAATGGATAAATTATTAACAGATGAACAAAAATCTTTATTTGAACAAATGCGTAAAGAAAAAGATGATAATTGGCGTAAGAAAAGAGGTGGATATGGTAAACATTCAAAAGATTCTAATAAGATGCGTCAAGAAATGTATGATGTCCTTGCTATGACCCAGGAACAAATTTCAACCCTTGAAACGCTTGAAGAGTCATTTAAATTATCTTTAGAATCATTGTATAACAACTTTGTAGATAATATTGTGAATTACGAACCAGCGGAATACATGGAGAATGCTGTAAGCATCACCAATTCATTTCATGAAGACAGGGTATCAATTTTTGATACAGTTCAATTAGAAATAATTGAAATACATCGTGCTTTAGCACAACGTTTTATGAAACACTCACGTTGGGGAAATAAACGTTAATTATTATAATTAAGTAATAAAAAAGGGCTTTACAGCCTTTTTTTATTACTTTTTTCTTCCAAGATGGGGTTCATAAAATGAAGATGAATATTTCCCTATATGTTTAATTATTTCATTTGAAACTTTGTCAAATTCTTCTTGAATAAGCCAGTGACCAGCATAAAGCTCTATAAAAGTATATGGGCCTTTCATATACTTCTCACTTAATTCTACAGATTTCCTACCAATTGCCATATCCATATTTCCCCAAATAAATAAAGTAGGAACTGAAACATTTCCAAATTGAATATAATCACTTGGTTTTCTTCTATTTCCTATATTTGCACGATACCAATTTAATGCAGAGCGAAGAGCACCTCTCTGACGAAAAACATTTAAATATGCATCTATTTCTTCATCTCCATGTACTTTCCATACTTTTCTAAGATTCTTATAATTATTAAATGACATATATAATTCGGGAAAGAATGGCATATTAAAAAACCCAATGTATTTACTTTTTTTCTGTTGGTCAAAATCATTATTATATGCTTCCTGAAATGCCTTCATATGAGGTATTGATAATGATGTCCAACTATATATCATATTTGGATATTCAGCAATAAATGCCCATCCAACAGAAGATCCCCAGTCATGACCAACTAAATGAAACCGCTTTAATTTATAGGCATTTGCTACAGCAAGAACATCACTTACTGTATGTTTAAGAGTATATTCTTTAATAAGCGTTGGCCTTGCTTTTGGACTATAGCCACGTTGATCAGGTGCAATCACACGATAGCCTTTTTTTGTTAACATATCCATAAGCTCAACCCACATATAAGATGTTTCTGGGAATCCATGTAATAATATTACTGTTTCACCGTCATTCTCCATCCCCCCTATTCTACAATTCAATACATATTCACCATTATTTATCTCTGCAAACCATTCATCGTTAATAATAATTTCTTTAACAGAATATGAATTATTTGTACCCATTATAACGGATAAACTAAAAATAAATATGATAATAGATTTGAAAAAATTATTAAGCCAAATAATCAATAGATGATCCAATGAATTCTTATGAAAATAGATTCCTGTTTCTTGCTATCCATCTATAGATTAATTCTGAAACAAATCGAAAAGGCGGAACCCATTTATATAAAATGAATAATAACTTAGCTTTATTTGCAGTATGAAATAATTGAAAGATTGCTTCAGCTCCATTTGATACTCTATCATTTATATTTATAAAGTGGACAGATTTCAAACAGGCCGCTCTAGTAATATAATTATAATCTAATGGAATCTTCTGAAGTGGAATATATGTTACATAGTCGCTAGTAAAAGTTTTGAATTTATTTGCCCATTTAATACAAAAATCACACTCACCATCATAGATTAATAATGGCCGTTTATCATAGCTATTCATTGTTTTCTAACAAATTCTTCATATCCCCCATCTAAACTAAATACAGTTTTAAATCCCTTTTGAACAAAATAGTCAGACGCTCCCTTACTGCTATTTCCAACATAACAATATACAAGAATATTTTTATCTCGCTCAGTTTTTTCCAAAAAGTTATCAATATTATCTTGAGAAATATTGATTGATCTAGGAATGTTTCCATCTTCATATGATCCTTTATCTCTAATATCAACGATAACTGTGTCAGGATTATCTAGTAAAGATTGAGCTTCGTCCAAGCTAATACATTTATAACTCATATTAATTTCTTTAGAATAATTAAATAATTTTCTGCAATACTATCCGCGTATAAATACTAATTCATGATTATCTGATTGATCCTGCTGGAACTCATAACCCTGATCATTAAAATTATGTAAATCATCTATCGATTGCACTCTATTCTTAATAATATACTTTGACATCATACCTCTTGCACGCTTCGCATAAAAAGATATAACCTTAGGAATACCATTTTTCACATCTTTAAATATTGGTTTTATAATTGGAATATTAAGTGTTGATAAATCAATTACTTTAAAATATTCATCTGAAGCGCAATTTACTATATACTTACTTTTATGATTATTAATGTCTGTATTCAATTGTTCTGAAATTTTTGTACCCCAAAATTCATACAAATTTTTTCCCTTTGTATTTTTCATTTTAGTTCCCATTTCTAATCGATAAGGTTGAATAAGATCTAAGGGGCGCAATAAACCATAAAGACCTGATAAAATACGTAAATGATCCTGAGAATAATTAAAATCATCCTGACTAAATGTCTCTGCTTCTAACCCTGTATATGTATCTCCATTAAATGCTAATGCTGCTTGTTTTGCATTATATTTATCAAAGGGTAGGTTCCACGCTTGAAAACGTTGAACTGTTAAATTTGCAATGTTTTCACTTACACTCATTAATTTCATTATATCATCAAAAGTATAATCTTTTGCTTTATCAACGAGCTTTTTCGATTCATCCAAAAAATCACATTGAGAGAATGCCTTAATTGGTGATTCAGCGTTAAAGTTTAATTTTTTTGCTGGTGAGATTACTGCTATCATATTTTACCCTCTGTAAAGTTTAATATTTTATTCCCAACTTATTATATATGAATGATAACAACCAAGCTGGGCCAATAAGGAGAAATTGTATATCCTGAAAAAATGATGGTTTTTTCCCTTCAATCTTATGGCCTATAAATTGTCCAATCCATGCAACAACAAATATTATTAATGAAATTTTCCATAATGGAGTGTGAAAATATGTTTCGATATAAAAATTCCCAACAAGGAGAGAGAAACCAATAATTAACATACCTATTGCCATCACTCGAGAAAGCCGTATATAATAAATAAGGATAAGAGCAGTAATTATAATCGCCCAATTCAGCTGGATATTATTAAAAATATAAGGCATGTACCCATGGGGTATAGACCACCATAGCCCCATCAGGCTAAACATGATTGTAGGGACACATACCCAATGTATCTTCTTATTTAAAGGGTTCTGGTGACTTTCCCCGTATTCATCTAGCCAATTCTGTGTTGATTTCATTAAATACCTCTTATTAGAAAATATAAATAAATCTTACTTTATCAAGATCATTTTATTATTCTTTATATATAATTCAGTTCGCAATTGATACAAATAAATTCCGGCACCAACTTTATTTCCATAATTATCTTTACTATTCCATTCTAATGTATGATATCCAGAATCTTTTTGACCTTTATCTAATGTTCTGATAACTCTTCCAAGTGCATCATATATGGTTAATGAAATTTCACTTTTCTGTGGAAGATAATACATGATTTTAGTCATAGGATTAAATGGATTAGGATAATTTTGGTATAATCGATAATCCTCAACTATAGTATTATTATCTGAGTGCCCAAGATAATTACTATTCGGCTCACCAGGAGTACCGTTTCCTAATGAGGATGTCCAATTGCTATATATGCTGTTATCACTAAAAGGATTTATAAGCTCTAGTGTTGGCCCATCACCATCTGGCTCTGGTGGCCAAGGATCATCATCATCATATGTTAATGAATCTATCAACATTTCATTATTATTGTACAGACGTAGTAATTCTCCACCGCCACTCAGTCCAAAACCAAGATCACCTACAAATGAGTTTACATTGGGAAAATAGTTCTTAAATGCGATAGTATCTCTGCATATTACTAAAAATTCGCCTGGATTAAGTAATGTTCCATCAGGAATTATGAAAGTATGATCATCTGCTTCATCTTTAAATACCCAGTTGCTTATATTAAATAATGAATCTGTAGGATTATAAATTTCTACCCAGTCATCAGGATTAAATGAGTCACTCGAATTATAATTTATTTCATTTATTATAGGTGTAGTACCATCCGCAGGTAAAGAACTAATAGAATATTCAAAGAAGTCGCGGGTGGCTTTTCTTGGTTTAAGAATAATTGCATCATTATCTCTTGCTCTAATATAGTACTTTATATGTTCACCATCTGAAAAATATGGTACGAGAGCACCATAAATATTATCATTTTCATAACCATCATTATGCATACCATCATCATGCATCTCTATGGATTGAAAAAATGTCGAGTATGGATTAATTGTGATCATAAGTTCAACTTGTGTTGCATTTTCAACCGTTGCATTAATAAAAACAGAATCACCTGGAAATGGATTAATGTTATTTTGATTAACGGAAGAGATTATTGGTGCTGATTTAGCAATTTCCGAGTTATTTAATAAATATGTTCTTCTTGGTCCAACTGTGGAAACAATTCCACAAATATCAATATAATTGGTACTTAAGTAATTAGTAACATTATACCGAAAATAATCACCAAAAGTGAAAGGGTAAAATAAATTAGGATCATTCAACGCATATGTTTCAATACTATCCTGTATCTCTGTTGCCCAAGAATAATAATATTCTGTATTATATATTTCGTCGATTATTGTTCGCATATGTGCAGTATATATCATCTTATAAAGTGGAACCTGCATTAATTTACTAAATAACGGTCTAGTTGAATCGTTTTCATAATGAAATGGTGAATGGTTGTAGACCCAATACTGATTCCCTCCAAAAAGTAGAAAAAGATTAATTACACTTCCTCCAAATGATTGATCCTTATCCCATGGAATAACTTCAAACTGTCCACTAGCATTTTTATATAAATAATAATTATGTGGTAAGAATGGAAAGATATAACTATCAAGATCAGGCATTACTACAGAGGAAGCAAAATACCATAAGACCCGATCAACATTTAATATGCCTTCAATGTTTTCGGTATGAAAATTTAGTGTAGATATTAATTCGATTAAATCCGACCATCCGTGTTGTGATTTTAATTCATACCCTTTTTGGTATTCAAATGCATTAGAATCTGCCCCATGCCAAACTAAATCTGGCCATGCTAGATAATCTTCTCCATATTGAAATTGAGGTTCACACTTGAAGAAAGTTCCATTATCATTACCAAAATGCTTGCGTAAAAATTGTTTATTGATAGACTCCGCATTTACATACAAACCTAATTCTTCACCATTGATAGATACATTCATATAACCTGTTTCTGGTGTGGGCAAATAGAAGCCCGAAGATGAATAGCCAATTGTTTCTCTAACAAATGTTGGATCAAAGATAGAATTTGACAGTTTAAGTTTTTCATAGCCCATCACATTTTGATCATCATGAACAAATTCTACATCAATATTAAATGGAAGTTTCGGGTTCCCACTATTATTAGCTTCAACAAATGATGAGTTTCCTTTATATCTAACACCAACACTATCATAGATGACTCCATTAACAGTTATATCAGCTAGCAAATAGCTTTTATCATCCTCATACCATCTTGCCTGTAAAATAGAATCGTAATTAGAATTATAGAATTCAATATTCATATTGTGAACTGTATATGGATCATATAATTCTTGACCCCTTAAGTGGGTAAAAAGTATAACTAAAAGTAATTTTATTAAATTATTCATTTCCAACTATAGCAAAAATTAGCCTACTATATTAAATAATAATCTCCACACTCTATAATTTGTTTTTCTAGCTAACCATGACCAATCTTTATTGGGTAAAGTTGGTGGTATACTTGTAGCATTTTGTTCATCCCAATTATTACCATAACCAGTTACGTCCCAAAGTAAATCTGCCCCATCTAAGCCAGAGTCTTTAACAATTTTTGCAGGGTTATAACCATTATTTATATATTCATTATCATGTAACCAGCATGCATCTGGAATTGGATCAACATCGTAAACAAAATCATTTCCAAAAAATAGATCGAGGCCTATAACAGATGCTCCAAAAGACTGATTGTCATGGAATCGATTCCCTGTTACCTCAACGCTATCTCCAGCCATTATCATAAGACCCGTACCACTTGGAACATTACTTACAATCGATCCAGGCTCACCAAAATTGATATGATTGTTTTTGTATATATAATTATTAATAATTCTACAATTTAAAGATACTTTTGAAGGATTATTTGGTAGAAGAAATACTAAAATACCTCCAGCGTTATCATATACTTCATTATTCTCAACCAATGCGTTTACTGAATTTTCAATTTCTATACCAGTAACATTTGCGTACGTAACATTATTTCTAACAATAATATCTTTTGATTGGCCAATATATATACCCGCATCACTGATCCCGGTAACACTACAATCTTCAACAAGAACTCCGACACATTCTACTGGATATAAACCATATAAACCGGTGTTCTTACAATGTATATTTCTAAAAGTGACATCTCTGGATCTATTTAACATTAAACCGTTTGCCGTATAATTCTTAATTATAAAACCATTAATTTCAATATTGCTTCCAGTCCCTACACCTGCATCTGGTAAAATATTTTTACCATTTAGTACTGGTAAATCCCCATTTTTTTTATCACCCATAATAGTAATATTAGATTTATCAATCATAAGTGTCTCAAAATATTCACCTGATTGTACTAAAATAGTATCTCCTTCTTCAGCATTCTCAATGCCATCCTGAATTCTCTGTCCGGAATGAATAATTAATTTTTTTCCAATTCTATCGATATTATTTTTTTCAGGTTCAATATATTTAATTTGTTTACCACTCATCTCTAAAGACTGATTATCTAAGGATGGGACAATGGGTAAAGAAGAAGGAACTCTTTTAGGAATTGTTGGCTTATTTGATTCATCTGTAAGCGCGTGCATAAAAGCAACTAAGTCTTTACGCTCATCGTGGCTCAAATCAAATTTTCTTATTTTATCATCTAGCTGTGAATTCTTAAATCCATGGGATCTCCCACCACCACCTGCATAAAAATCTACAACTTCATCCAAGGTATTAAATATGCCGTTATGCATATAGGGTGCAGTTAAAGCAATATTTCTTAATGTGGGAACCTTAAAAGCATTCTCATAACCCTTTCCAATTATTTCAGCACGACCTAAGTCCGGTTCATTATTTTTTATATTTGGAACACCAATAGCTTTGAAATCGGGGTTATTAAATGTTGGAAAATTATGACATTCAAAACATCGTGTTTTCAGTGAACGGAATAGATTCAATCCCCTTCTTTCAGATTTAGATAAAGCCAAGTGGTTTCCACGACTATATTCATCAAATCGTGTATTATTAGCGGTTATCGTTCTTTCAAATGCTGCAATTGCAAAGGTTATATTTTCAAAAGTAACAGATTTTTTTACATCATTACTCCCAAAAGCCTCATTAAATAACTGCACATATTCGGGTATGTCTAGTAACTCCTTGATAAGCTCATCTTTATCTTGCGCCATCTCTTGCATATCTTGAATTGGAAAACCAGCTTGATGTTCAAGGTCATCTGCTCTACCATCCCAGTATTGTTTATGATTATATCCAGAATTCCATATAGTAGGAGAGCTTCTACGCAGAACAGTTCCACCTATTCTTTTTGGACCAATACCTGAACCACCATGACCCATCGATAATGCTCTATTGTCTGTAAACCCAAGATCCGGATGATGACAATGAGCACAAGAAAAATTATTATCTCCAGATAATAACGGGTCAAAGAATAATAATTTCCCCAATTTTTCTTTATTTGGACTTTTGAAATTATTTTCTCGAACGGGCATTAAAGGAAATCCCCGATTCAAATTAGCGGAGGAAGAAATGGTACCAAAAAACTCATTAATAAATGCATGTTGTGAGGGATTGTTATAATTACCTCCCATATCTTTATCTAGTGAAGATATAGGTATTATTATGAGCAGGAGATAAACACAAGTCGCAAATAAAAAAATCTTTAATATTTTTTTCATCAGTATATAACCGATCTAATATATTATCTTAAAAAAGTCATTATTTTTTCTTAAGCGTGTTATTAGTAAAATAAAAAAATAGAAATTAAAATCTATTTATTTTGATCTCTTCTATCATTTCCTTCTCTTCTGTCTCCTCCTGATCTATTATTAGTATTTGTTTCCTGATTATCTTTTCTTCTGTGTTCATTCCTTCTATCATTATTTGCTCTTTTTTCTTGCATTGTATTCCTCTTTTTTATTTTTTAATTATATCTATTACGCTTCAGATATTTGCTGACCATTTGAACCAAAATCTGATATTGACATAACGGCTGTAAATATTCGATTAATAATTATTAATCTATTATTCTCATTATTCTCTTCAATAAGCTCTTGCTTTATCTTATTAGGTAGATTAATAAACTCAATAAAATCAAATGATTTATTTTTATTTATATGTCTTTCCATATCTTCATTAACTCCTAGTTTTAGAATAATATGTAAATATTGATCTCTTATTTTGTCCAATAAATCTTTATTAATCTTAGATTGATCTTGTAAATACGAAATAGTTCCAACCCATAAATTGTCATTTTCCTGAATTTTGTTTTTGATTTGGAAGCACTCTTGTCCTTCAACAATAATATCAAATTCACCAGATGGATATTCTTTAATAACATTAATTATTTTTACGGAGCAGCCTATACTTTTTAATCCATCTTGATCTTGAAGAACAATACCAAATGGTTCTCCTGAATTAATACTATGTTTAATCATTCTCTTATATCGAGGCTCAAAAATATGTAAAGGTATTTTTTCCTTTGGTAGGGCAACAATATTTAGTGGAAATAGTGGAATATCTTTCATTAATACTTTATAATACCTTTCATGTGTGGTTTAATTACTCAAATTTAGATAAATAACTCAATAATTATCTATAGAGTATACAATTAGTTGAACTAATTCTGGACCCACATCTAAATAGTAGATTCTAATATTTTCATATTAGTTATAATTAGTCCAAAATGGATAATGCAATAAATTTTCATCTGGTATGCATAAAGAGTTTATTTTAATAATAGTATTTTTCTCATATTATAATAATTCTCACATTCTAATTTTACAAAATATAGACCTGAAGAATAATGGGATGCATCCCATTGAATACGATGCTTTCCAACTGATAAGTTATCATTAATTAAAATCGCTATTTCATTGCCCAAAATGTCATAAACCTTCATACTTATAAATTGGTCAATTGGTATAGATAAATCAATACTGGTTATTGCATTGAATGGATTAGGGTAATTCGTTGATAAATGATATGAATTTGAAATAGAAGAATAATTATTAATTGATAACGGATTCGTATTAACATAAAGATCATATTTATTTATATCTGTTTGTCCTGTTCCATATATAACCTCATTTCCCATTTCAAAGTCTGCAAAATATTCATCTGTATCAAGCATCCCTTCATTTACTAGGTAATGAACAAAATTATGTACTGCTAATAATCCACTATACTGAGGCTCAACTGATAAAAATGCTATATATGTCCACGTGTCCCAATTAGCTCTATATACATTGTATTGAAAACCATCAAAATTAACACTAGCAATCAAACTTCCAGCAGGGTTAATAATGTTATTATCCATCCAAATCATAACCTCTGTTGTTATTCCAGTTTGCGAGGATAAAGAATCCGTTGTCACCCAAAATTCAAAAGCCAAATTATAAGATCCATTCGCACTCATGTTTAAATCGTAATCTACATATAACTCATCAATATTGTTAATTTTGATAGGTAACTCTTGTGTAGTGGAACTACTACTCCATGGCTTCTTTCCATATATTACTTCAGGGTATGATTTAACTTCATTATTTTCATTTGGCCAATCCCAACTCCAACCAAAATGAATATTATCTCCACTACCCGTACGATAAATACATTGAATAAAATCATCGATCTCTCCTTGTCCCCAAACGTTATTCTCTATAATATATTCTCCAAAAGAAATCTGTGACCATTCACTGCAGTTAAATGTCGTGTCTTGTGCAACCATAAAATTAACAAAAATGATAATGTAGAAATTTTTCATTCGACTTCTTTTGATGAAATATATCTTGGAAAGAACTGGGGTGTTTTCATCATATATTGCTCATATTCATAACCAAACTGATTTAGTAATAATTTCTCTTCTTTTTGGATATGCCACACCCAAAAAATATGTATTGGTATGATAAAAATTAACAATAGCCAAGATTTATAAATCATAGAAATAATACCAGTTCCGCTCCAAATAAAAGCTGCATAGAAAGGGTGTCGAACATATTGATAAGGGCCATTAGATATAAATTTATTTCCTCTATCGCCAATTGGCAATACCATCAGACTCCAAACAATAAGAATACTCGCATCTATTGAAAATAAAATAATAAGAATTTTTCTAAATAATGGAGATATACCCATCTCTGGAATTGAAAAGAAAGTGCTTATTTTGATACAGATAATCCATATTAGAATAGTTATTGCTATTCCCGTGATTCCTGAACCAAAAATCTTATTATAACTATTAACCATTTCTAAAAATATAGCTTTACAATTCACAAATAACTTTTGAATAATTTTTATCTAATAAAATAAAAGTAAATTCAATTTGTAAATGGTAATGATAAATGTCAATTAAGATATTAACAAATATTCCAGGACCCAAGTCATTAGAATTGGCTAGCCGAAGATCCAATAGTGTAGCTCAAGGACATGGAACTGTTTGTAATATTTATATAGCAAAGGGTGAGGGGGCTCTTTTAACCGATGTAGATAATAATATTTTTATTGACTTTGCAGGAGGAATAGGGACCATGAATATTGGGCATTCTCATCCAAAGGTTATACATGCAATAAATAATCAAGTTAAAAATTATCTACACACTTGTTTCACAGTAGCTCCCTATGAAAGCTATATTAAACTTGCTGAAAAATTATCTAGTCTTGCCCCGATAAATATACCATGCAAAGCTGCATTTTTTAATTCTGGGGCAGAAGCTGTTGAAAATGCTGTCAAAATTGCAAGATCGTATACAAATAGAATGGGCGTTTTAGTATTTAGCGATGCGTATCATGGAAGAACATTAATGACTATGTCAATGACGTATAAAGAAGATCCGTATAAAAAAGGATTTGGTCCATTTTCCCCAGAAGTATACAGATTACCTTATCCAAACAATCAAAATGAATTAAATTTTGATAATACTGATTTTGATGCTAAAAATATTGCTTGTGTTGTTATTGAACCTGTCCTTGGTGAAGGTGGGTTTATTCCGGCTTCTAAAACTAAAATGATAGAACTGAAAAGATATTGCGAGGAAAATCAAATTTTGTTTATTGCGGATGAAGTCCAAACTGGATTTGGTAGAACAGGATCATTATTTGCGATTGAACAATTTGGTATTGAACCAGATATGATAACCGTTGCAAAATCAATTGCAGGAGGACTTCCTTTAAGTGGCGTTATTGGTAAAAGTGAAATTATTGATTCAGTTCATATTGGTGGAATTGGAGGAACATATAGCGGAAATCCTGTAGCCTGTGAAGCCGCTTTAGCAGTACTTGAAATTATGGCAGAAGAACAATTACCAAAAAATGCTAATATAATTGGTGAAACTCTTCGAACTAGAATTAATAGTATTATTCCCAAATGCCCTTGGATAAAAGAAATAAGAGGTATGGGTGCCATGATAGGAATTGAAATTATTAATGATAAGACGGGAGAACCAGATAAAGAACGAACGAATAAAATTCATCAGAAAGCTCTTGAAAATGGATTAATAATGATTACGGCTGGGACATTTGGCAACGTGATACGAACACTAATGCCATTAACTATTGATAAAGATACACTTCATGAAGGTATAGATATATTGGTTAATGCTATCATAGATCATTGAGTAATTATTCATTTAGTTACAGTATAATTATCTACAATTGAATAATGAATTATACAATCGCCTCGTCCTTTATTATTTCTACCAATCGTGACTTTTATATTATTTACTAACCAAGTATATGAATATCCTAGGCCAGAAGCCTTTTTAACGTAATCCAAACCATATTTTCTTATATAAATTTCTTTTATTTCATCTACATTTTCATAATTATTTAAAGAAATTAACTTTATATCATATAGTTCATCATTAACATATCCCATATTTAAAGCAAAGGGCTCTCTAGCCCCATTAACGAAATACCAGTAAGTAGGCTCAACATAACTAAATGCTGGATACCTATACCAAGTGAGTTCGCCTATATCAATATTATAGTTTCTTTTTTCTTTTACATCAATATAATGATCACCAAAATCAAAATTTAGAAATACTCCTTTTTTATCGATTGTATTATAACTATCATAATTATTACCAAAAATTGGTACAATAAATGATATAATTATAATATAAAGTAATTGGGACTGTTTAATTGCTTGCATAGTATTTAGAAATTCTAGCAGTACCTGATTTATTAAGATAAAACACCCATTTACCATATTTTGATGAAATTCCATACTCGCTTATTTCTTTATAAAATCCTTCCATTTTTTGCTGTCCATTTGAATACCATTTTTTTATAGGCCCATTCAGTTTTCCATTACGGTATGTCTTTAATTCTTGTTTATTTCCATTCAAATACCAGTATATCCATGTCCCTTCTTTTTTATCATAAAAATAAAAACCCTCTTTCCATAATTTGCCAGAATCATGCCAACCTTTCCAAAGGCCATCTTTATATCCATTTTTATAATGACCTTCATATTTTTTTTCCCCATTATCATACCATGCAATCCAAGGACCGTTTATTTCCCCTCTATTACAATTAGTTTCTAATATAATATTTCCATCATTATTAATATCAATTATCCTACCAGTATAAGGTTTTGTATCCAAAGGTTGATAATAAATGTCATCTTTAATTATTAGGTTATTAATTTGAACCTCATCCTGACCAAAAATGATATTGATTACTAATAAATAAATTAAAGTAAAACAATACATTAGATTTATTTAGCAACCCATCTTTCACTTTGTTTTGCCCAATTTATTTCATGAAAAGTGTTATCATTTGATACATCAGAAACAAAGCGAGTTAGCATTACTCCAGTTTTACGATTCAACACCATCATGGCATTTGAGCTACCGTAAGTACCAACATATTCATAATCATTTTCATGATCAATGTTAGTTTGACCCATAAATAAAAACGCAGCAACAATTAATGAAGCTCCAGTTATCATGCCGATAATATATTCTTTCATTTATATCTCCTTTAATTTATAATTTTAACTGTTTATTATTTAAATACCATTTTTTTACATATTTAAATAAATGCCAGTTATCTATTCCTTCTTTACTAAATAACTCTTCTTTAAATATGTTATAAAAGTTAACACTAATAAAATATTCCCAATCTTTGAGAACAATCGTATTTAAATCCTTTGTAGTAATTTGTATGGCTTCAGCCCATATATCAATAAAAATACATCGGTGTGAGTTTTCAATTATCTCAGACCATTCCATTTTATTTAAATCAACTAATATTTTATATTTAGTTTTGTATAATAATTCACTCATATTAATTGGTAGAATAATATCATTTTTAAAAACTTTTTCTAACCAAGAAACAATTCTATCAAATCCCATTTCAG
>SGYN01000030.1 GCA_004321715.1 bacterium | reverse complement strand
ATAGAAGGGTATTTGCAATATGGATATGATACTGGTACTCATCAGTTAAATAGCTATTCATCTTCCTTAAAGGGTATACAATTCAATTTACTCCATTTTTTTAGTTCAAAAGGTCGAATACAAACTAGACTTGAATGGTCCAATGTAGACTTATCTGGAGAAGCCAGTTACTTACCCCCTGAAGCGCTTAGGGGAAATGCTATTGGCGATAATAGAAGAATTACCATAAATGGTAATGTTTTTCTAAAAGATAATTTCTCCATAAATATGAATATTAATTATATATCTGATGTTCGATATGATAATTTTATAAATCTTAGTGGAGAATTACGTGCATATTTTTAAGATAATATTTATAGGTATATCTATTGTATTTAGTCAAGTAATAGAATTGAAATTTAGTGAGCAAGAAAAAATAGAAACATTAGAAGCCGCAAGCGTAGAGGATTATTTAGATTCGTTATTAAAAAATGATAAGAGTATAAATCATAGTTTTACACTCAATTCAATTAGAGGAGACAAGCCTATCAATATTACATATATTGAAAATCATGAACTAATAAATATTGATACAATATTTATTGGCAATAATGAAGAGGTAAAGAGAAAAACTTATGAGTCATTATTAAATTCAATATTAAATATTTCATCTGAGGAAGATATTTATCAAAAAATTGAGCATATACAGTCATCCTATAAATTTTTACAGAATAGTATTCATTTTAAATATGGTAAAACTAAAGGAGGGGGGGTAGCGCTTTTATTAGACATAATCCCAGAATTTGAAAACAATATTTCAGGGTTATTTGGTGCAAATAAATCTGATAATGGTAATTTGATTATGAATGGAGAGATAGAATTGTATTTGGAAAATATATGGTCTACTGCAAGTAATTCTTTATTTCATTGGAAAAGATTAGATGAAAAATCAGAAATAGTTTCATTTCTTCATTATGAGCCAACTTTATGGAACTTGCCTTTTGGATTGCAGTTTTCGCTCGATAAAGAATTAAGAGATAAAGAATATATTTTGCTAGAAAGGGACTTTAGGATTTTCTCTAGGCCAAATCGTTTTGGTAAATGGTTTTTCGGTAGCAACATTTTAACAATTACGCCTACAAATATTGGTTATTCAATAGGCCTGCTTAACCACGAATCCTCTTCAATATTATTAGGGGTTATAAATGATAAAAGGGACCATCGATGGATTCCAACTAATGGTAGCTATTGGGATATATCAGCAATATTTGGAAAGCAAATTGAAGATAAAATAGCAAATTTAAGGGGTGAATGGTCAATAAATAATGGAGCTTTTTGGAAAATTAATTCATTTCTTTCCTATCATATAAATATTTATGCAATTGGAGTTTGGGTGGAAAATGGTAATATTCATAAAGGACAAAAAATTCGATATGGAGGCGTCAATCATCTTAGAGGATATAGGGATGATCAATTTATATCTTCTAGCGTTTGTATCCCTTCAATGGAATTTGTATCAAACGTTAGAAAAGATATTCAGTTATTTACATTTATGGAAAGTGCTATTCAAAAAGAATATTTGCCATATCCCTTAGGTTTTGGGATAGGAATTAAACAAGTATCTAGAAATTCAATTATAAATGCAACAATAGGATTCGGAAGAAGAGATCCGCTATCCGAAGCAAAGATTCATATTAAGTTTTCTAGTCGATTATAGCAGCAATTAAGTTGTTTTTGAATAATAATGTGCTAATTTTGTAATGATATGAATAAATTTTTAAAACTTTGGAGACCTATCTTATTGGGGTATTTAATAATATTCCAATTTAGTTGTATGGTTAAAAGAGAGGCGCTTGGTTCAGATGATGAAATTATTGTTGTTTCTGCAATGGAAGATAAAGTTCATTTGCAATCGATACTGAGTACAATTTTCAATGATACACTGTTTACTCCAGAGCCAGAGCCATACTATAAATTAATTTTTGTATTACCTGAAGAGTATAGAAGGATAAAAAATAGTACACAAATTGTAATTGGTGCATTAGGGAAAGATCCTTCGAATCCTGCTGTTGATTTAATAAAAAACATTTTATCTGTTCAACAGTATCAAAATTCTATTTCTGGGAATAAGCCAATTATTATATCAAAAGACCCTTTTGCAAGAAATCAATTGCTAATGGTAATTAATACTCCAAATGTTGAAAAGGCAATAGAATTTGCCATTAAAAATAATAAAAATATAAATAGTCACTATTCTATGTTATTTAAAAAGCGCCAAGAAAGATATATGTTCAATAGTGCGAGACAAAAGGAACTGGAAAAACATTTAATAGAAGATTACGGGTGGAGCATAAAAATACCTTGGGGGTATGAGGTCATTATAGATAGTTCAGAACAGCAATTATTCTGGATTGGTCGCGAAATGCCTTTTCGATGGCTTGCAGTTCATTGGAGGGATGGTGCAATAGTTGATAATTATGAATCAGCAAGAGATTTTATAATGGATTTTCCTTTAGAGTACTTCAAAAATATTCAATATAGTGAAAATTATTTTGAATTAAATACTACAAATCAATTTAATCAGCGTCTTGCTTGGGAAGTTAATGGATTATGGGAGTCAATCGATGATGCTCAAGGAGGACCATTCTTAGCTTATTTATTTTATGATGGAATTACGGATAGAACTTATTATATACATGCAATGATATTTCATCCAGGAAATAATAAAGTGATTCTATTACAGCAATTAGATCTTATTGCGAAATCATTTATTATTAATAATAAATAGCGAACAATGAAAAAAATATTAATTACAGGAGCATTTGGTCAATTGGGTACTTCATTATGTGAAGTTCTTTCGAATAAGTCAATATTGGCAACTGGTAGAGTTATGACCTTAACTGAAAAATATCATTGTATGGAGCTTGATATTACTAATCAAGAAAATGTTAAAGAGTTGATTCGCAATTATAAACCAGATATTATTATTCATCTTGCTGCGATGACAGATGTAGATGGATGTGAAAAAAATCCTGAAACCGCCTTTGAAATAAATGTGGGGGCAACTGAGAATTTGCTTAAAAATTTTAATGGAAAATTTATCTATGTATCAACAGATTATGTTTTTGATGGGGAAGAAGGACCTTACTATGAAGATGATAAAGTAAACCCCGTTAGCGTTTATGGTAGGACTAAATTATATGGTGAAAATTTGGTTCAAGAATCTGATCTAGAATGGATTATTTTACGTTCAAATATTATTTTCAGTTATAATGATAGAACAAAAGCAAGTTTTGTTAATTGGGTCGTTGATTCGCTTAAAAAGAAACAAATGATTACTGTTGTGAATGATCAATGGAATAATCCTACTTGGACTAATGATCTTGCAAATGTAATGTCAATGATGATTGAAAAAAATATTTGTGGTATATATCATTATGGAGGAGGAGATTTTTTGAATCGATATGAATTTGCAAAAATGATAGCATCTACATTTAGTCTCGATAGAGAATTAATCAAGCCTATCACTACACTTGAGCTAAATTGGTTAGCGCAAAGGCCATTGAAAAGTGGTTTATACACTAATAAGATTGAATTAGATTTAGGTATAGAACCTCTTCCAATTCAAAAAGCATTAGATAAAATGGTTTCGTTATTATGAGTACATTGATTATTTCGCCAACATATAATGAAAAGAAGAATATAACATCTCTTATAGAGAGTGTTTTTAGCATTAATAAAAATTATCATATCTTAATTGTCGATGATAACTCTCCTGATGGGACAGCTAATCTGGTTAAAGAGTTACAGTTGAAATATAAAAATTTATTTTTGGAAGAACGCCCTGGGAAAGCAGGATTGGGCACTGCCTATAAATACGGTTTCAATTGGGCTTTAAGTAGAGATTATGATAATATTGTTCAAATGGACGCTGATCTGTCTCATGATCCAAAAGAAATAAAAGTTATGGTAGGATTACTTAACAATTATGATTTGGTAATTGGAAGCAGATATATAGATGGTGTTAGTGTAGTTCACTGGCCTATTAAGAGGCTGTTACTTAGTTATGGTGCCAATGTTTATGCTCGATTAGTAACTGGATTGCCTCTTAAGGATTCAACAGGGGGCTTTAAAGCTTGGAAAAGGGAAGTACTTAGCTCTATTGACCTTCATGGAGTTAAATCCCAAGGATATTCTTTTCAGATTGAGATGAATTGGAGAGCATGGCAGAAGAACTTTAGTATAATAGAACATCCAATAATTTTTGCAGATAGAACTATTGGTGAATCAAAAATGTCAAAAAAAATTATGTTTGAAGCTATTATTGTGATCTGGCGAATGAGAATATGGAAAATATTTGGTTGGCATAAATAATATTTATGAAGAATAATGTATCATTATTAATTGTTAGTTATAATGTGCGCCAGTATATAGCTCATGCAATTGATTCAATAATAAAATCTGATTTCAATGATTTTGAAATGATAATTATTGATAATAATTCATTTGATAATACAGTCCCGTATTTAAAAGAACGATATAGTCATTTACGGCAAATTAGGGTCATCCATAATAAAGAGAATGTTGGCTTTGGTAGAGCAATTAATCAGGCTGCGGCTTTAGCGAAAGGTCAATATTATTTAATTTTAAATCCGGATACAATTATTCAGGAGGAAACTATCTCTACATTAAGAGATTATCTTGAAGATAATCCTGATGTTGGTATGGTTGGTCCAAAAATACTTAATGCAGATGGAACATTGCAATTGGCATGTAAACGTTCTTTTCCAACTTTAGGCGTTGCTTTACCAAAATTATTAGGGTTAAGCCGTTTTTTTCCAAAATCTAAGTGGGCAGGTAAGTACAACCTTACATATATCGATGAAGATCAAATATCGAGTGTTGATGCAATCAGTGGATCTTGCATGTTCATCAGATCATTTTTGTTTCATGAATTAAAAGGTTTTGATGAGCGCTTTTTTATGTTTGGTGAAGATTTAGATCTTTGTTCTCGAATATGGAACAGTAACTATGAGGTTCATTATGTGCCTAAAACACAAATAATTCATTATCAAGGAGAATCAGTTAAATCTGCTCCTTTTGATAGTATAAATGCCTTTTATAGTGCGATGATACTTTTTGTCGATAAACATTTTTCATTTGGGGCAGGATGGTTAATGAAATTTGCAATACGTTGTGGAATTTATATTAGAAAATTTCTCTCAATGGTTGGTGAGAAACGTTCACAAATTCTTTCTATCACAATAGATTCTATTGTTATTCTAATGGCTTTTTTAATCGCTATTTCTATGCGGTTTTCTAATTTTGAACCAATTACAATGAGTAATGGGTTAGTTCCAGCTATATATATATTATTCTGGATCGGCGTTGGTTTTATTTTCCAATTATATAATCGATATATTTTATCTTATTCACGTGCAATTATTTCTTCAATAACTGGCTTCTTCTTGGCTGTTGCATTTACATACTTTTTCAAACAATATGCTTTTTCACGTTTTGTAATTATTTTTGGATCGGCTATTATCTCAATACTCATTCCTGGTTGGAGAGTTTTAGTCCATTTCTTAATGGCAAGGGGGCTTCTGAACCAAGTAAAGCAGAAAAATCCAATTTTATTTACTAGAAAAACATTTATTGTTGGAGCTGATGATGAAGGATTAAGGATCGCTGAAAGTTTAATTAAGAGATTTGATACGGGTTTAGAGTTAATAGGTATTGTTGATGCAAAATATCCGGTAGAAGGCAATATACTTCCTATAGATTATATTGGTCAACTATCTGATTTGCGCGATCTTGTTGTTAAATATCGTATCAGAGAATTAATATTTTCAACAAGTGCATTTACAAATAAAGAAATTTTGAACTTAATGAATCAAACTAAAGATTTGCGATTGACATACCGAATGATACCTAGGAAGCAAGAAATATTGTTAGGGAAGGCATCGATTGAAGATATTGGAGACTTATCTTTTCTAAATATTGAATATAGTCTTTTTTATAGTCTGCACAGGCTAACAAAGCGCATCTTTGATTTGAGTATTTCTTTATTAACATTAATTATATTTAGTCCAATTATTTTATTATTGCTTTTATTAAAGAAAGGTAGAAGAAAGCAATATTGGGGTATAGAAGGTAATAAACTTGATGTAAATATCTTTAATGTCAGAAATCGTTTTATTAGAGAATTACCTTTGTTTTTTTCAGTTTTAATGGGGCACCTAAGCTTAGTTGGTTCATCAATGTTTGAGACTACACAGCCAAATCCAAACTTGATATGTCAACCTGGCTTAACTGGACTGGAAAGAATTAGATCGATAAAATTTAACTCTGAAGACAGACTTGCATTGGATCATTATTATGTTCAAAATCAAAGCTTTACAATGGATCTTGAGATTATTATGAAAACAGTATTTAGTAATTAATATGGCGAGACATTATTTAGAATTTGAAAAGCCTATTCAAGAGTTTGAAGATAAGATAATGAAGCTTCAATCTCTTGAAACTGAAGATGGTAATCCTTTAGAGCTTAATAAATTAATTGAAAGAAGAGATAAGAAAATAGATGAAATATACGGCAACTTAAATCGCTGGCAGAGAGTGCAACTAGCAAGGCATCCAGAAAGACCTTTTAGCTTAGATTATATAGATGGAATAACTGAAGATTTTATTGAATTACATGGAGATAGGGCTTATGCGGATGACAAGGCGATAATTGGAGGCATTGGAAAGATAAATGAACGTTCAGTTTTATTTATTGGTCAGCAAAAGGGAAGAAATACAAAAGATAATTTATATAGAAATTTTGGAATGATGCGTCCGGAAGGATATCGTAAGGCGTTACGATTAATGCATTTAGCTGAAAAATTTAATTTACCAGTAATTTCTTTAATTGATACACCGGGAGCATATCCAGGATTAGGAGCAGAAGAAAGAGGGCAGGGAGAGGCAATAGCTAGAAATCTAATAGAAATGGCAAAGCTTAATGTTCCCATATTAGCTATTGTTATAGGAGAAGGTGCAAGCGGGGGAGCTCTTGGTATAGGATTATGTGATCGATTAGTCATGCTAGAGAATACATGGTATTCTGTGATAAGCCCTGAGGGTTGTGCGTCTATTTTATGGCATGATGCGATGAAAGCTTCTGATGCTGCTGATGCAATGAAAGTTGCACCCAATGATTTAAAAGATATTGGAATTTGTGATAGAATTATTAATGAACCGATGGGAGGTGCGCACAGAGAACCTGAGAAAATGTATGAAATTTTAAAGAATATTATTCTAGAAGAAATTGACTTAATTGAAGGAAAGAATAGTGATACAGATTATCTCCAATCTAGAATCAAGCGGTATGAGAAAATGGGATACTTCCAAGAATAATAATGATAAAATTTACTTATAAGACAAAAGTATATTATAAAGATGTGGACCAGATGGGTGTAGTGTATTATAATCGTTATTATGAGTATTTTGAGGCAGCTCGTACAGAATTATTGCAATCAATGTCTATTGATGTTACTTCAATAGAAAATGAAGGATATTTTTTACCGGTAATAACCAGTCATTGTGATTATAAAGTTGGTGCTAATTTTGAAGATATATTACTTGTAAACACAATGATAAATAAACCTCCAAAAGCGACAATGAGAATTGATTATGAAATTTATCGAAGCAGCAATAATGAATTACTTGTTACTGGTTATACAATTCATGCATTTACAGATCAATCAGGGAAGGCTGTAAAGCCTCCAAAAGGACTAGTACATATTCTTAAATCAAATATTCAATCAATTGGCTCTGATTGAACATTTTCTCTATTAATTAAGTAAACTGCAGTCATAGTCATAATTCCTCCAATTATAGTATTTATTCCTAGCTCTTCATTAATCAGAAACATACTAAAAATTGGCGCAGTTATTGGGACTAAGAAAATAAATGAACTAGCCTTAGAGGGTCCAAGTTTAGTCGTCGCAATAAAATACACTGTAGCACCAAAGACCTGAGCCCCAATCGATAGTATAATTAAATTAAACCAGAATATTAAGTCAAATTCTATAACTATAAATATATCAGTATTTACATTAATTAATAAACAAAGCAATGACGCAATAAAATAAACCCAAAAACTAAATGTTAGCGTTTCTATCGCATTATGAGATTTTCCCGAAATTATGGACATAATACCCCAAGAAATCGAAGCAAATAGGAAAAAAATATTGCCATTTGCAATCATTTGTCCGCTAGATATGTTCCAAGCTTCCAATACTATTATACCACCGCAAATTCCAAATGCTAGTCCAATAAAATCTTTGGTATAAATTTTTTCTCTAAAAATTATTACAGATAAGATAAAAGTAATGATTGGATTTAATGTAGGGACGAATACTCCTCCAACATTTGCATAGCCTAAATTAGTACCCATGAAGAAAAATATATTGTAAAAGAATATTAGTAAAGCACCAATAACAATATATTTTACACCATCTGCATTTACCTTAAAACTGTTCTTAGTGATCAAGATAACTGGAATCATAAAAATACTAGATAGAAAAAACCTCCAGAAAGCGAGAATCGAAGATGAGCAGTATTGAGATAGGATTTTACCATTTGTCCAAGATAATCCCCATGTTGCCATCGTGATACATAATAAGATATATAAAAAGGTATGAGAGTTTTTTTTCAAGATAGTCAATTAAACATTATAACTATCATTATAATTACATTCGGAAAATGGGAAACTTCATTTCTTCAAAAGGTTTTGTATTGACGGCTTGTAATGCTTGTATCAGAATATTTCGAGTCTCAATAGGGTGAATTACGCCATCATCCCATAATCTAGCGCTAGCATAAAAAGGATGTCCTTCTTTTTCATACTTTTCCTTTATGGGTTGTTGTAATGCTTCCAGTTCTTCAGAAGATATTTCTTCTCCAGCTTTACTAAGTTGTTGTTTCTTTACTGTAGCAAGAACATTAGCTGCTTGATCTCCACCCATAACTGAAATACGAGCATTAGGCCACATCCAACAAAACCTAGGTTGATATGCTCGTCCGGCCATAGCATAATTTCCTGCTCCAAAACTACCACCAATTATAACCGTTAACTTAGGCACGTTAGCCGTAGCTACAGCCTGAACCATCTTTGCACCATTTTTGGCAATCCCACCTTGTTCAGCTTTTTTTCCAACCATAAAACCTGTTATGTTTTGTAGAAAAAGCATCGGAATCTTTCTTTGTGAACATAATTCAATAAAATGCGCACCTTTTAAAGCACTTTCACTTATCAATACTCCATTATTGGCAATTATACCTACAGGATATCCTCCTATTTTACCAAATCCTGTAATAAGTGTTTTTCCATAGTTAGATTTGAATTCTTCAAAATTAGATCCGTCAACAATTCTAGCAATAATTTCCATTACTTTAAAAGTGGTTCGATGATCTTTCGTAAGAATCCCAAAAATCTGTTTTATATCATATTTAGGATCAATTACCTGATCAGGGGATAATTGATTTGTTTTTGGTAAATGATTTATAATTCCACGAATCTTATCTAAGGCATCATCATCATTTTTTGCAAAATGATCTGCAACACCACTGATTTTTGTATGCATCGTAGCGCCACCGAGCTCTTCTGCCGTAGCAACTTCTCCAATAGCTGCTTGTACAAGTGGAGGACCTCCCAAAAATATAGTACCAGTTTTGTTAACGATTATTGCTTCATCGCTCATTGCAGGAACATATGCACCGCCAGCAGTACAACTACCCATAACAGCAGCAATTTGCGGTATTCCCTCTGCGCTCATTCTTGCTTGATTATAAAAAATTCTTCCAAAATGATCACGATCAGGAAAAACTTCATCTTGTTTTTGTAAATATGCACCACCACTATCTACTAAATAAATGCATGGTAAACCATTTTCCATTGCAATCTCTTGCGCTCGAAGATGTTTTTTAACAGTAAGAGGATAATAGGTGCCGCCTTTAACCGTAGCGTCATTAGCAACAACAATACATTGTCTACCTTCAACTGTAATTAAACCAGTTATTATTCCTGCTGCTGGAATAGTGTCTTCGTACACATTATATGCTGCTAAAGTTGAAAATTCCAAAAATTTTGTATCGGGATCCTTTAAATTATTAATTCGTTCTCTAGCAGTTTGTTTTCCCCTGGATTTATGTTTCTCTATGCTACTTGGTGAGCCCATCGTTTTAATCTGATCAATTACATTGCTTAGTTCATCGTCCAATTTTATGTGATGATCAAAATTAGACTTATATTTTTCTGATGTTGGATCTACTCTAGATTCAATTATTGCCATATTATAATTTACATGAGTTAATTGATCATTGTTGTTGAATTATTAAAGGTACGTTCTCGAACCTTCAAAGGAAAAATAAATTAAAAATAATATTTTCTATTATCGACGATTTCAGCTTTATCAAGAAGATCATCATACCAGCTTTGAAAATTGGTATTCCTTTTTTGATTTGATATATTGTCAAAAATTACATCGCGTTTCATTTCAAAATCAGAACTATCAATAGGGGATATTTCTACGACATTAACGATACCATACCCTCTAGGAGTTTTAAGTGGTCCAACAGTATCTCCCTTTTTAGCATTTGATAGTGCGCCTACTAAATAATTACTTTTCCCTAAAGATTGAAAGCTCCTGATTAGCAATTTTGTATCATCATTGATAAGATCAATATTTTCAAAATTATCTTTCAGTTGCTGGAATGTAGATCCATTATCTATTTCGTCTCTTAATTTCTCAGCAAGAATTTTTGCTTGATCAAATTGTCGATCTTGAATAATCGAATTTCTAATTTGATTTTGTACTTCATCGAATGATTTTGTGCCTTCAGGTAGTATACTATCTAACTTTGTAACGATGAAATATTGATCGTTCTGCATAGGGTCTGATACATCATTGACTTCATTATTATAGGCAAATCGAACAGCTTGACGAAATGCACCAAAATTTTGAAGCGTTGCAGTCTCTTCGAAAACATTAGTTACTTTTTTCATCGTGACTTGATGAGAATCAAGAGCAGCAGAAAAACCTATATTTGGGTCGGATGCATCATAGCTAAAGAGAGTAGACCTACGTTTAAGGCCATCATTTGTATTTGGGCCCATCTCAACTTTTAGAAGTATATGTGATGCATTTATTTCTTCTGTATCATTCTCATTTCTACGATCATTTACTTTAATTATATGATACCCAAAACGAGACAATACTGGTCCGACAACATCCCCAGCTTTTGCAACAAAAGCAGCATCTTCAAATGGTTTAACCATTTGACCCTTACCAAACCATCCTAATTCTCCACCTTTGCCAGAATCCGGAGTCACCTGGTTTCCAGGATCTTGCGAATAAACATTTGCTAAATTTGAAAAACTAGCACCATCATTTAATTGATCTAAAATGAATTGACATTCATCAACTATTCTGCTTGAATCCTCCCTAGAAGGTTTCTTTTCCCAGGAGACTACGTCAAGATTACGCATCTCTTGGCGATAAAAATCATCAATATTTTTTGTGTATTCATCAAATAATTCTTCTTCGGTTGGTTCTGTAATATCATCTTTTACAGCATTTGTAGTAACATGAACACCATTAATAGTAAAATTAACATGTTGTTTAATATAACTTGCCCAAACATCTTCATCTGAAATAATTAAATCTGCATTGACCATTTCTTGAAGTTTGATATTTGGTATGTAGGTATCTTTCATGAACTGTTCAATCTGGACCCATTCATTACCATTGGGGTTACTTATAGCTTGTTCATATTTCGTTTGGTCAAATTGTCCATTTGTTTGAAATGCCGGATCCGATGTTAAAAATGGTGGTGGAATATTTTGTAAGTGATACAGCACTTCCTGATCTGTTGCGGATATTTCAAGTTTTTCAATAGATTGTGAGATTAATATTTCACGAATATAATCATCCCACACTTGTTTTCTCGCTTGATCAAAGTCTCTATCAGTGATGTCCCGTCCGCTGGAACGAACTTGTTCTAATCGTGCAGATACAGCTCTTGAAAAATCATCAGGTAAAATCTTTTGCCCATTTACTACTCCTATTGCGGTCGATGGGTCAACTCTGCCGAATAGTTGATCAATAATATTTGCACCACCAACAAGACCTCCAATGGATATACTTAATAAGAATAGTATAAGTATTGCCCATAAAAATATATGCATTCGATTGCGCATTGTTGTCATTAAAGCCATAATTAATACTCAATTCATAATTGTTAAAATTGGGTGCGAATTTATATAAGCCTAGTTGTGGAAGCAATGAACATCGAAAGTAGTATGAAGATTAAAAAAAAACTATATTAGAGATATGACTAAAGATGATAAAGATAAATTAGATCATTTTAATGCAAAAATAATCCATTGCAATGATTGTACACGCCTAGTTGATTTTCGGACAAAAATTGCAAATGAAAAGCGTAAACAATATATAGATTGGGATTATTGGGGTAAACCGGTTCCAGGATATGGGGATCATATGGCTTCTATTATTATTGTCGGATTGGCTCCTGCAGCGCATGGAGGTAATCGTACAGGCAGAGTTTTTACTGGTGATAAATCAGCAGACTTTTTAATGATGTGTATGCATGAAGTTGGCTTATCAAACCAACCAAATTCGGACAGCTTAAATGATGGATTAACACTTAATAATTGTTACATGACACCTGCACTTAAATGCGTACCACCACAAGATAAACCAACTGCGCAAGAATTACGGAATTGTTTTAACTATTTTAATGATGAAATCAACTTATTAAGTAATGCTAAATGTATGCTTGCGTTAGGTAAAATTGCATTTGATGCATGTTTGCGGTTTTGGCGATCACAATTTGAAATAAAAGTAAAAGACTATCCATTCAAGCATCATGCAATTTATACCCTGCCAAATAACTTTCATTTAATCTCTAGTTATCATCCTAGTCCTAGGAATGTGAACACGCGAAGACTAACAAAAGATATGATGGTGAAATTGCTTAGCGAATTAAGTGATTATAGTTAGTAAATAATTAAATTTTCATGTGCGGTAGATCATGGTTTTATCGTATCTTAGCATGTAATTTGCTACTATATCTGTGTATTGTTTATAGTTAGATATAATGTTAGCAGTTAAAGGATGCTTAAAATATAAAATAGATATTGGGTATTGTATGGTAAGGCTTTTTATAGTTTTTTTGTTTATTACAAGTTTATATGCGAATGCAAATAATGAATTTAGCTCATTCGCGGAACAGGACACGGTTCGGTTAAACCAAACTGTAGTCAGTACGCCTCCAGTTGCGGTTGTGGAAGGATTTAAAATTGTTCTACGGGAGCAGAGAATTTCTAGGGGTAAAAACCAATTTAGTAAAATGCGTTTGGATCCTTTAGATGATGCATCAAAGGAGAAGATGAATCAGAAAGTAGATATTATTTTTGATGTACTAGGTGGAGATACAATTTCACTAGATGCTCGAAAGTCCTATGATGATAACCAAGATAAAATATCTTACAAATGGGAATCCATGAATAATTTGGATTTTAAAGAAGCAAGTGATACAGAAATTGGATTTCGAATTCCGGAAGTAATGATTGAGCAAATTTTTCTTTTCAAGGTCACATTGAACGATGGAAGATATAATACGGTTCATCTAGTTGGAATGAAAGCAAAACAGGGTAAAATGTCGTCCTTTAAAGGGCCAGGTAATCAAGTCGCTCAAGGGGGAGAAAAAGTGCAGATTTCTGCAGTTGCTCCTGGCGCTGTAATTAATCAAGATTTATCATATCTTTGGCGTTCTCCAGATGGAATTGCTCTATCATCAGCTACAGATCCAGTTGCTACATTCAAGCTTCCAACTCTTGATACAGAAACACATTATGTCTTTTTCTTATCGGTTAGCGGTCCAGATGGGCAGGTTGTTGATCGGGATACAGTTCGAGTCACAGGAAGGCCAAAAACAGATAATCAAGTTGGTCTTGTACAGGGGCTGAATGTTTCAGGTTTGTCAACCGCAAAAGTTGGTCAATTTAATGATTTTCTTCGCAGTACTGTTAATTCCGTATTATACGATGGGGTAAGTGTATTTATGCCGCTTGAATCCCCTGTAAGTAGTGATTTTTTATATCCTGGAGGATATGATGCGCCGGACGCTTCTCCATTTCAGCCAGTCTTTAAAGCAAGATGTAGCTCCTTAGCTGATGCAACAGAAAATGCGCTTTCAGTAGGCGCTACTGATATTATTACCTGGGACTTTGAAAAAAATAATGTATTAAAACTGAAT
Organism: bacterium; assembly: GCA_004321715.1. GTDB lineage: Bacteria > Fidelibacterota > Marinisomatia > Marinisomatales > TCS55. The sequence continues at coordinate 2,041 of SGYN01000030.1, read as the reverse complement.
TATTATTCAGTTTTTGAAACCTCGGGTGGTGATCCGCTTGCTGAAAATCTTAAAAGTGGGATGATTCCATTAAAAATGGCGGATCAAATTAATTTATCTACTACAATCGTTCTAGATGAGCAAGGATCTCCAACAGGTATGACCGATATTAAACCTGCTGTAGAACAAGCATTGAAAGATATGTTTGCTGGTAAAAAAATAAATAAGGGATTTAAGAAAAAAAGAGGTAATGCGCAGGGGATAAAAGGAATGATACAAGATTCATTTTATGACACCGTAGAATTTTATAAAGAACACCCAGAAGTTCTTGCTGCTACAGCTGTGGTCATTGGGGGATTGACTATTGCAATTTTTGGTGAAGATAAAGATTTGGGTGTGCCACCAGATAATTTCCCTTTTGAATAATTTTTTATCAGGTATTAAGAAAAACAGATTTTGAAACAAAATTTAATAACAGATCAACAGAGTAAAAAAAAAGGAGTAGTGTAATGAAGAATTATATTCTCGCATTTATGCTAGTACCGTTCCTGTTGTTTGGACAGAAGTTCAAAAACAGTGAACTAATAATTGATAATAAGGAAGGAGATAAGAATAGCAGATCTATTGCGGTTGAAACCGTACCAAGATTGCTCTCTTATCAAGGCTTCCTAACAGTCGGTGGGGCTGGTCCAGTTAGTGATGGCCAGTATACAGTGAATTTCCGACTGTTTGACCAAGAAGAGGATGGTAATGAGTTTTGGACTGAAACGCATCTATTAACTATTTCAGATGGATTGGTTTCAGCTCTTTTAGGATCCAATGGGTTCCCAATAGAGACTGTTCCAATGAATTCGTACCTTGAAATAGAAATTGATGGTAATACGTTGTCGCCCCGTCAGCAGATAACATCTGTTATGTATGCTATAAAATCGGACACAACATATTTTGCTAAAGGTTATACCAAAACAGCTGACCTATCCCAAGTTGCTATGAGTGGTGAGTACTCTGATCTGTTAAACTCTCCTGATCTCACTCCTTTTGCAACCAAGGATTCTCTTGGCTATTATGCAACATTAGATAGTCTAGATAGTTATACGCTGACATCTGCGCTATCAGTAGTAGCATTCTCTGGTGAATATGAAGACATTTTAAATACTCCAGATCTTGCTGATTTTGCTGTAACGGATACTCTGAGTTATTATGCAACATTGGATAGTTTGGGTTATTATGTATCGGAAGATTCTTTGTTTCAATATATTGGATCGACAATACAGCCATATGATACTGAATTACAACAACTAGCTGACTTAAGAGATTTGGAACAAGGTCATCTAATTGTTTATGATGGCACGCAGTTAACATGGACTGCACAAGGAGGGGATGAAGCGCGCAGTGCGCTTGGTTTAGGTGATATGGCCGTTCAAGAATCTGATAGCATTATAATTACTGGTGGTTCTATATCGGGTATTGAAGATTTAACTGTATTAGATGGTGGGACAGGTGCGTCTACTAGTGAAGGCGCTAGAGACAGTCTTGGTTTACAGATTGGCGTTGATGTCCAGGGGTTTGATTCTGATTTGCAGACGATTGCAACTCAAAACCATTCTGAAAACCCCAATGTAAAACAAATGCTTATCAGTCGAGGTTATTATTGGGAAGCAAGATCTGCTGATTCCGCTAGAACAGATCTTGGATTAAAGATTGGTCAAGATGTTCAAGCATGGGATCAAGATTTGCAAAACTATGCAGATGGACAGGATATTCCAGCTGATAAAGTTCAATATGGTGAATATTTTATTAATCAACCCGGTCAACAAGGGCAAATTTGGGGTTCTGATGCAAGTGATGCTGGACGTTGGTCAAATCTTGGTGATTATTTGACTTATGAGGTGTCTGGTGCAGATTCTGCTACTAGTATTGAATTTGATGTAGATGTTGGTACGGGACCAAATCAAGTAATTGCTCTTGATGTAAATCAGAAGCTACCAGCTGTAAATGCATCTAGACTTGAAGGGATAACTGCAGATCAAATTAATGATAGTACTGTTTCAAATTCAGAATT
>SGYN01000003.1 GCA_004321715.1 bacterium | reverse complement strand
TATCGGTAGAGTTCAATTTTTATGTATATGAGACCAATTGGCCGTATTGGAACGTAACAAAGGTTTCTTCTAACCCGCTTACTACAGATGCGCAAGATTTATATGCAGATATAATCGAGGGGTGGGGAGAAAATGCTGACAACTATGGAGCCTTTCTGGAGGCAGCTAGTTTTTCCGCAGGTTCCTATTCGTATCCATTAATCGGAACTGTATTCGAAGATATTGCCAACGCTGCCGACACATCTAACTGGTTTACCATTGGAATCGTAGATTATGATTTTGTTGAAAACGGGGAATATTATATATCTCTTCATGGTTGGTCTGAACCCAACCCCCCAACCTTAACCGTAACCTATGGAGACGGCCAGCGCTTTATTACCCCTGCGGTTCCAGGGCCAGGTGTTAGTAGTGCAGATGTCGCAGAATATAAAAACAGTGTTTTAAGCGGCGAACAAGAAGAACATGAATCGCAAAAACATGAAGTAAGTATAGAATTAAATCAACGAACAGAGGACGACTGTAGCTCTGCGTGGAAGTATTATGTTTTTATGGATGGCGATACAATTGCATATACCGCGGATAGAGAATTCCTAGTGAGCAACTTGACCATTGGACAGGAATATTGTTTTTATGCTACCGCGGAATTTAGAGAGTTTGATTCCTCAGGCGTTCTTTTAGAAACCTCGCATTCTACCCCTTCCGATACATCTTGTACCAGCCCTGTTGAGTTCCTGTTGTGTCCACCAGAGAATTTTAGCAGTATTCATACGTATTCCACGATTGAGCTTCTTTGGTCTCCACCGTTTTCCAATGGATATGTAGAACAATGGGGCGCCCCATGGAGCTTCAACCCGCTACCAGAATTTGTTGGAGTTCAAAGCGTTGCTGCTGGCGAATCGCACATTGCCTATTTACATAGCGACAGCACGGTAAGCATTCACCCTGTAGGTAATTGGTTACAGCCAGGGGCTGAGATTAACCACGATGTGGTTCAAGTTGCAGCGGGGTTAAATTTTACAATAGCACTCCGATCGGATGGAACTGTTTTTGGGTATGGTCAAAGCGCAGATGGGCAATCAGACCCACCAGCCGGATTGGATAGCGTTGTTGCCATTTCTGCTGGATGGAGACATTCTTTAGCATTATTAGAAGATAGCACGGTTGTTGCTTGGGGATATAATTTTAACGGTCAGACAGACGTACCAGACAGCTTAGAAGGTGTGGTTGCTGTATCTGCTGGCTATGTACACTCTTTGGTTTTATTAGCGGATGGCACGGTTATGGATTGGGGCGCACATGATTGGGGCGTAGAGCAAGATTCAATTGCTAATAGTTTAACAAACGTAGTCGCTATATCTGCTGGAAGAGATCATAACCTTGCTCTTCTAAGCGATGGGACGGTTGCTGTATGGGGTTTTAATTTATCTGGAAACTCTCTTATTCCTCCTGATGATTTATCAGATGTTATAGGTATTTCCGCAGGATATTATCACAATATCGCTCTGAAGAGCGATGGAACCGTTATTGCGTGGGGACCAGACGACTGGGGTGTAGCTTTGTCACAAACATTCGATAATGTCGTTCAGGTAGATGCCGGTTTTAACTACAACCTAGCTCTACGAGCAGACAGTGGTGAAGATTGTGGCGCCTTGCTTGGATACACTATCTTGGAAGATGGAGATTCTATTGGAACAACAATGGATCATGCGTTTAGTATACTTGACGCCGTATGGGATCAAGAGTATTGCTATAATGTAATGGCAAGGTATACGCAAGGAAGCTCTTCTTTATCTGATACCATATGCACATCGCTTATCACGCCCGCATTTTGCCCACCAAATTATTTTATAGCAGATTCCGACTACGACAATGTGTATTTAGACTGGTCTCCCTTTTCAGGGGATTTTTGTGGTTCGTTTTTAGGGTACACAGTATACCAAGACAATGTTCCTATTGATACGTTATTGAGTTCAGAATATGAGATATCAAACCTATCGTATGATACAGAGTATTGTTTTTATGTTACATCATTATATGTTGAAGGGGAATCGGCGCACACGGATACAATATGTATTTCAAGAATAACCCCTCAGTTGTGTCTTCCGGATAGTGTAGATGCAGAACCTGGAGATAATGAAGTGTTGGTTTCATGGGAAGCTCCGTATAATGCATTAATAAATGCAGGTGTGAGCTTAAACGATAAGCGCCCAATAGAAACGGAAATCACTAGATCAGAAGCCGATTTACAGGAAAACATAGATGACGATTGTGGTTCGTTTTTAGGTTATCATTTTTATGTAAATGGCGATAGCGCCGCATTTGTTGCTGATAGCGCAACTCACGTAGTTATCGATGGGTTAGAAAACGGGGAAGAGCATTGTATTACCATGTCTACGGTATATTTACAGGGCGAATCTCCACAATCTGATGCTGTATGTGTTATTCCTTATGCAGTGAGCAGAGACCACAACACTGAGATTCTACAATCAACAATCACAAATGAAGGAAACATTGGGTATACCAACGCCCGAACTTCACCAGACTCACTGGACATTGACTCAGTAGGTCTTGGTTTTCTATATGTAAATAATAATTACTTATATGAAGCAGGGTTGATGTTGGGAACCGGAGTCGATCATATCTCGGATTGTATACGCAACGATACAGATGGCTGGACACAAGATGAAGATTTTGTTGAAACAGAAGGCACGTATCTTTATGTAGACACCGCGCACGCACTTGCCAATGAAGTTGGTGTGGTGTCGCTTCGCGACAGCGATGCGGAAAACCCTCTGGGTGTTCGCATTGAACAACGAAGCTTCGCTGATGATTCATTTGAATTAAGAAACGGAGCCATTTTTCATTATACAATAGTGAATGAGGGCAATACGGATTTAACTGGTTTCTATGCAGGGCTGTTTTTTGATTGGGATATAGCAGACCATCAAAGCAATAGCTCTCACTATAGCCCTGACTATAGAATGGTATATGCTCAAGACCAAGAAGGAAACCCATCTCATTTTGCAGGGTTAATCATGCTGAACCAAGGTTTGGGTGTGAACATTAACTCTTTAAACAACAATAGCGATGGTGTTTACTTGTATTCTAATGAAGAAAAATGGTCCCATATGACAGCCGGCGTTAATGATGAATCTGTTTTCAATGCGGATGTGTCCAATTATGTTGGTGTGGGTCCGGTAGACATTGCATATGGTGACTCCATAACGTTTGGTATAGCTGCCCTTGCTGCAAGTAGTATTTATGAATTAGAATATGTTGCTGGTGAGATGCACGCGTTTTGGGAAACAAATTTCCCCGAAGAGCTAAGCGCTCAAGATGAGGCTATATTGCCAATCGAGTTTGCAATGCATCAAAACTACCCCAACCCTTTTAACCCAGTTACAAGTATTCGATATGATATTCCAAACACATCGAATGTTATGATTTCTGTGTATAGCTTATTGGGACAAAAGGTGAAAACCCTAACCAACAACGTACATCAGCCTGGGTTTTATTCATTGCAGTGGAACGGCACAAACGATATGGGTTCAGCCGTTTCCTCTGGTGTATATATTTGTAAAATAAATGCTGGGAGCTATACATCCATTAAAAAAATGATATTAATGAAGTAGATTATATATTAGGGCGATAAATTATTTATTATGAAAAAGTGCATTTATCGCCCTTACATATATACAACTATATTTCTGTTTTCGCTTTGTGCGCCCAACTTTATATATGCATATCTAGCAACATCCGGTCGGGTATTTGTAAGCACTAGTGGAGACACGGTTCAGCTTCGAGGTTTTGGGCTGGGTGGTTGGCTTGTACAAGAAGGGTATATGTGGAACACAAGCGGCTTTTATGGGTCCACAACGGAAATAGAGAATCAAATAATAAGTTTGGTGGGCGATAGCGCAACGAGCGCTTTTTATCAAAACTATTATTCAACATATATTACGGAAGAAGATATCGTACAGCTATCTGAATGGGGGTTTAATTCATTACGCGTTCCCTTTCACTACAAATTTTTTTCTACTGACACCAATACGTTTATCAATGATGGTTTTGATATTATTGACCCAGTCCTTGAGTGGTGTTCTAATAATGGAATTTATCTTATTTTGGATATGCATTGTGCCCCTGGCGGTCAAAACAGAAATGATTTTTCTGATGGTAACGGAGATGAGGCCGGTCTGTGGGTACACAAATATAACCGGGATTGGACCGTAGCTATTTGGAAATACATTGCAGATTATTATTCTGAGTCTCAATGGATAGGGGGCTATGATTTATTAAATGAACCAGTTCTTGAAGCAGACTTTACTTCTCTAGATTTTAGAGAATATTACATTGAGATAGTTGACTCCATACGATCTGTTGATCAAAATCACATCATTTTCATCGAAGGCAATTGGTATGCAAATGACTTTGCAAATCTAACTCCTCCTTTTGATGATAATATGTCATATAGTTTTCACCATTATATTGGTCCCAGCACGCAAACTGCTTGGGTTAGTCAATATACAAACATGAGCGCAGCCTACAATGTTCCCCTATGGGTTGGAGAGGTAGGAGAAAACTCAAACCATTGGGCATATCATAAAATTAAATTATTTGAAGACAACAATATTGGTTGGAGTTGGTGGAATTTTAAACACAACGGAAGTATTTCTACTTTGATGGGAATTGAGCCCCCAGAAGATTTTACATCTATTCTTAAACACTGGAGCAATCTGGGTCCAAAACCATCAGTAGAAAAAGCACAGTCTGGACTACAGCAGTTGGCGGAAGCGTATAAGTTTGAAAATTGTGTTCCTAACGCTGGTTTGTTGGCTGCATTTAATGACCCCGATTTCTCTTCTACATCAAAACCTTTTACGGAACACCGTTTACCAGGAATGGTGTCAGCAACAGATTTTGATATTGGAATGAATGGAGTAGCATATCAAGATGAAATATTTGAAGATGCCAATAAATTTAGTGGGGATTCCAAAGCGTGGAATTCAGGGTGGACATACCGAAACGATGGGGTAGATATTTTAAAAACCAGTGACAATGTTGGATCGGAATACGCTATTGGCTGGACAATGGATAATGAATGGACAAAATATACAGTTCACGCAGATTCGACTGGCATGTATAAAATTAGTATACGAATAGCTTCCAACGTGTACGGAGGAGAGCTCGAGCTGTTATATGATAATTCAAGGATAGGAGAAATTGTTACTGTTCCAAACACTGGCGGATGGCGATCCTGGCAAGATGTAACTGTAGCAGAGCACTATATTGAACAAGGAAAGAGCACATTGCAGCTAAATGTGATTGATGAAGAATTTAACATTAAGGACATACATTTTACATTTTTGGGTAAACCCCAGACAGAAGATGAAAACTATGGCAATTACCCAAACCCATTTGCATTTGAAACAATAATATATCTAAGCATCCCTGAAGAAACAAAAGGAACCCTAGCGATTTATAATTATAGAGGGCAGCTTGTAAAACAATTAATTAATGGAAATTTTCCACCAGGGAAAATGGAAGTATCTTGGAATGGAAATGATTATAAATATAAAGCTGCAAGCTCTGGTGTTTACATCTATCAATTAAAAACAGATTTATTAACAAGATCTGGAAAAATGCTATTGATAAAATAAAGCGTTATTTCAATAAAATAATTTTCTGGACGTCTCGGAACCCGCTTGCTGTAACAACACAATAGTATAAACCAGATGGAACAATCTGATTATTGTTATCCTCGCCATTCCATGAAAAAGAATGTTTTCCAGGAGGTTTCAATTCATTTATTAGGGTATTAACATGATTACCCGATATATCAAAAATAGACATCTCTATTACGTTTTGATCAAAAACTTCATAGAGAATTGTAGTGTTAGAATTAAAAGGGTTTGGATAAGACGGATATACAACAAGGCTATTAGGAATGATTGACGAACTACTTTCATTATTGATTTCCAGCTGTTGATTGTTTATAAAACGAACAGCATCAAAAGATACATATAGCCCCGTTGACTGAGGGCCCACCACATCCCGAAGAATAACAGCACAGTTTGAACCAGCCGGAAGATCTAGTGTCGCAATGGTTGTGAAACCACCCGAACTACTTGTTTGGTCAACGGTTACAATGTTTTTAGTATTTATACCAGAGCTATCCTTTATAATAATTTCATATTGTGCCGCAGTTGTTAAATCAGAAATATTTGGAATAAACACATCAATATTATACTCACCGCTATCTACAAGTTCCGGAACCCATATAGCATAATGTGCGCTGTTTTCTTCATCAGAAGAAATTGGAACAGTCCACGAATCATCATTATACCCAATATCTAGGTAGCTCCAGTTTGGCCCATGAAACCGTTGAAAGGCAACATCCCCATCATCGATAATCCACCCCGATTTCCATAGCCATTCATTTTCAAAGCCTCGCAAGCTACGAATTGGATCTTCGTAATCGCCCCACCATCCATAAGGGTCAACAACCCAAGGCAGCTGTTGATCAAAGAAGTAATTTTCTTTTCTTACTTCAAAATGCAAATGAGGGGAGGTTGCACAACCGGTCATCCCATTAAATCCAATAGTATCTCCTGCCGCAACTGTTTCCCCAACCAAAACATTTAATGGAGGGTTCAGGTGAAGATAACAAGTAAAGTAATCATTGTAGTGATAAATAATGATAATACCAGTGTCACCATTAGGAGATATACCTCCTGGGCAGGGGTCCGCCCCAGGAGAAAATGAAGACCATACGACATAGCCATCAGCTGCTGCTAGGATTGGCGTATTCATTGGCATATGATAATCATTTCCCGCATGACCATCATAACAAGAAACACCGGCAGGGCAATCGAAGGCCACAATGTTGTTTGTAAAAATACGTCCATCAAATCTTGCATTGACCCCATTAGGGGTTTGTGTTGGGTAATTATGATCCGTGTGATGCCTTATTGGATATTGTTGAAAATCAGGAGGTGCGTACGGTAACGACTCCAAAAAAGGGCTTTGAGCAACAATTGTTGCAGAGAAGATTATTGCGAATAATAAATTTGGGTGTTTAACTATATTCATGATTAATTAATTGGATAATGTAAATTAAAAGCACGAATAGTATAAACCTGATATTTTCTTAACATTTTAGAGGGGTAGCTCGATGAGAATATATATTAATACAATCATAACTTGTTTAAGCTTTACAATAATTACCGGAGCGGAAATAGACAGCGCTTTTTCGGTAAAGTGGACCGATTTGCCATGGGGCAGCGGCGGCATACACCCAGATGGCCCCCCCTGGAGTATGGTTGGGCCATACGATTTTGATAACGATGGGTTTGGTGATTTTATAGTAACTAGCAGCTATACAGGAACCTTTTGCAATGGCGTGTATCATTTTGAAGCGACAGAAGATGATACCATTGCGTTACAGTGGTACTATTATTTTGGTGATCTAAGTTGTTCCTTTGATAATTATTCTAGCGTCACAGTTGGGGATGTGGATGGAGACAGTAACCCAGAAATTCTAGTGTTAGCCGATACTGAGCCAGGCGTTTCCGGCGGTCAAGGGTTGCAAATTTTTGAATGGAATGCGGATTCTCTTTTGTTTCCGTATATGCCTACAGCCACATGGGACATGGGGTTGGACAGCGTTTGGGAAGCCGGGCAGATAGTGGCAGCGGAATTAGATGGTGACGCAAACCAGGAAGTTATCGTATCAATAATGAATGGACCATGGGGAACTACAGGTAGCAGTCATTTTATGATATTTGAGTTGGAAAACAGCAACCTAGATTCCGCCATATGGCATATAGAATATACAGATCCAATAACAACAAACTGGAGCGGGTATAATATTTATGTAAACGATTTAGATCAAGACGGACTCATGGAAATTTATACCATAGCCTATGAGTATTATCGTTTAATCGTTTATGAAAACATTGGTTCGGAAGACCTATATGCGTATCAAACGGATTTCTACGTGAGTAACGAAGTAAATGAAAGAGGAAATCAAAGTATTATTATGGCAAATCTTGATGGAAATAACACAAATGAACTATACGCTGTTACATCTGGTACAAACTCACTAACAGGAGAACTATTAACCCCTGGTTATTTTTATGCTATTGAAGGAAATGACAACGTTAGCCAACTTACATTTTCGAACTTTCATTATTTTAAACACTACCAAGGTGGGTTAAGGCAAATAAACACAGGTGATGCAGATATGGATGGAAAACCAAATCTATACTTAGCAGGTCATTATAATGAAGCTGTTTACGACTGGGAGTTTGTTGGAGACAATCCCCTATCCGATTCAAGCTTTATAGAACATATAATTTTTATGGATGACACCACGGATGATTTTACAAGCGGCACAGACCAAGGCAAGGTTCGAGTAGCTAAATTATTTGCAGGAGATATTGACAATGATAATCAAGGAGATATTATATTTACTTCTGCAGGACTTGGTTCCGATAAGCCGCACATTTACTTTTTGGAGCACGATGGATCTTCTGAGCTTGCAATAGATAATATAAAAGCCGTTATCCCGACATCAGCTTCCTTAGACCAAAACTACCCAAATCCTTTTAACCCACAAACCCAGTTTCATTATTCGCTGAGTAAAACAGAAAATATTTATTTGGCCATATATGATTTATTGGGAAAAGAAGTATTTACAATACATAAGGGGTTACAACGAGCAGGAAGCCACAACGTTCAATGGACAGGAGTAGATAACTCAGGAGCCATAGCTCCAAGTGGTATCTATTTTTGTCGCTTAACAAGCGAAAGCGATATATTAACACAAAAGATGATTCTTAACCGTTAATATTTTATCAGCAGCTATGTTTTTTATAGGTACTATTCAATTAATCTTTGGAACAGATTGATGATTTGGATCAAGTACTTAATGTTTTTCTCCTTGATCTTTAATATGTCATGCACATCAGAAATTAAAAAAAATAGAGATGTGTTTGTTATTGCAACATATGATGATGTGACGGATTGGGATCCTGCAACAGCATATTCTTTAGAAGTATTACCCATGTCAAACATGTACGAACCATTGCTTTGGATGGATGCTTCTGGAGAGGAGCATAAGATGACACCGGGTCTTGCAACATCTTACACAAAATCAGATGATGGTCTTCTTTGGACATTTGAATTAAGAAAAAATGTTTATTTTCATGATGGTCAACGCTTTAATGCAGATGCAGTAAAGTATGTAGTAGATAGAAACAAATCACGCTATCTGGGCGCAAGTTATATATGGTCAAATGTAAAGGAAGTACGCGTTGACGAGGAGCATCGCGTTACATTTATCTTAGATAAAGCAGTTCCTTTAGATAGAATTGTAAGCTCTCAATATGGCGCGTGGATGTATTCGCCGGCTACAAAAAACATGTCTGGCGATTCAATTTCAAGAGGATACGTTGCAGGAACCGGCCCCTATAAATTTAAGAGCTGGCAGAGAAACCATCAGATTGAACTTGCTCGAAACAATAAATATTGGAGAGGGTGGGAGCAGACACATTATTTTGAAACGATACAAATTCGAGTTGTATCTGAATCTTCTACAAGATTACAAATGATTGAAAGCGGACTGGCAGATTATGCCGTTCTCATACCAAATCAGCTCCTAAAAAAACTAAAGGAGACAGACGGTGTTCGCGTTTCTTTTTTCCCAGCATGGATTAATCATTTTTATTTATTAAATACGAAGAAGCACCCTACCGATAATGTCTTTATTCGAAGAGCAATTGCGGCTGCTTTTGATCGAAAAAAAATCAATCAATATATCTATCGTGACTTAGGCCGTGAGCCAACTGGACTGATTCCATCAAACACCCCTTTATTTGTTGCCCCGGATAATCTCATAAGCTTTGACTTAGAAAAGTCTAATAAATACATAAAACAATCAGGTTTATCAAACAAAGAGATCAACATTGACCTTTCCTATGTTTCTACTTCTGAAGAGTATCGATTGACCGCACTAACCATGTTTGATAATTTGAGAAAAGTTGGTATAAACACAAAACTTAAACCAGGGTTGTGGTCAACAAATTGGGAAAAAGCAAAAAATTTACAAACTGCGCCAAATATTATATCTATGGCATGGTGGCCAACATATGCATCCCCATCAGATTGGTTCTTTGGTTTATATGAAACGCAGCAAAACCCGTTATTTAATTTATCTTATTATAGCAACCCAGAAGTGGACTCATTAATAGCCATAGCCTGGGAACAGGAGGCGACAAACCCGCAAATAGCAAAAAAGCACTATAAAGCAATTCAAGAAAAACTAATTGATGATTGTGTGGTTATTCCCGCATCAGACTTGAGCGTTCAATCGGTTTCTAGATCAGACATCCAGGGACTTAGGGCAAACCCAGCATACTCCACCCTTCTAGTCTATAATCTGCAAAGAGAAAATGATTAAATATTTTCTTCAACGATTGCTTATGATGGCGGGGGTGATTTTTGTTGTAGCAACAATCACTTTTTTCATTGCTCACTGGCTTCCTGGAGACCCAACCGCATTATGGGTTGGGTCACACCCAACAGAAGAACAATTAGAAGTTGCGAGGAAAGATCTAAATCTGGATAAATCTTTGGGCACACAATATATTAACTATATAACAAATATTTTGCAGGGTGATTTGGGGGTATCATTGCGGACAAAACAGCCAATAACAACAGAGCTATCAAGCCGTTTTTTTGCAACATTTGAACTAGTCAGCGTTTCCATGTTTTTTTCTGTTTTAATTGCTTTTCCTTTAGGATTAATTGCTGCATTAAAAAATAACACAACCCTAGATATATTGATACGAGGATTAGGCTATGTGGGTCTTGCTATACCTGTGTTTTGGTTAGGAATGATTCTTCAAATTGTTTTCTTTGCTTGGATTGGTTGGTTCCCTCTTCAAGGAAGATTTTCAACCGATATATATATGAATGCTGATTTAATTATACACACAGGTTTTATATTGTTTGATACACTTATTTCGGGCGAATGGACTTTATTTATTAATGCTCTTCATTATATATTTTTACCCGCGATAACAATGAGTGTGGCGGTAATGGGTATCATCATTAGAATATCTAAATCCTCTTTAGCAGATACAATGAAAGAGCCCTTTTTTACTACATTATTATCCTTTGGTTTTACTCCACAGCAGGCGGTGGTGGGCTCTGCGTATAAGAACACGCTTGTTCCTGTTTCAACTATTGTGGGTTTAAGCTATGGAATGATGCTTGGTGGCACATTCCTTATTGAATCAATATTTGATTGGCCAGGCCTTGGTCAATTTGGTGTTTTATCTATATTAACAGGGGATTTTCCAGCAATCGTTGGATTAACATTAATTTATTCCATTAGTTATGTGTTGATAAATTTTTTGATTGATATGCTATATCTAATTATTGACCCTAGAACGATATGATAACATGAAGAGTTTTTTCATATTTGCTCAGCATAAAAACACTACGATAGTTTCTATATTGTTTTTATCCACAGTCATTCTATTCGCTGTGCTCATCCCTTTTTTATCTCCCTATTCCGATGATTTAAGGGGCGCAGTGCATCTTGAAATAAACAACCAAGCGCCATCATTATCTCATTTTTTTGGAACAGATGCCGCTGGTAGAGACATGTTTACATTAACCCTCCGGGGAGGGCTAGTATCCATTCGAGTTGCCATCAGCGTGGTCTTCATGTCAATTGCACTTGGGGTGCCCTTAGGTCTTGTTGCGGGCGTTTCTGAAAAAAGAGTAGATGAAGTTATTATGCGAATATGTGATGCGTTTCTTTCGTTTCCTCCTTTGGTTTTACCAATCGTAATTGCTGTTGCATTAGGGGGGTCATTAAACAGTGTAATTGTTGGAATTTCTATATCTTGGTTTCCTTGGTATGTAAGAATTGCCCGCGCACAGGCAATAACAATAAAATCTTCCGACTATGTTCTGATATCAAAAAGTATGGGCGGATCATTATTCCATATCGTAACAAAACATATTTTACCAAACAGCATTAGCCCAGTAATTGTTCAGGGAAGTATTGATGCTGGGTATGCTATTTTGACTGTTGCCGGATTATCTTTTATAGGCCTAGGGGCAGAGCCACCTTTGCCCGAATGGGGATTGTTAATAACAGCATCGCGAGCACAATTTCTTTATCATTGGTGGGTGGTTGTCTTTCCTGGGGTTTTCATTCTACTTACAGTTCTTTGTTTTAATATAATTGGCGATGATTTGCGAGATTATCTAAACCCAAAAATTGAAAACAACTAAGATGTTATTATCACTACAAAACGTTAGTTTAAAATCATATAATCAAAATATTGAAACAACATTTCTTGATTCAATTAATCTGGAGATTGAATCGGGTGAAGCCGTCGGCCTTATAGGTGAAACAGGAAGTGGAAAAACCATGTTAGCCTGGACTATTCTAGATCAGCTTCCGGTTTTAGGTTGTGTCATAACTGGAAAAATATTTTTTAAGAACAAAGACATGACAAATAATAGAAGCAGATTAAAAGGACGCGAAGTTTCTATGGTCTTTCAAAACCCAATGCTTTCCCTAAACCCAATACAAACTATTGGAAAACAATTTTCATTGATTGTTATGAAACGGTTTGGTGTAACAAAAGAAGAATCTTTGATAATAGCAAAACAATGGTTAGAACGTGTATATCTAAAGAAAGAAACTGATATTTTAAATCGGTACCCACATCAAATTTCAGGTGGACAGATGCAACGAGCAATGATTGCAATAGCAATGTCTATTAAACCCAAACTATTAATTGCCGATGAGGCTACAACAGCCCTAGACGCAAACCTGCGCGAAGAAATCCTTCACTTGATTAACGAGTTGCGAGTACAAAACAATATAAGCACGCTGCTGATCTCACACGATCTGCTATCAATAAAGAAATACTGTGATAAAACAGCCGTAATGAAAGCTGGAAGTATTGTTGAGTTTTCCGAAACCGATATACTGTTTAATAAACCAAAAAACAGTTATTCTAAATCATTAATTCGGAGTCTCAAGTTAATTAAACCAAACAATTCTAATGATGAAGATAAAAAACTTACCATTTGCTCTATAAATAATTTATATAAGAGCTATGCTCATTCAAGTAAACAAAAGAACGTATTAAAAAATATAAATCTTGATATATATAAAAATGAAATCCTTGGAATTATTGGTGAATCTGGAAGCGGAAAGTCCACGTTAGCAAAAATATTGCTGCAAATTATTCATCAAGATAAGGGAGAGGTTTCTGTTCTTGATGAAAATGGAAACATGACGATCCACAATAAGCCAAACAGGCGCCTAAGTGCAGTTTTTCAAGATTCATTAGGCTCTCTAAACCCGCGCATGACAATTGTTGAAATATTAATGGAGCCAATGGAAATTTCTGGGGGTCTTGATTTATCCGGCATGAATGATAAGTTAAATAATTGTATTGAAAAAGTTGAACTAAGCACCAATTTATTAAGCAGATATCCGCACACGCTCTCCGGTGGGCAGCGTCAACGTGTTTCCATTGCAAGAGCCCTAATACAAAACCCTTCCTTGTTAATTTTAGATGAACCAACGTCTGCTTTAGATATAAAATCTCAACAGACAATCCTTGATTTATTACAATTCTTAATAAAGGATGACAACCTTACAATTTTATTAATTTCACACGATATTAGAATCGTTATGGAAACTGTGGATCGATTAGCTGTATTATATAAAGGAGAAATAATAGAGGAAGAAGACCCATATACTATTCTTAACCACCCAAAACGCCGATACACAAAAAGCTTAATTACGGCAGAGTATAATATTGTGTCATAATGTATAATGAATAATAAGAGAGTAAAAACGAGTTTAAACATTGCATCCGTTCAGATGCACATGACGCAGAGCCAAGATGAAAATCTTAAGACGATGGAGCAATACTTACAGCACATACAAAAAACATTTCCCCAAATTGACATGGTTGTATACCCAGAATTGTGTGCTATGAACATTGGCAAAGAAATGAAAAAAGATGCTCAAGAAATTCCAGGGCCATTAACAGATATTTTTTCATCATGGGCAAAACAGTATAACTTATGGATAATACCAGGCAGCATGTATGAATTATCAGATCAAAATATTTATAATACATCAGTCGTTTTTTCTCCAAAAGGAGAAATGGAGGGTTTGTATAGAAAACGATACCCATGGAGACCATATGAAAAAACAACTTGCGGTTCATCCCCTTTTGTTTTTAGCCTAGATGGAATAGGGAACATAGGTATAATGATTTGTTATGATATATGGTTTCCAGAAGTAGCAAGAGATCTCATTCATTTGAACGCAGAACTTATTATTGTCCCAACAATGACAACTACAGGAGACAGAAAGCAAGAACAGATAATATCACAAGCAACAGCTATTACTCAGCAGAGTTATGTTGTGTCTTGTAACGGTGTTGGATATGGCGGGGTGGGGGGCTCTCAAATAATTGATCCAGAAGGAGTGGTGTTACAAAGCAATGGAGAGGGGCCTTGTATACAAACATGTGTGATTGACTTTGAACATGTAAGAAAAATCAGAGAGATAGGCGTTGCTGGTGTTACAAGACCTCTGGAGGCGTTTAAAGATAACCCCCAAACGTTTTCAGTGTATAAAAAGTAAGTTTTGTAAGTGTTATTAAAAACATTGAGCAAGTATCAGCTTTATCTTTGATGATTCATAAACTACACACCATGTTTTTGTTGCTAACATTAAGTGTTTCAATTTTACTAGCGCAACCACAATGGGAGACAGCAATATATGCAGAAGACACATGGAGTTATTTTGTCGGAACAACATCTCCACCAGAAAATTGGAATCAGTTAAACTTTGATTCAAGCAATTGGAATACAGGGCAAGGAGGCTTTGGGTATGCAGATGGCGATGATAACACAATTATAACTAATACATTATCAGTGTTTTTCCGTAAAAATTTTAACGTCATATCTCTGGATGAAATACTATCTTTAGCCATACACGCAGATTATGATGATGGATTTATAGCATACATAAATGGAACTGAAGTTTTACGATCTGCGAATATGGGTGAGCCAGGATCACAGGTTACATATGAACAAACTACCGAAACAGACCACGAGGCAGTAATGTACCAAGGGCAAGCACCAGAAGCGTTTGTTTTATATCCTAGCGATTTTGAAGATGTTCTATCCACAGGAGAAAACGTTTTAGCCGTACAGGTACACAATGTCAACACAACTTCTTCTGACATGTCTAGTTTATTTTATTTATCATTTAAACTAAGTGAAGGGTTGTCATACTATGGAGAGACACCAGAATGGTTTTACATTCCGACAGATTTTTCTTCATCGCATCTCCCAATAATAGTAGTGAATACCAACGGCCAAGAAATACCTAATGAAGAAAAACTCACAGCCCACATGGGAATTATTGATAATGGCCCAGGAGTAATAAACTATCTATCAGACCCATATAATCACTATGACGGTTTTATTGGAATTGAGATACGCGGATCTTCAACAACGTGGTTTCCAAAGAAACAGTTTGCGGTTGAAACAAGAGATAGCGTGGGTGAAAATAACAACGTTTCTCTTTTTGGTATGCCTGAAGAGAATGATTGGATATTTAATGCACCGTACACAGATAAATCACTAATGCGCAATGCAATCATTTACACAATGGCCAGAGAGGCGGGAAAATATGCATCAAGGTCACATTATTTTGAATTGGTGGTTAATGGTGACTATAGAGGACTGTATGTGATGTTTGAAAAAATAAAGAGGGATAATAATAGAGTAAATATTTCTAAACTAGAGGTAGAAGAGGTTTCAGGGGATGATATAACCGGTGGATACATAATTAAGGTTGATAAGTGGGATGGAGAAAATATTGGGGGTTGGCACTCTGAGCCACCATTGGATTCATATGGGGGTTTCTATTATCAATACCATTATCCTAAACCAGATGAAATTGTCTATGAACAACAGCAATATATAATGAACTATATGGATACCTTTGAACAGATAGTTTTAAGCGAAGACTTTGCAAATCCAGAAACAGGATACCCCAGCATTATTGATTGGGGGTCCTTTGTTGATTTTTTTATTATGCAAGAAATAACAAAAAATGTCGACGGTTACAGGCTGAGCAGTTTTTTACATAAGGATAAAGATAGCGAAAGTGGCCAATTAGTTGCAGGGCCCATTTGGGATTTTAACCTTGGGTTTGGAAATGCGGACTATTATAATGGCTGGGAGCCAGAAGGCTGGCAAGTAGAAGCAGATTTACCTCTTGACGATTTTAGTATTCCATATTGGTGGGGTATTATTTGGACAGATCAAAGTTTTCGATGGTCAGTACAGCAACGATGGAACAACCTAAGAAACAATTCTCTTTCTAATGCCTCAGTACATTTACTAATAGACTCTTTGCAAGCTCATATAGGTGAAGCTGCAGAAAGAAATTTCGAACGTTGGCCAACGTTGGGAGAATACGTTTGGCCTAACTATTACATTGGTCAAACATATCAAGATGAAATAGACTATCTAAGAAGCTGGATTATAACGAGAATGGAATGGATGGATAATGAGTTATTATCCACACAAACAGAAATGAGCTTAATTCCCGAAAAATTTTCTATGAATCCTTTATATCCAAACCCCTTTAACCAATCTGTATCAATAAAGTATAACATGCCCCTGGATTCAAGAATTACATTAAATATTTTTAATATTAAAGGCCTTCATATCAACACACTATTTAACGGGAAGAGCCGTGCTGGTACCCATTCAATATCTTGGGATGGGTTAGATAAATATGGAAAGGTTGTTTCTAGTGGCACGTATATAGTGCTATTACAAGCAAACAATTTTATATATAATCAACAGGAAAATGTGAACTACATTTGGGATGATTATAAAGAGGCAAGAAAAGTAATTTTAGTAAAATAATAAGGAGAACACATGCAAAAAGGGAGTGTAAATAAAGTTATACTAGTTGGCCACTTAGGGGGAGATCCTGAAAGCAGATTTACCCCAGGTGGTACCGCTGTTGCAACATTTAGCGTGGCAACCAATGAATCTAGAAAAAATACCGAGGGTAATTGGGAGGACCACACAGAGTGGCATCGATGCGTATTGTTTGGGAAGCAGGCAGAGTTTGCTGGAGAGTATGTAAAAAAAGGGCAAATGGTGTATGTGGAGGGCAGGCTGCAAACACGGTCCTGGGAAGACAAAGAAGGGATGAAAAGATATTCAACAGAAGTGGTCGGAAATGCCTTTACAACGCTAGGGCGTCGCAACACGGAAAGCGGAGGCAGCCAATCTTCGCCACCATCAAACGATGATGACTTACCGTTTTAATAAATAATTAGTTATATAATATTGTAATGAGTTCTGTACGAACGAAGCTGGATTCTTACAAATTATTACCAAAATGGGTTCGGTATCTATCAAGTTATTTGAATCTTTTGCTATGCACCGTTTTATTAAAGCCCAGAGTATATGGAAGAAATAATATTCCTAAAAACGGTCCATATATTATAGCAATAAATCATTTCCATATATTTGACCCAGCACTTGTGGCATATGCAATACGAAAGCCTATAAGCTTTCTCGCAGCAAGCGACCAAGATATTAAATGGGATGTCATAGTTGCAGGTAAACTTTATGGTTTTATTCCAACCAACAGACAGAAGCTAGCTCCATCAACAATTAAGATAGCAGTTCAAGCTTTGCGAAATGGTGAAATATTAGGAATATTCCCAGAAGCAACTACAGGGCCCGCGCTGCGAAAGCCAAAAAAAGGGGTTACATATCTTTCATTAAAATCTGATTGCAAAATACTGCCCATGAGCGTTGTTGGCTTGGATAAAGATATATGGCACAAGTGGTTTAAAGGTATAAGACCTCAGGTGAAAGTCAAAGTTGGAATTCCATTTTCTATTTCACGTGATCTTCCATCTGACCGAATCAACCGCCAAAACCAATTAGCTGAAATTGGTGATGATATCATGCGGAATATAGCAGCACTGCTACCAAGAAAGTTTCATGGCGAATACGCGAATGACACAAAATGATTTAATTCTATATCAATTAATTTGTATTATTCTTGATCAATAAAAGCAACCCCGCTGCTATAATTATTCCACCAATAAAAACATGGGAAGTAATACCTTCATTAAACAAAACAAAGGCAAGAATAGAAGCGATTATAGGCTCACCAAGGGGTATGGATGCTAAGATTGTGGGAGAAACATATTTTATTGAGTAGCTAAATATGGTATGACCTATCAACGTAGGAATAATTCCCAACATAAATAACCAAAAATAATTTTCTATACTATAGTTGAATATGGAATTATTTAACGATAAAGAAGAAATCAGAAGCACAACAGCCGATACAGTAAATAAATTTTTTGTGTAAGGAAGAACTCCGATATCTTGTCTGGCTTTTGAACCAATCAGAAATACTATACCCAAAAATACTGCAGATATAATAGCCATAGCATTGCCAAGTCCTTCACCGCTAAATTTTCCTAAATTACTTCCCTGAACAACTGTACATCCAATAAAAATTATTATTAAGGATATGGCGCTAAGAGTATTTATTCTTTTACCATAAATCAGTCTCTCAATTAATAGCGTAAACGCAGGTGCAACTATTCCTAAAACAGTTGTGTTTGCTATAGAAGTTAGTTTCAAGGCTCCAAACCAAAAGATAAAATGCATCGCTAGAGATGCTCCTGCTAAATATACTAATTTTGTATTATTAGAGCTTTTCGAACTATGTGAAAAAACCCCAGCGTAGATCCATAAAACTGCGCTCGCAATTGCCATTCTCCAAAAGGCTATTACAGCAGCAGGGACATTGGGTAATAGTTTCGCAATAACCGGGGATGTAGATATCGCTATTAAACCAACGATAAGTAGTGGGTAAATCTGCTTGTTTAGCACGCTATTGATCAATTATAGTATACAGCTTTGGAACACGAAAGCTATCTTTATTTAAAGGCTCAATATTAAGCTCCGTTATCTCGAGCTCCATTACGAAAGTTGGGGTTAATTCACCTTCTTCAAAAGTTTGAATTATAGCTTTAATTATTTCACCATTAATAGGAGGCAGCTGATGCTTGATGTTTTTGGATTTCAGCATCATATTTGAAAACCCACCACCAAACGTTGCTATCATTGTATCTGGTCTGCCAAGATACATCTGTAATGATTTATTTAATGAATCTGCAAGCCTTAATGCTGGCAGCTGGGGAGTTTCCCATTCTTCTATAATTAAGACACCCCCAGAAGAGTCCGTAAAAGTTGTTTTCCATTTCATGCTTTCGACCCCCAGAAGTAGCCCACCATTCTGTTTTGTTCTATAAACACTATCTATAGGGCTTTCATCATCACCAAAGGGCATTGACCATCTCGAATTTTTCCTTTTAGAACTTTTTTTTGTTTTAGTAGAGTCTTTTTTATATAATGCTTTTTCAAATGGTATTTCCCAGTATTCTTTATTTTCAATATTATATTTGATGTACAGTTTGTTGTTTGCATCAATTATTTTCCCTTTGGAATCATTAACCAACATTTTTGCATAAAATCTTTTTGCCTCTGTTTTTTCTGTGTGATGTGAAATATTAGGACCAAAAATAAATGTGTCTAATTTTTTGATAGGACCAACATATGGAACATCAAAGCTCATAGATAGCTCCATAGATACTTGCTGCCTAACTTGCGCTGTTACACAAGTTGCAGCTATGAAAATCAATAAAGCTGAACCTTTTATATATGTAAACAAAAATTATCAGATAACAAGAATATTAAAGATGTCATTGATTGCTTAAGACCAAAGTGTTTTGATATAATTTTCCGTTTTCAATAACATATATTGTTTGTTTTGTAGAAATATTATTAAAAAACTGATTAACGCCACTTGGCCATTTAATTTCTATTTTATCAATTTTATCTTCTGTCCCCAGACCAAAATATAATTCTTTTGCATGGGATGAAAAATATCCTTGACCAGAGACTAGCGATTGAGAGTATACACCGCTTGCTGTATGGATGATAACCTGCGATCCAAAGGCGTCTTTATTTGATGTAACGCCCTCCAGCCTCACTTTAATCCAATGGTTGTTATTTTTGGTTTCATTATGAAACAAAACGCCTTTTCCTTGGTGTTTATCAAATATATTATTTCCAGATCCATCTTCTACTTGTTGTCCATTAACTGTAACAAACATATCAACCATACCATCATTATCATAATCTGCATATATTGCGGATCGGTGAATACGGTTTCCTGCGCTTAAGACGCCAGAACTTTCTGTAATATCTTTAAATCGTCCGGTACCATCATTTTCAAAAAGTTGATTTGATTGTCTGTTATCACCGCTAACCGAGTTTAAATGACCATTGGCAAAAAAAAGATCCAAATCTTTATCATTATCTAAATCATATAGTCCTGGAGCCCAACTAACTTTTGGCCATGTTAACTTATGCAAAAGTGGAGACTCAAAATCTTGAACAAAAACGGCATTATTCAATTTTCCATCATTGCTTGACTTGTTATCCAGCAGCATTGCTAATGTATTTACTTCAGCCGCATAGTTAGTATATACCACATCTGTTAAGCCGTCTTTGTTAACGTCTCCTAAAGCTATACCCATGCTTCCATCGGTTGTGCTTAGGCCACTAGGACCTGAAAACTGCTTGAATGTTCCATCGCCTTTATTTAAATAAAAACCATTTGCATCTGTATCGTTTGTTACAAAAAGATCAGGCAAACGATCATCATTAAAATCATTAAATACTACCTGCATTGATTTTCTTGATGCATCATCCAAAACCCCGGTTGTTGTAGTAACGTCAGTAAAAGAGCCATCACCATTATTTCTGTATAATGTGTTTGGTGTGCCGCCGAAATCCATAGGAAAGCGTAAACTAGTAAATTTTGGCCTTCTAGAAAAATCAACATACCCTGTAACATATAAATCTAAGTCGCCATCGTTATCGTAATCCCCCCAAGCTGATCCACCATACCATTTATCTTTAATTGTACTACTAAAAGCTTCTTGAGTAGCATCTGAAAAAGTCTTGTTTTTATTATTTTTATATAGTTTAAAATTTCCATAATTAGTAACAAACAGATCAGGAAACCCATCGTTATTATAATCGGCTGAAGAAACGGCCATTCCTTCCCCGTCATCTTCAGCTCCAGATTTATTTACTTTTGTGAACACGCCACTACCTATGTTTTCATACATGGCATTAGTGACACTTGCATCTCCTTGACAATTAACTAAATAAAGATCCCAATCACCATCCCTATCATAATCAATCCAAGCCGCACCAGAGCCATTCATTTTTATTAAGTGGATATTAGCAAACTCATCCATGGTCATAAGACGCCCATTTGATTTCCAATATTCCTTTTCCTGTTCAAAAACTAGATTTAAACCCTCATTTGTTGCTGCGCCAACTACTGTAGGGCCAATTTCACACCACCGGGGTCTTGGAGCATAATGAATAAAATCAATTCCCGATGAACTAGCTAAGTCTTTTAATTTTATTGATGTGTTTTGCTGAGCAAATGCAATATTATTATTTATTACACTTGAGATGGTTATGAATAAAAAATACACATAACAAGCAATTGTTTTTTCTTCAGCCATAGCGCTATATGGAAATAATTTACTTGTTAAGCTCAACATTTTCCTCATTTATAATTGAATTAATTTTTTCATCATCTTTTATAAAATCTGATAAAGGAATAAAATCAAACTCAACCGAGTTAACGGTTTTTTCCAGCTCATCTCTAGCTGATTGTAGTTCAAGTTTAATTTGTTTAATTCGCTGCGTCATATCGTAATTGCCTGAATACATTTTTTCTACACTTACAGAAGACCCACCATGAAGAAGATCTAAGGTCTCATCAATAAATTTTTCACGCTCAAGCAACATGCTTATATCTTTTAATGAGGAATCAACATGAGCGATGCTAATTTTAGTTGATACAATTGATTGTCCATATTCACCCACACTGTATATAAAAGCCCCACCATCATAAACACTTGTTTTTCTTGGTATCTCTTTATGTCCGCTAACAAATATAAAATCAGCTTCTAATAGTTCTTTTTGCAATTGTATGCTTTGATCATACGCGCCGTTAAACATTACAACTTGATATCTGGTTTTTCTTGCTAATGTTTTTAATATCTTTTTACCAATCACAACAGGATCATTAATTGTATAATCTGAATTAATATTTCTATTATTAGACAAACCAACTATTCCAACCTTAAACCCGTTTCTTTCAATGATTACATATGGTTTAAATGCGAGTTTTCCAGATTTTTTATCTATTATGTTTGCAGAGATAAACGGAAAATTGGCAAGTCTTTTCATTTTCTTTAAGTCGTTCTTAATAGATAAATCTTCTACTCCAACGTTGAGAGCATCATAACCCATTGCATTATAACTTTTAACTAGCGCCACACCACTAGAGTCTCCAGCAAATAAATTTCCAGCATCAAGAATTATTGGATTCATATTCTTTTTTTCTTCATTTATAAAAGTAGACCGCCTGGCTATTCCGCCCAAGCTCCCTCTACGCATTTTTTTAGGATATAACTCACCTTGCACATTTCCAGTTACAAGAAATGAAAAATTTCCTTGTATGACACTATTTCTATCACAAGAAAAAGATATAATTACTGTGATTGCAAACAAATAGATTGTTTTCATATGCATAAATCAGAATAAAATTTTTTAATTATTTTTAATTTTATTTAAATACTTAATTGCGGAAAGATTATTTGGCTGATACCCCAGAACGCGCTCCCAAGCATATATTGCATTATCTTTTTGATTGGATAATGCGTATACAACGCCCATGTTTAACCATGTATCAATTAACTCTGGGCTTTTTTCAACAATGTAATTATAAGTGTTTAATGCTTTTGTAGTATCCTTTTGTAATAAATATAGATTTGCTACATTATTCCATATATCATAATTATTTGGATCAAGAAACAATGCAACTTTATATGAATGCATTGCATCATTAAACCGCCCCACTTTTCTAAGCGCAAATGCTAGGGCAGCATAGGAATAAGGATCATCAGGAAGGGCCCGTATGGTGTTTTCCAAGTGATCTATTTTTGCTTGTGCCGCACGTACGATTTCAGATTTATCTAAATATTCTTGACCATCTTTTTTTTGCCCTGATTGAATTAGGGCTCTTCCAAGATTATAATGTGCGCCATGATGCCAAGGCCATTTTTTTATTATTTCTCGAAGACTGTATATCGCTTCTTTGCCCCGATCCATTTGTACAAGAATAGTGCTATAGACATACTGATATTCTACATTGCCTGGTTCCAATGCATATGCTCTACTTACCAGTTGAAGTGCCTTATTTAAATTTCCTTCATCTTGTTCAAGTTGCCCAAGGTTTAAATAGGCAGATGCATAATTATTATCGAGCTCTACTGCGTGTTGAAAACAAATTCTCGCACTATCGGTTTTTCCTAGCTCTACATATGCCCTACCTAATGCCCTGAACGGGATGCTTGTTTTATTTTGATTTAATTCTTTTTTATAGTATTTAACCGCTTGACTAAAATTTTGTTGCCTAAAAGCATTGTTGCCTAAATTGTTCCAAGCGCCAATATAATTGGGATTTATTTTTATTGTATTATTATAAGCTTTATCAGCTTTTGCAAACCTTCCAAGTTCTGAAAAAACCCTTCCTTTAAAAAAATATACATCATCTTTATTTAAGTCATATGATTCCGCGCTGTCAGCTAGAGCCAAAGCTTTTTTAAAATCATGTTTTTTTAAAAACAGATTGCCCTGCATCAAAAAATAATTCACCATAGGATTTCTTTTTTTAATGTTATAAGAAATCTTGTTTTCTTCTTTTGAGCAAGAGCATATAAGCAATAAAGCCAGAAGGGTTTTAATTGAATAATTAATTTGCATTATTCTCAATTAATAGTATTTCTTGTGAAGATTGAATATCAAGAAATATGTCTATTTTATTATTTGGCCAATATACATATAAGCTATCAACCATTTGATGTTTTCCAAGACCAAACGTTATAGTAGCTTCAGAGTGTGACATAAAGCTTGATCCTGTTTTGACCCTTCTAATCATCCTATTATCTTTAGTTGTTGCAATTAGTTTTGTACCTATACCGTCTCGATTGCTATTTATTGATTTAATTTTAACTCTCAAATAATTGTTCAGATTATTATTTCTTATAAGATAAGCTGGGCCATTATTTTCAGTCACTAAAATATCTAACGTTCCATTATTATCGTAATCAGCATATGCAGCCCCTCTTCCAACTATCGGTTTAGAAAGAGGTCCGCCTATTAAAGGAACAATATCATTAAAAATACCGTTCCCATCATTAAGAAACAAATGGCTAGGTTCTCGATAAAAAATACCATCTTGCGTTTCTTCAATTCCTATTTGAACATGGCCATTTGCAGTATACAAGTCTAAATCACCATCAAGATCAATATCTAAAAGAAACAATCCAAACGTTAAGGTCATGAGGCTTGGGCGCCCAACCTTTGATATAGCAGATATGTCTTCAAAAAACTGTCCGCTGGAATGCCTAAACACACTTATCATTTCTTTGGAAAAGTTTCCTACAAAAATTGTTTCTTTTCCGGATTTATCAATTACACCAACATCGATTCCCATTCCAGCTCTTGCTCTACCATTTTCATCATAAGCAACCCCGCTTATTGCCCCAATTTCATTAAAAGTTCCATCTCCATTATTTTGGTATAAAAGATCTCTTTGTGTATCGCTAGCGACAGCTAAATCTGGCCAACCGTCATTATTAAAATCTAACTCCGCGGCTCCTAACATTTTACCAGGCGAGGGAAGGAAACCAGCAGCTTCAGTTGTATTGCTAAAAGTTCCGTCTCCATTGTTTTGATAAAACTGACTAGCAACGCCATTATATAGTTCCGGAGTACAGTAGTTTTTTGTACTTCCATCTAAAGTACACCAAATATCATTCGCGGGGCTCCAATCAACATAGCTTCCCACAAACAAGTCAACAAAACCATCTTTATTTGCATCAAAAAAAATTGATGTAGTACTCCACAGAGAATCATTTCCGAGCCCACTGCTATTACTCACATTAACAAAAACCCCGCTATCATTTCTAAATAAATAGTTATTCCATATTGTTGTAAAGAAAAAATCATGATCATCATCATTGTCATAATCTGCAACACAAACCCCAAAACCATACGTATATATTTCTCCCAGCCCACTTTCATCCGTCACATCTTTAAATGTTCCGTCCTTGTTATTTTTATACAAAAACAATGAAGGTGAAGGTGGGTCTGCTTCGTTTTCCCAACTTCCACCACCCACAAGAAGAATATCAACCCACCCATCAGAATTATAATCAATAAACCCGCATCCAGACCCCATTGATTCTGGAAACCATTTATTCCCAATTGATCCGGAAACATGTTTAAAATTAGCTAGTCCAGCTTTTTTGGTAACATCTGTAAAACTAAGAAGAGATTTTTTGCTAGAATCTGTTAAGGAATGTTCACATGATAATAATAATGTAATTATGATAAATAGTTTTATAATAAAGGGGTTGAACATTTATTCATTTACAGTTTTTAAATATTCAATAATTGTATTGTTGTTAGGTTCATACTTAAGGGCTCTTCTCCATGAATTCCGCGCTTCATTGATTCTACCCGAGCTTGCATACACAACACCTAGATTTTGCCAAACGTCTATTATGGTAGAGTCTAGAGATAGAATAGTTTGATATCGAATAACAGCATCTACAGTATCTCCTAACACCAGGCTTAAATTAGCTATATTATTTTGTACAGCTATATTCATTGGTTTTATTGATAGTCCCACTAAAAAAGCATCTCTAGCTTCATTTATTCTTCCCATAGCATTTAATGAATTTCCTAGGTTAATCCATAGCATGAATTGATCTGGGTTCATGTTGGCAAGATTGCGCCAGTTTTCTATTTCTTGTATACCTTTTTGGAGATCCTTGGCTCTTGAAATATAATATTCACTTTTTGTTTTCTTGCCTACGCGAAATAAAGCTTGACCCAAATTATGATGAGCCCAATAATGCCAAGGTTTATCATCAACAACTTCATTAAAAAATGGTATGGATAATTTTGGTTCACCGTTTAACAATAGAAGAGAACCCATAAAATATTTATAATCAATATTATCAGGATCTATTTGCATGCCTTTTTTTGCATATGCTATAGCTTCATTAATTTCCCCAGCATCTTTTTTAAGGTGGCTTAGTCTCATATATGCAGGTGCAAAATCTTTGTTAATACGGATTGCTTTTTCAAAGGCAATTAACGCGCTATCGGGTTTTCCTAAATCAGAATAACCCTTTCCTATTTGAACCATCGATTGAGCAGAAGGGTGTTTTTCCATTTCATTAAAATAGCTATATATAGCTTGAGGTATTTTATTCTGCCTCAAATAGTTTGTCCCCACATTGAACCAGGCGCCTTGGTATTTATTATCTAATGAAAGCACCACATGATAAGCCTTTTCGGCATCAACGAGTCTTGATAGCTTGGTTAAAACCCTTCCTCTAAGAAAATGTATATCAGGCGTATCTGGCTTTCGAGATATAACACTATCAGCTATGGAAAGCGCTGCATTATAGTATCCACTTCTAAATGCGCTTTCAGCCTGAAAAATCAATCTTGCGATTTCTGGATCTGACATATTATTGCTTTCGCATGAAGCAAATATCATAATTGTTAATAAAGATGTGTTAAAAAAAGATTTCCTCAGGATCATTTTGTCAACTTAAGTTTTTTTTATAATTATTTTGAAGAATAATGGTTTATGAGACCTAGGCACCAATAGATGATTTATCAAAGTTCAACCTAATGGGTTTTTAAGAAAACTGGTATTTAAAATTATAGCCGGAGCGTTAGCTATAATCCCCAGTTAGTTCTGATCGAACCTTTTCCAATAATTTTTTTGTAGTGGTTATGCCATCCATTTCACTTAATTCAGGACCTTCATATTCGATTCCCACATAACCACGGTAACCAGCGTCAAGTACAATCTTCATCATTTTATAATAGTCCGTATCTTTTTCATTTCCACTATCATCAAACTCATGACTTTTTGCACTAACTGCTTTAGCGTATGGCATTAGTTCTTGTACACCAACATATCTATCGTACCACTCTTTGCCTTTATCATCCCATGTCCCTAAGTAAAAGTTTCCAAAATCGGGAAGTGTACCACAATGTGGATGATTAACCATATCCATTACTCCGGAAAGCCACTTACCATTGCTAGAAAGACCACCATGGTTTTCAACAATAATATTAATATTATTTTTAGCGCCATATTCTGTAAGTCGGCTCAATCCATCAGCCGCAAGATTCATCTGCTCATCGTATTCACCTTTACTTTGAGCATTAACTCTAATAGAATGACAACCAAGGTATTTTGCCGCCTCAACCCATCTATAATGGTTTTCAACTGCCTTGGTTCTTTCTGAACTATTAGGATCACCTAAATAACCTTCTCCATCGCACATTATTAATAAACTTTTTACCCCTTCCGAGTCAGCAATATTTTTCATTTCTTTTATATATTCACCAGTACCACCGCTTTTATCTGCAAACAATTGATTAACATACTCTACAGCGTCTATCCCAAAATTTCTTTTAGCAATTTTTGCAAAATCTATATGGGGAATTTCACCAGAACGAATACCTTTGTTTAGTGACCACTCTGCTAATGAAATTTTAAATAATGGCGCATTACTCGCCGTACAAGATGAAAGAGAAGAAGCACCCAACCCTATTACACTTACACCACTAGCAATAGCTACTGATTTTTTAAGAAATTCACGTCTGGTTTCCATAACGTCTCCTTTATTCATTATAGTAAAGTTTTTTCATATTTTTAATTCATCTAATTTGAATTATATACAAATCTATACTGAAATTACAGGATGCTCAATAATATTTACACAATTCGCAATAGGATATATATATACCTAATATTTATATTATTATTGATTAACAATATTATTAATTAATTCATAAGCAATGAAAAACCTTATCACACCTATTATATTCATTATAATTTTTTGTTTTTCAGGTTGTACAGATAAGCATCAGCTAGATAAAGACCAATATCAACAACTCTTATCATACCGCAATAAAGGGCTAGCGTATATTGAGGAAGAGCAATATTTAGATGCAGCGCAGCAGTTCAAATCATTTATAGATATTGCCCCTTTTGAGGCATCGGGGTACGCAAATCTTGGCTGGTCTTATTTGCAACTGCCCAATAAGCTCGACTCAGCAGAAATGTATTTATTAGAAGCTGAAGAATTAAGCCAAAGAAATAGTGACATAGTATTTATGGTTGCAAAAATGTATGAATTATCAGACAGAAATAAAGCAGCCCAAGAAAGACTACATTTAATAATAGACAATACAGCAGATCATGTGTTATCACTATATCAACTGTCTGAGTTTTATAGAAAGCCCTCAGCGATACAAGATCTAATTAAAGCAGAAGAATTATTATTACAAGCGCTTCAGGTTTTACCTTCAAATCTTGCTGCGCATTTAAAAGTTATCGATATATCAATAAAAAATAACCACTTAGAGCAAGCCCTTTATTTATTAGAAAGGGTTAGACAGATTTTACCTGCTATACCAAAAGAAGCAAATACGTACTTAAATGAATCAATTCGGTCATTGCGTAATAATGATAGCAGCAAATCAAGGGTCCAATCTTTAATTTTCCACAATCTACTTAAATCAACAACGTATTATAAATCTGGGGCACAAGAGCTTAGAGGGGGCCCTGGTCCAATTGCAGGATCACCAATTAGCGGTTTCATTAATTTGCAACCACCAACTTTTGATAATAATGACAAGACCTTTAGAAGTGTAAGTTTTGTAGATATTACTAATAAATCAGGTCTTAACGGTCTAGATAATATTCAAGTATTGATTAATGGTGATTATGATATGGATGGAGATGATGATTTATTTATCTCGATGAAGAAGCAAGACGAATCAAGCAATCAAATAATATTAATAAATCAAAACGGAGTGTTTAAAGAGAAGGAAGGCCGATCAGGCATAAGTCATTCAGGGCAAGATCATTTTGCAATCAGCCATGATTATGATAATGATGGGTATCTTGATATTATGATTAGCAGCTCATTTGGGGTAAAACTATATAAAAACAATGGGCTCGCTGAATTTGTTGACATGACACAACCTTCAGATTTATTTATTAATAACCCTATAAACAAATTAGGTTTATTTGATTTTGACCTTGAAGGAGATTTAGATATTTATGTATCACGAAATGGGAACAATCAATTATTCAGAAATAATTCAGATGGAACGTTTACAGACATTTCTAGTGTTTCTGATATAATATTAAATGAAGAAAACACCCTGGATCAAGTATTTGGAGATTTTGATGATGATGGTGATGTAGATATGGTAGTACTTAATGAAAACAGTTCCGTGATTTATTATGATAATTTAAGACAGGGTTATTTTAAGGATCTTACTAAAAAGTCCGGTATAAAACACAAAGGCAGCCCGAGCAGCATAACAACTGCAGATTATAACAACGATGGGTATTTAGATATTTATATTTGTGATTTAAATGGCAATCACTCATTATATAAAAACAAAGGCAATGGTACATTTGTTTTTGATAACCAGCTAAACTTAAATCCCGAGTTAAAAGATTTTTCAGCAAAACAAGCAGAGTTTGCAGATTTGGATAATGATGGCTATTTGGATCTTATCATTATTGGTGCCCCCAAAGGTAGTATGAATAATAGCGGATTACTCATATTGCGCAATGACAGGTTAGAAGGCTTTAGCAATGTATCAAATTCATTACCACCAATAAAGTCAGCAGTCGATTTTATATTAACAATGGATGTGGATAGTGATGGAGATCTAGATCTCGTTGTTCATCATAGTGATGGTTCTTTTCTTTTAAGAAATGATGGAGGGAATATTAATAACCATTTAAAGATTAGGCTTGCTGGTTTGAGAGCGGGAAGCAGCAAAAATAATTACTTTGGTATAGGATCTAAATTAGAACTGAAAGCAGGTGATTTATATCAAATGCGTTCTGTAAATAAATCAGTAACTCATTTTGGATTAGGAGAGAGAAACCAAGGAGATGTTGTTAGGGTTTTGTGGAGCAATGGAGTTCCTCAAAACCATTTAAACCCCCAGAAGAATCAAACAATAGTTGAAACACAAATATTAAAAGGATCTTGTCCATATTTATTTGCCTGGAACGGATCAAAGTTCGATTTTGTTACTGATGTATTATGGCCTAGCGCATTGGGAATGCCATTGGGGATTATGGCTGGAGAAAAACTATTTGCTTTCCCAAACTCAACCGATGAGTATTTAAAAGTTCCTGGAGAAATAGTGGAATCAAGAAATGGTAATTATGAGTTTAACTTTACGACTGAGTTGTGGGAGACACCATACCTTGATAATATAAAATTAATGGTAATAGATCACCCCGACAGCGTTGATATATATATAAATGAGACATTTATTCCACCACCGTACCCCCCATTTCGTATTTATAGTGTGAGCAATAAGATACTTCCTAATAATGCTATTGATAATTTAGGAAACGATCTTCGTGGTGCATTATTATTGGATGATGGACAATACGCAAACCATATAACACCATCTGATTATCAAGGGATAACTGAAGAACACGATATGATTTTGGATTTCGGGAATTTAAGTAACCTTGATTCAATATATTTATTTATGAAGGGTTGGTTGTTTCCAACCGATGCTAGTATCAATGTGAATATTTCCCAGTCTAGCAGTACAACTTTGAAATTTCCCAATTTACAAGTAGTAAATCAAGAAGGAGAATGGGAAAACGTTTTTAATAAAATTGGTTTCCCAAAAGGTAAAAATAAAACCATGGTTTTTAACCTAACGGACAAATTTCTTTCTAATGATTATAGAATACGAATACAAACCAATATGCAAATTTATTGGGATAACATTTTTATATCTAGCGATGTAAACAATAAGAATATACGCACCAGAGAGCTGAGCCCAATCTATGCGAACCTTCACTTTAGAGGTTTTTCAAGAACCTCTAGAAAAAACTTTAGCAGTCCACATATACCAGATTATTATAACACCACATCTAATCAAAAATGGCGAGATCTTACAGGAAACTATACAAAATATGGAGATGTTTTATCCTTATTATTAAAATCAGATAACAAATATGTAATCATGAACGCTGGAGATGAAATTTCCTTAAAATTTCTTGAATCTAATTTGCTAAAAACACCGAATCGTTGGTCAAGAGATTTTTTATTTTATAATGATGGATGGTTAAAAGATGGGGATTTGAATACGGCCGAAGGGCAGACTGCTACGCCGTTGCCGTTTCATGGAATGTTATTCTACCCGCCGGATAAAAAAGATTTACACCCCAAGACTAAAGATCATGATGAATATATGAAAAATTATAATACCAGAATTATTACGATTGATTCATTTAAAAATGAAATACGCAACTATATTGCAAAGAATTAGTTTGAAGGTAAACCAAAAGATAGATGATATTCCACAGGGTTTGTCCCCATTTTTCCACCACCACATGCAATAACTATATATTGTTTATATTTACATGATTTACACTAGGAGTAGCATAGTCGCCAGCAGGAAGTTTGTATTTCCAAAGCTCTTTTCCGAAATCCTTGTCAAATGCTCTTATATTCTCATTACTTTATTTTTTTATAAAATATTCAACTTCACCTGAGTTTTCTTTTATTAATATTTCTTTATTGATTTCAATATCATAAAAAACTTCTTTATTACCGTTAGGCCAAAAAATAAATAGAGAGTCAACTTTTTGATGATCACCCAGGCCAAACGTTGCCGTTAGCTCGGATTGAGAAAGGTAGCTGGATCCTGTGCGAATTAAACGTTCCATTTTATATCCTTCAATATATAAAAGCACTTTTGAGCCAATACCGTCCTTATTGCTATCTGTACCTATAAGATCAACACGAAGATAGTTTTTTTTCTTTGTATCATTTCTCCAAAGATGTGCAGGTCCATTATTTTCTGTAAGTAGCAAATCAAGATCCCCATCTTTATCGTAATCTCCAACAGCAACACCCCGAACAACCATTTGATTATTTAATACACCAGAAACCTTCTCATTTGCTATTGCAAAAAGACCATTACCATTATTTAAAAATAGCTGGGATGCTTGTTTGTATGAAATTCCATCTTGATTTTTAGTCCGCTCAGGGTATACATGCCCATTGCCAATAAATAAGTCTAGATCGCTATCCATATCCACATCAAAAAGTATTAGTCCAAAAGTTAAAGAAAGAAAACTTGGCCTTCCTATTTTTGATAGAGCAGAGCGATCATTAAACCACCCTTCACTAGAATAACTGTAAACGCCAACCATTTCATTAGAAAAATTCCCAATAAATATTGTAGAGTTCCCACTACTATCAACTACGCCCGCATCAATACCCATCCCAGCACGGGCCTCACCATTTTCACCATATGCCATACCAAGCTCTGTTCCTATTTCATCAAAGATTCCATTCCCATTATTTTTATATAATAAATCACGTTCTCCATCATTTGCAATAGCGAGATCCAATGCCCCATCATTGTTATAATCCATCAAAACTGCACCCAAAGACTTTCCTGGGGCAGGTAAAAACCCTGCTTTTTTTGTATAATCACTAAATGTGCCATCACGATTATTATGATAAAATTTGCTTGGAAGGCCAGTATACATTTCCGGAGGACAGTATACCTTTGTTTTATTATCCAATGAGCACCAAAGATCACTTAAAGGAGACCAGATAGCATAATTACCAACATACAAATCAAGCCACCCATCATTATCCGCATCGAAAAAAACAGCTGAGCTACTCCAATCAAGCGCGTTTCCTAAACCAACATTATTTGAAACGTTTACAAATGAGCCTTCGTTATTATTTAATAAAATATTTCTATCTAGCGTTGTAAGGAAAATATCTTGATCACCATCATTATCATAGTCTGCAGCAGTAATGCCCAATCCATATGTATTAATTTTATCAAGTCTTGTTTCGGCTGTCACATCAGAAAACGTTCCATTTGTATTGTTTTTATACAGCCATAGTGTTTGCACTTCTCGATTAGTATAGTCTTTCCAGGCTCCGCCACCTATTAATAAAATATCTAACCACCCATCGTTATTATAGTCGATAAATCCGCCACCAGAACCCATTTGTTCAGGAAACCACATTTTTCCGAATGAACCATTGTCATGAATAAAATTTTCCAAACCAGCATACGTAGTAACATCGGAAAATTCTATGTTTGAAATTGCAGAAGTTTTTTTTGTTAAATAATTATTTCCTATCGATTTTTTATTATCACAAGAAAAAAATAATTGCATATAAAATAGTAGTATATATAAAGACCTATTCATTTGTAAAAATTTATCCAAAAGAATTTTAACATAAGTACAAACCTATCTGGTGCTTGGAACATTATAAAATATTAAATTGAATAAAGCTTTATAAACTAACAACAATGCCAAAAAAAATTTTAGTAATACCAGATTCTTTTAAAGATAGTATCAGCTCTAAAGACTTTTGCAGTGTAGCAAAAAGTTCAATATTAAAAATAAATCCTAGTACAGTTGTTGATTGTATTCCTATGGGCGATGGAGGGGAAGGGTCGCTTGAGTCGTTTAAAATGATTAAAGATTATACTTTTAAAAGTACTATTGTAAAAAGCCCTCTAGGAAAAGATATTGAGGCCAGATATTGTATAAACAGAAAAACTAAAACAGGAATAATAGAATTAGCAGAAGCATCAGGAATGCAGTTAGTCCCAAAAAAATTAAGAAATCCATTAAAAACTACTAGTTATGGAACCGGACAATTAATTAAAAAAGTTATTTCTGATGGAATGAAAAAAATCATTTTATTTATTGGAGGAAGCGCAACAAATGATGTTGGAATTGGAATCCTTGATGCTCTTGGATTTACTTTTTATGATTCAAATAATAACCAATTAAATGCAAATGTAAAAAATCTAGATAAAATAAAAAAAATTGAAAATTGCCCCAACTATGATGTCATAAATAAAATAGATTTTGTTATTGCATGCGATGTTACTAATCCGCTGACTGGACCTAAGGGTGCTACGTATTATTTTGGTAAACAAAAGGGTGCAACAGAATTAATCATGGAGTTTCTAGAGAAAAAGATTCTTCATTTTTCAAAAGCTGTTGTAAGCATAACCTCAAAAAATTATATAAATAATAAAGGAGCTGGTGCAGCTGGGGGTATAGGATTTATTGCTTTTAGTTTTTTGAACGCTACATTTGAAGAGGGGTTTCCTCTATTATCAAAAATATTAGATTTAGAAAAAAAGATAAAACATGGTAACTATGATTGGATAATCACTGGTGAGGGGTGTATTGATAAGCAAACGATAAATGGAAAACTAATATGGCATTTAGGCGCGATGGGACTCAATGCTTCAATACCGATTATCGCATTTGCTGGAAAAATAAATGATAATTTATCAGCTCGAAAACTTCCAGGAATAACTATTGCAAAACAAATAACCCCTAATAATATGAAATTAAATACAGCAATTAAAAATGCATCTAAAAACCTAGACATATCTATAAAAAAAGAAATGACTTCTTTATTAATTTAAAAGTACTTCTTCCACTCCTCTGATGATTCGGGCCATCGTGAAGTAGTTTTTTTAAGATTTGTCCAAAAGTTTACGCCACTTATACCAGTAATATCTCCATGCCCATATTTTGATTCATTCCACCCGCCAAAACTAAAAGGATCTCTAGGTACTGGAACCCCAATATTAATTCCAACCATACCCGACGATGCGCTATCAGATACAATTTTTGCTATATCACCAGAAGTAGTAAATACAGATGCAGCATTTCCAAATTGAGAATTGTTTTCAATCATCATTGCCTCTTCTACGGTTTCAGCTCTAATAATTGATAAAACAGGTCCAAATATTTCTTCGGTTGCACATGCCCACTTCGGATCAACACAATCCAATATTGTTGGCCCAATCCAATAGCCAGATTCATAATCAGATGGAATGGATACTTTTCTTCCATCAAACAAAATTTTTGCCCCTATTTTTTCTGCGTCATTTATATAATTGGTTATTCTATCTAAAGAAACTTTGCTTATAATTGTGCCCATATCTACACCAAGCTTATACTCTTTGGCTTCTTTAACTAATTGACTAATAATATGATCAATATCTGAAACGCCGACAGCAACACTGGCTGCCATACAGCGCTGTCCGGCGCTGCCCATTGAACTTGCCAGCAACCCTTTAGCGGTAGACTCAACGTCAGCATCAGGAACAACAATCATATGGTTTTTTGCTCCACCAAGACAAATAGATCGTTTCTTTTTTTGTGTTGATCGAGTATAAACAATTTCAGCGACTTTTGAAGAACCAACGAATGCAATAGCTTTAATTTGAGGATGATCGCATATAGCTTCGACTGCTTTTTTTGATCCATGAACAATATTAAAAACCCCTTTAGGTGTGCCCGCTTTTTCTAAATATTCTGCAAGCTTTATAGATGCAAGAGGGGTTTGTTCAGATGGTTTTAATATAAAAGTATTTCCTGCTGTAATAGCCAAAGGAATCATCCACAAGGGGACCATCACAGGAAAATTAAATGGGGTTATGCCCGCTACAACACCAATTGGCTCATGAGTCATAACGCAATTAATGCCAGGACTAACCTCTGATGATTCTCCTTTTAAAATGTTTGGCAAAGAGATAGCAAAGTCAATTACCTCTATACCTCTTTTGATGCTCGCCAGAGCATCATCAATTGTTTTACCATTATCTAAAGCAATAATAGATGAAAGGTTGTGAATATCGCTCTCAATAATTGATTTAAATCGAAACATAATCTGAGCTCTATCGCGAATATTAGTTCTAGACCAATTAAGAAAAGCACTGCTTGCAGCTTCAACGGCTTGATTAACATCCTCAGTATCAGAATTAGGAACTGTAGCAATTTGCTTATCAAAATATGGCGAGATTATTTTTATTCTATCTGGAGTTTCGTCTTTTTTAGTTTCATTGTTTATCCAGTTTCCACAGCTTTGGAAATCTTGGAATTTTATTATGCTCATTTTATATCATCCTTATTTAATATTTACCTTGTTGTATAATAAAATTTCTACATTCTTCAATATTATCTGTATTAATTAAATCGACACCAGCAGAAAGCAATGCCTTCCAGGTGTTTTGGTTATCAGGCGCCCCCCAAAATCTAATTTCTTTTTTTTCATTATGAATTTTAATTACTAATTCTCGAAGTATCTTTTTTTCGTCTTCCGACATTATACCTTTACCATCCCATTCAAAGCTATCTCCCCAATCAGAACTAATTAAGGGCATAATTTTTTCAGATACCATTCTTCCAATATCATTAATCCTACCATCTATAAAAACATTTCTATATTCGTGGTAATCATCAAAATAGTTTATCGGCGGTCTATTACCAGATAAAATAATTGTTACAGGTCCTATATACAAGGAGTCTAAGCTAACATGTGTCAACATAGGTTTATATTTATTTAAAATATCCTCTAATAATTTATATGTTTTTAATGCCGAGGTTTTTACATCTACAAGAAGATATAGTGTCGAATTGCCATATATAGATTTATTATCTAAATAAATTTTCCACAGAGGGTCCAAATACATTTTCTGAATTGTCTTATCATTTTTTAAATCTAACCAATGATGTCCAACATATAGATTTGACTTTGACAAAAAAATATCCACCTCAATGCTTTTAATTTTTTGATCTAATGCCGCAAATAAAGGCGTTTCATTTTTATAATCATTGTGAGAGTGTGCTCCAATAATAGCATCTGAAGAAATAGCTATATTAACATAAGCTAAAATAAAAATTATTAAAGCAGGTGAACTAATAAAATAAATAATTAATCCTTAGTCTTGTAATTCCAAAGGGATAAAGCTAGAAAAAAAGATACAATTGACGCGGAAATCCAAAATATTATTACGCTATCAAAATTATATATTGTCTCTAAAGTTAAATCTGACTGCGATGTTTTTATTAAAACACTGCTAATCTTTTCTTGTATTCCCGCGCCTATGTAACTAAACAATCCAATAAACCCCATAGCGGCGCCAGATATATTTTTGGGAGCTATGTCTATAGCAAATAAACCGCCCAAAACCGCAAGCAACCCGCTTAATGTAAATCCATAAATAATAAAGGCGATCGTTAATATGAATGTTGATTGTGGACCAAAAAAAATTAAAAACAATGATATGATTTCAGCGACACCAAACATCAACGTAACAGGAGGTCTTCGAGCATTAAAATATTTATCTGATATAAAACCATATGCAATACATCCAATAATACCAGTAAAAGTGTTTAACCCAACCAAGCCCCCAGCCTCAATCAAAGAATAGCCCCTAGCCTCTTGTAAATATAAAATACCCCAACTATTTATTGCATATCTAGTGATATACATAGTTGAACTTGCTAGTCCCAAAATCCAAATAGATGGATATTTAATAATTTTTAATTGATTTTTTAATACCTCACTGAAGTTATTTGAAAGCTTTTTTATATCAATCTCTTTTTTCCAAACGCTAATGCTTGGAAGGCCCAAGCTACTAGGGCTATCTTGTAAAAACCTATACCCCACAGCAGTTATCAATATTAAAGAGATTCCAGGTCCAATAAATCCTGCATGCCAAGATAGATAATCAACTAAAGCTGCTGTAACAATAAAAGTAAGACCTTCACCAATAGAGTGCGCTGTGCTCCACAAACCATAATACCACCCTCTTTCTTTCGGACTAAACCAATTTGTAAGAGCTATTGCACATGAAGGTGCACCTATTCCTTGAACCCAGCCATTTAAAAACCAGAATACAATCCATAAGGGTAAAGACTGGTTTAAACCCATGGAAATATTTATTGCACCTGATATAATTAAACCAAAAGTAAAAAACTTTTTTATATTAGCATAGTCAGCTAAAAACCCATTAATAAATTTTCCCAGGGCATACCCATAGAAATAAGCAGAGCCAACTAGCCCAAGATCAATAATAGAAAAAATACCATTATCAATAAGTGGTTTTTTAACAACAGATAGTGCAAGCCTACAAGTATAACCAAATCCATATAAAACTATAATAGAAGCGAGAACTTCTTTACGATATTTAGAATATTTTTTGTTTATCTGATTTTCATCAACTAAAGGGGGCTGATCTGAGCCCGCCTTAAAAAAATTAAGTATTTTTACATACATTAATTATCTAACTGAAAACAGAATGAATGCTCGAGTAGATCCCCATTGCTTTTGCGAACAAATTCACCCTTATAGTCTTTTACTTTCCATTCCACGCACAGATCTTTACTCCCGCTATCGATAATTTTCATAATTCCATATTGCCCTCGGAGCCCACTAACGCCATGTGAATAAGGCCCGCCTTTGATACTCGGCTTTCTATCTAAGGGCCCAGCATGAAAAATTGGTATTGGGGCTCCTCCACCAGAAGCATAATCACTATTAGAACCATCATCAATTGCGCTCATATGCGCATCTCCACTAACGATGCACAATTGTATTTGATGCTCTTTTATAAAGTTTGCAATCGCTGTTCTTTCTTCTGGATACCAACCCCAATTATCATGATCATCACACTCATATCCAGTATCAGTTTTAATTGTATTTTCTTCGTCGCAATTAAACCAACTCAAATCTGGCAAACTTAAATAAGGGAAGCTTGAGTGCCAAACAACAGCATGATTATTATTTTTTGCATCTAATAATTGATTTTTAAACCATCTAAGATGTTCTTCAGTTCCAAAGTTAGACCCCTGTTTTACTTTTTTACAGTTTGAAGACTTTGGGTTTGAACAATCCCCATTAAAAAGCGGCCGTCTTTTTTGAGATCTTAAATCTGTTAATAAAAACTTTACCCTACCGACATTAAAAGATTGAGAAATAACTTCACCTTCTTCTTTAAAAGCCAGGGCATAATGAGGCACATAATTCTTGTACGCTTTATAAGCTTCTGGGCGACAAGCCGCCCGCCCATCTTTATTTGGAGAAATACCAGAACTATTGTTAGGGCCAAAATCATGATCGTCCCACATATATGCTATCGCTGTGTTCTGATATAATTTAGACTGTTTTTTGGAACCAAGAGTTGCTCGAAAATACGTTAAAAAATTATCTTCACAATCTCTATATATATTCCCATAATGAAAGTCTCCGAGCATTAAATAAAACAAAGGATCCTCTTCTCGAATTCTATCAAAGACTGGACTATTAGACCCAGTTGTAGCACACGTCGCTAGAGCAATTTTATAAGAGAAAGAACCAGGCCCGTGTGTGTTAAATTTTCCAACTTGCTTTTTATCTATAATACCATCAACAACAAACCTATAATAATAAATTGTTTTAGGTTTTAGGTTTTCTAGCTTCACCTTAGTAAAATAATCAGATTCGCTATTAGTTTTGAATAATTTAGAAAATAAATTATTTTTACTAAAATCTTTTGTATCACTGTACTGAACTTTGACTTCTGCTTCAGAATCAGTTGCAACAGAAACCACACCAGTGTTTATGGTAACAGCCCCAGACCAGTAATAATCAATTTCTGTCGAGCTCACATTGTCAATCAATAAAAAAATAATTACATATATAATGTTGGTTTTCAACTTTTTACTCCAGCATGTTTTCAAATGGTTTAATATAGGTAAATCCATCATATCTTTTTTTATCACCATGTCTAATTGCCCAAAGATAATACATATGAAAACCAGGAGCAGATGTTTGGCTGTGTGTTTTGCCATTTGTTATTGCTAATACATCACCATTCTTAATTTTATACACATTATCACCAAGCTCGCCATGTCCATACCCCCATGATGGAGATATTTCATAGTAATATATTTCCGGCTGCGGATGATAGTGCGGGGGATAGCTGCTCCACTTACCAGGAAAATTTAGAACTTCTCCTATAACTAATTTTGACTCTTTAGGTGCTATAGTATCATCAAAAGCTAGGCGAACTAATCTATAGCAAGTGTCATCTAATTGATCTTTACCTCTATGTTCAGTATCTATTTTATCTGTTGTATAGATACTTCCACTGAATTGATTTGGATTTTCTGTTTTTACAATTGCAACCCTGCTTTGTCTTTTTGCGCTTATTTTAACTTTTTCACCTGGACCCATGTGAACAATTGTCGGATCATTCTCAATCCAGTTTTCGCGATCGAAATACGAATCTTCATTTTGAAAATGAAAGACACCTTTACCTTGAATTATAATAACTGCAATCTCATTTTTTGCCTCACATATTGAAAAGGTTTCATCTTTTTCCATAATTAATATGTCAAAATCTATTCCTGTTTGATCATATGTGTCTTTGTAGGTATTAATACCATTTTTAAATCCACCTCTGAATGGTTTAATTAAGCTCATAGTTAACTCCGAATTTTAAATCATACGCCTGCGAATTAATTTAACAAACTCATCATAGCCATCGAAAAAAGTATTCATGGTATGTATTGTTGCGCCAAAAGATTCAAATTCATCAACCGTCATTCCATCCTCATTATAAGCACGGTTAAAATCAACAAATTTCTCCTTCAAGGCACGCACAATTTCAGGATCTACAGGATTATTTATTCTTTCGATTACTTCAATGCCTGACTCATTAAACCTATTCCACCATTCGTATGGCATACTAATTATTACATCTCCACCAACAATTTCTTTCCAGTGCAAATCACAGCGAAAGGCTGCAGCTAAAAGCTTAGACTTGTAAGCCTTCTTTTTAAATATTGAATAAGCATTTTTAAAAATAGCAATCGAAGCCCAATTTATTAGATCTGGATCAAAATCAATGTTATGTTCTTTTTGTTGCCTTTTTAAGTGGTCATCAATTCTGCCAACCATAATAGTAATATAGGGCGTTATATTTTCTGTGTTAATTCCATCTTTTTCTGCTTTAGCAAGGCCGCGCTCAATAGCTTCAGCAACTTGAACAGCCTGAGGAACAGTAAATGAAACTGTTGCATTTACCGAGACCCCCATTGCTGTTAATTCTTCCATTGCCATAATTCCAGCAGGAAGAGCTGGGCATTTTACAGCAATATTGGTAGCTAGAGAAGCCAGGTATTTTCCTTGCTCAACCATCGCATCAGCATTTCGATAATATTTAGGACTTACCTGTAAAGACAGTTTCCCTTTTTGCCCGTTTGTATTTTTATATACAGGGAGTAATATATTTGCAGCTTTTATTCCAACTTTATCAATTAATACCCATACAATTTCATCTTCACTAGCAGTGGGGTTCTTTATAATTATTTCATCAATCTCTGGAATCCATATATTTGGATGGCTTTTAACGCTATTGAGCGTAATAACAGGATTTGAAGTTGCTCCTACGGCACCTTCTTTATAGGCATGTTGAAGCTCCAAATGATCATTAGAATCATTCCACCAATCAGAACCAAATTCGGCTGTTTGCTGCATTATGCTTTTTTGCGTCATTATTAATTACCCCAAATATTATTAAGATATTGTTTTGATTTTCTTGCGTATTCAAAAGGATTTGCGATGTCAGGGTTTTGCTCAGCTTCAACAATTACCCACCCATTATAATCGGATTCAATAATTACTTTACTTATAGAATTAAAATCTATACAGCCATCGCCTGGGACAGTAAATACTCCTTCTAAAACAGCATTTAAAAAAGAAGTTTCATCAAAATTTATTTTGTTGAAAATATTACTTCTAAGATCTTTAAAGTGTATGTGTTTGATTCGGTTCATATTTTCTTTGAAGAAATTTATAGGATCAATTCCAGCAAAATATAGATGCCCCGTATCTGCACAAAGATTAACAAGTTTTGGGTCTGTATCAGATAACAATCTATT
Organism: bacterium; assembly: GCA_004321715.1. Taxonomy (GTDB): domain Bacteria; phylum Fidelibacterota; class Marinisomatia; order Marinisomatales; family TCS55. The sequence continues at coordinate 61,502 of SGYN01000003.1, read as the reverse complement.
TAATTCATTTTTACTTTGAATATATGTCCCCATATGATGATGAAAGGCCATACTAATACCTTCTTCATTGCAAATTTCTCCAGCTTGATTCAAAGATTCTGTAAGAATCTTCCAGTTTTTTTCATCACATACAGGTTTTAAGGAAAGAGGGGCGTTTATTTTGCTGTGAATAGAAGCAGTGCATTCTGCAAGATTTATAATTTTTGCACCAGCCTCAAGTAACATTATAGATTTATGTTTTATTTTTTCAAGTTCATAATCAATATTGTTTGATAAAAAAAAAGTAGAGTGCCATGAAGAAGCAAGCTCTAAATTAAAATTAGTTAGTGCTTTTTTAATACCAAATGAATCTTTAGGAAACTTGTTTCCTATCTCAGTTCCTACATAACCAGCCGCAGACATCTCAGATAGCATTGTATCTAAAGTATAATGACCGCCCAATTCTGTCATGTCATCATTGCTCCAATTAATTGGAGCAATGCCAAAACGAACCCCACGATCCCCTGAACTAATAATCTCGTTCTTGTTTAATTTGTTGATCATAATCTTTTCTTACTTTAACAACTTTATTTGATTGGGATACCTCAGCTACTGGCACATCCCACCATGCTTCATAACCAGGGACAGAAATACTTAGGTCAACCAATACTTCTATTAATGTTGAAACTTCATGTTTTTTTGCTTTGTTGAGAGCGGATTCAAACTCTTGTTTTGTTTGTGCTTTTATTCCATTAATGCCCATAGACCTTGCATGCATTGCATAATCTACGGGTAATTTATCTCCAGTATATGCGCCTGTCTGATGTTCCCTTTTCCTGTATTGGTTACCAAAACCATGGCTGCCAAGGCTTAGGGATAAATTATTTATACTTCCAAAACCATGATTATTAATCAAGATAATTATGAGTTTTTGATTTTCTTGTATTGATGTTACGATTTCTGAGTTCATCATCAGATAAGATCCATCACCAACCATAACAAAAACATCCCCTTTGTTTTTTGCCATTCGAATCCCTAGTCCACCAGCAATTTCATAGCCCATGCATGAGTAACCATACTCCATATGATATTGATCCCCATTTACAGTTCTCCAAAGTTTATGCATATCTCCAGGAAGGCTTCCTGCGGCACACACAACGGTATCCTCTTTATTCATAGCGTTCGAAAGAATTCCAATAACCTCACCCTGGCTAATAGCAGGTTTATTATTTAAGTTAAATATTCTATCTACTTCTTGATCCCATTTTGCTTTTTGATCCTTAATTACATTTTTATAATTATCTGCTATATTAAATCCACCTGCGTCTAATATATCGCAAAGTTTTTCAAGACATTCTCTTGCATCTCCTGTTATTGAAACAGAAGAATGTTTATGGGCATCAAATGGCGATACATTGATACTAAGAAAAGTAACATCAGGGTTTTGAAAAAGAGTTTTAGATGCAGTTGTAAAATCCGATAGCCTTGTTCCTATACAAATGATTAGATCAGCATCACGAGAAATAATATTGGCTGCACTTGTTCCTGTAACACCGATAGCGCCAAGACACTGGTCATGATCCCATGGTATAGCGCCCTTCCCGGCTTGTGTCTCTACAACAGGAATTCCTGTGTGGTTACAAACTTTAGCTAAAGATTTCTCAGCATCGGAAAACAAAACACCACCACCTGCAATTATTACTGGTCTAGAAGAATTTTTAATAATATTTGCTGCTGCAATTATAGTTTTTTCAGAAGGCGCGTTTCTTGGAACATCCCAGATTCTTTTATCAAAAAAATGATCTGGATAATCATATGCTTCCGCCTGAACATCTTGTGGAAGAGATAAGGTTACCGCACCAGTGGCTACCGGGTCAGTTAAAATTCTAAACGCCTCAGGTAAAGAAAAAAGAATCTGCTCTGGTCTATTTATTCTGTCCCAAAAAACACTTACAGGCTTAAAACAATCATTAACTGATACGTCTGGAGATCTATTATATTCGAGCTGTTGTAATACAGGGCCAACATTTCTCCTGCTAAAAATATCTCCAGGTAGCAGCAAAACTGGCAATCTATTAATTGTTGCTCCTGCGGCTGCGGTTATCATATTTGTTGCTCCGGGGCCAATAGAACTTGTGCATGCATAAGTTTGCATCCGCTTATTTTGCTTTGCATATGCAACAGCAGAATGAACCATTGCCTGTTCATTTCTCGGTAGAAAATGCTTTAAGTTTTTATCCTGCTCTAACGCTTCGCCAATTCCTGCCACATTACCATGGCCAAAGATACCCCAGACACCAGCAATGAATTTGTTTTCTTTTTCATCTCTTTGAATATACTGGTTATTTAAATAACGAATAACTGCTTGTGCCATTGTTAGTTTCATTTGATCAGTTTTCCGCGTTTAATTATCGTATATCCCACTCATTATTTACTGCTAGGGGCGGATTAAATAAGGACGCAATATCATTCCATGATATTATTTTAAAATTTTGATTTCCAATATCATTAACATCATCTTGAACAATAAAAGCCCCATTTGATAATTGCCCTCCAAGGCTCATATTGCAAACATCAATTCCATCAGTACTGCTTGTGCCATCAATAGTGTTGTTATCTACAACAGAGAACCTACCAATAAATTTATTTTGCCCTTCTCTAGTGTAAATAACATAAGTATCATCACCTTGGCTTGAGGCAATAAGATACCCAGAAGATTCATTGGCATAGTAAATGGTTAGCCCCTCAACATCTGGTGCAATATGTGGACCCATCGTATCAATAAGAATACCATTATCTGACCCACTTGGCGATGCATCATATTTCCAAATACCGTGTTCTTCTTCTCCAATATACAGGTTGCCCAAAATATCATCAGCAACACAACCTTCAAGTTGACCACCCAGCTTAAGCGTTCTAACCAACTCTGCATCAACTAACCCTGAACCATTATCAAACAATTTATATTGTTCAACGTTACCTTTTTTATCATTTACAATTGCATAGAATATATTTGTGGAAACATCCTTATACATACAAGATCCATACACCTCAATACCAAGCTTTATTGCTCTTGCTGAAATAGAAGTTAAAGTCCTGCTTTCAGGATTTACTTTATATACTCCTAAGGTATTAGAGACTCTTAGACCTGCTGTGATAATGTCTGTTTTTTTTCCAGCTAGCACCATACCATATCTTATATCAACATTATTTGCTTTTTCATTTGTCGTAAAATAAATTTGCTTGCCACTCATATCATAAACCCTTAACCCGGGAGAGTTTTCATCTTTATCTGTACCAATAATAATAGATAAAGATGGATCCGTAGGGTGTACCCAAACACATGGATCATCAGCCGTGTCTTCAGACGAACCAACGGGCTCTGTTTCAAATATTGCCGATACTGCTCCATCGGGCTCAAGAGTATTATGTTTTTTTTCACATTTTAATGCAACAAAAATAAAAATTGAAAAAAATAAAATTGTTATAAAGTTCGTTTTCACTTAAGACAACCTCTCAAATTAAAATTATTATTAGACAACTGAGTTATTTAACGATACATGTTATTTGATATAAAAACGTGGTTCGTTTTATAAAACTTATTATATAAATATGGGTCTCAAAAGAGGCCCATATTTATATCAATTTTACTGCCAAAATTAGAATCTATAGCTCATCCCAACTTTTGCTGTTGCTCCATAAACTTCTTTTTCAACAGGCTTACTTGCATCACCCATGAAATAGACGTGAGGGACGTTTGTAATATTTAGTACATCTGCGAAAATAGTAAGCTTGCTACTAAGATTATAGCCCATGGAGAAATCTAAACGGTTTGCCGGATTATAATAAATATCTTCATCTGCATCTTCACCAACCTCAACTATATACTGGTCAGCAATAGCTTGTGAAAACCTTGCAGTTAGCTTGCTGGTTTCATAGGCAAAGCTTAGGTTTCCTGTGGCTTCAGCTTGTCCGGGGAAGGTTGTTTTTTCTCGCTCTGAACCGTAGTCAGCTTCTGAAGTAGTTGAAGTATAATTAAAATAAAGTGAGACGTTTCTTAATGGTCCAGGTAAAAAATCTAGATTCTTTACAAAGTTCATTTCCCAACCACTTAGAGTCGCTTCATTTCCGTTAACTGGCATAACAACTTCATCGTATACTTTAGAACCACCACGAATTGTAGCATCTTTAAGTACAGCTGTATAAATATAGTTATCAATTGTTTTGCTAAAATAGCCAAAGGAAAATATTCCTAGACCCTTTGGATAATACTCAAACATAAGGTCAATATTGCTTGAGTGCGCAGATTCGAGTTCAGGGTTTCCTGCTTCTGCATCATCTCCATCAGTTGCAATAAAGGGAACCAGCGAAGCAAAGTCTGCTCTTGCAATAGTTTCTGTATAGGCAGCTCGAACCTGTGCTCTATCATTAACCGCGTACCGAACGTGTGCCATTGGAAGTACATTTGTATATTCTTTCGATACTTTTTGAGCGGTAAAATATGCAGCAAGACTTTCATCTATACTTAGCTCACCATCTTCAGCATCTTCTACAGAACCAGCCCAAGAATTATAAACAGTCGATGTTTTTTCCATTCTGGCGCCACCTATAAAATTAATTTTACCCATTTTCATATCGGCCATACCATAGAATGCAGAAACATCTTCGGTCGCATCCCATGTCTCTAGTATAGCATCTTCATAAAGAGGTAAAATTTCATACGACCCAATATTCGCACTCATGTGATCCCGTACTTTTTTGACATCTAATCCATGGGTATGCACATAGTTACCATCCATATAATTATCACCTTCAATATTCATATTAAAACCTTGCATTATTAGGTCATCATCACCATCCCATTCCCAAACTTCTCCACCAGACTTATCTGATTTTTTTTCTTTAGCAGATAATTTTGCACCAACTTTTATTTCACCGTTAGCTACGCCTAAAGCAAGGGGCATAGAAGCATTAAATGCTATAACTTGATCATCACCAGAAACCAGATTTCCGTTTGGGTTTTTAGCGCTAGGTATGTAATCCCCTTCAATCTCAATAGCATCTAATTCATATTTTGATAAATCATGTTGATCGAAGGTTGCGCCATCTTCATCAGTAAAGTTAGAAACCTGAGGATGGTTTGAATCGCTGTATTCATAGTCCCAGTTAATATCTTTAACCACAAACTCAGCATTTACAGAGGGGTCTCTAAGTTCTTCTGCGTATGATTTGGTAAAAGACCAGTCCATACTTAGCATACCTAAGCCATGTTCACCCCCAAGAGAATAACTATTAATTTTGGATATTGATGATCTACTTTTTAATTCTCTATATATCCTCGCAAGATTTACACTCATACCATCCGATGGATCGTAACCAGAACCAGGCGTTTCTTCATCAATAGACTTGTCAAATCTATACCGAAGTCTATTTCTATTTTCTTTATCAGTATAGGTGTTTGTTATAAGGTTCAAATATAATTTTGAATTTTCTCCAAGCTTGTAGTCAAGCCCTGTAGTTAACCCAACTCTTTCTCTACTTAGAGCATAATTTTTTAGTTGCATATCAGTTAGAATAATCCCGTCGGCTTCTTCTACAACGTAAGTTTCGTCTTCTTGGCTATCAACAACATCGCTTACCCATTCATACTTATCATCCCACTCTAATTCAATATTATCGGTTTTCATATCATTGAACTCATAGCTTGAAGATACAAGTAAACCAAGCTTCCCATTCATGAATTGATTTCCATACGTAAACGCCCCCATACTTCCATTTTTTCCGTAAAGAGGTCTATGTCCACCAGCAACTTTTGCTTCAATAAATTGCCCATCATAATCAAAAGCATTTTTTGTTATTAGATTTACATGCCCCCCAATTGCGTCAGCATCCATATCTGGAGTAATTGCTTTAGTTACCTCAACAGACCCAAGAGAGTAACTAGGGATAATGTCTAATGAAATTTTTCTTACATCTTCTGGGCTAGGCACTTTCACACCGTTTATAGTTGTTGTGTTCAATGTTGCTTCAGCACCTCTAATTTGAACGTATCTACCCTCACCATGATCACTCTCAAGGGCAATTCCTGGAAGTCTTTGCAGAACATCTGCTACATTTTGATCAGGAAATTTTTCCATCTGATCTCTAGAAACTACATTTTTAATATTTCCTGCACTACGTTGTTGACTTAAAGCCTTTGCTTGTCCCTGTGAAAGACCCGTAACATTAATAGCCTCCATTGCAACATAATCAACACTAAGAGATACATTGATCATCATAGATTCAGAGCCAACTGTTATAGTTTCTGTATAATCGCCATAGCCAATATAGGTCACTTTTAATGTGTAGCTACCTTCAGGAACGTTGTTTACTTTAAACATCCCAGATCTATCTGAAGACACTCCATAATTTGTACCTTCTAGAACCACATTCGCACCTGGCAAAAAGTCACCCGAGCTAGAATCTGAAACACGCCCGCTAACATCACCGGCGAATACTATATTAATAAATAATAACGAAATAACTGTTACTGATACTTGTTTAAAAAACATTATTACCTCCTAGAGTTATTATAATTGTATATACAATTATAGCTGAAAGTTTTTTTATATGCAAGTTTCAAATATTTATTAATAATTTGTTAATCATTAAAATAGAAATCTAATTAATTGTACGTACAATTATAGACAAATAATGATTATAAATAACAAAAGTTCTATACCAAAATATTTCCAATTACAATCCTGGTTACAGGATAAAATTGAACAAGGGTACTATGCTACTAATGATAAAATACCAACAGAAAATGAGTTAGTGCAAATGAGTGGGATATCCAGAGCCACCGTAAGACAAGCATTAAAAAACCTTGAGCATGATGGTTATATTATTAGAAAGAAACGAGTAGGATCTTTCGTAAAAAAAAATAAACGAAACTTATTAAATATTCCAACTATTGGAATATTAATACCTGATATTAGGTCTGGTTATGCCGCAATCCTTGCTAGGGGAGCAGAAGATGAAGCAAACCAAAATGATATTAGCCTAATTTTATGTAATACGGATGATAAATTGAGTCAGGCAACATATCATGTTGAAAGATTAATTAAACTTTCAGTCAGCGGGATAATATATATCCCTGTAGCAGCAACGGACAAACAAAACCTTGAAGTGATTAATAAACTAAAAAGAAAAAATATACCTGTTGTCTTGGCCGATCGAGGAATCCAGGATTCAAATTTAGATTTTGTTACAACAAATAACTTTGAGGGATCACGCAAAATAACACAACACCTTATTGATAATGGTCATGAAAAAATTGCATTTTTAAGCAACAAATTATATAGTACAGAAAGATTAAGATATGATGGTTTTATATCTAAGATGAAAGAGATTAATGTAAATCAAGACTCATCAATAACCATTCTAGATGATAAAGCATTTGATGTTAATAGATACCTAACCCACGTGCATAAAATTTTAAAAAACAGAAAAAAGTTTACTGCAGTCTATGCGGGACACGATAGAATTGCTTTATTATTTTATGCAGGAGCAAAACATCTTGGTTTAGAAGTACCTAAAGATTTTTCCTTAGTAGGTTATGATAATATGCCCCTAACAACGATCTCTTTAACAACAATGCATCAGCCAATTTATGAAATGGGACAAGAAAGCATGAAGCTGATTATATCCAGAATAAATAATGAAAAGATGAATGTAAAAAATATTATACTAAACTCGAATTTAATTGAAAGATCCTCAGTTAGATTAATCCAATGAAAAAAAAAGTTATTAATATTGGCCTTATTGGACTTGGTAGAATTGGAAAAATGCACGCGAAAAATATATACCATAGCCTTCCAATGCTTAATCTAAAAGGTGTTGCAGATCCAGACCCCAATATGGACTTTATCAAATCAGTAGGTGAGGTTGATTTATTTAAAAATGCCAATGATTTAATATCAAGTAAGTCTATTGATGCAATAATTATTTCATCACCAACACCAACACATGTTGAATTAATTAAACAGTGTGCTCAAAATAAAAAACATGTTTTTTGTGAAAAACCAATTTCTTTTTCAGAGAAAGAAATAGAAGAAACAATCAAAACAATTAATAATGAAAAAATACATGTCCAAGTTGGGTTTAACAGAAGATTTGATGATGATTTTATTTTGGTAAAAGAAAAGGTGGGCGCTGCAATAATCGGTGATATTCACACAATTCATATTACAAACCATGATTCCTCCATACCTAAGCTGAAATTTTTGAAATCTTCTGGCGGAATGCTTTTTGATTTATGCATACATGATTTTGATATGCTACACTTCTTAACCGGAGAAAGGATTAAAGAAATATATGTTAATGGGGCCGTATTTATTGAGCCAGAACTAAAAGATATTGGTGATATTGACAATGCGATAATTACCCTTGAACTTGAAAGCGGGATTCTCTGTTTAATTGATAGTTCAAGACAAACACACTATGGTTATGATCAGAGAATTGAACTATTTGGGTCAAAGGGCATTCTCTTAGTTGAGAATAAAACAGAAAGTTTATATTGCTTAAGTAATCAAAAAAATACGCAGAGATCAAAAATTAAAGACTCTTTTATTGAAAGATATAAAAAATCATATGTGAATGAACTTGAATATTTTTATAAGTGTATTTCATCCAACAAAAAGCCTGAGGTTGGACCAGAAAATATTTTATCAGCGATAAGAGCAGCAGATGCTGGTAAAAAGTCTTTACTGACAAATAGTTCACAAATGGTAAAAAATGAATAAAATAAATTTAGCAGTAGTTGGCTTTGGTAGGATAGGAAAAATACACGCGGATAATATCATATCAGCAAAAGACGCAACATTGAAGATGATTATTGACCCCATATTACATTCGGAAAATCAGCTTGGTGATATCAAAGTAAAATTATCAAAAAAGCTTGAGGATATTTTCGAAAATCAAAATATTGATGGTGTAGTTATTTGTTCACCTTCCGATTTTCACATTGATCAAATAAAAAAAATATCTCAAAAGGTAAAACATATTTTCTGTGAAAAACCACTGGGGCTATCTGTTAATGAAATTATGGATATTAAAACAATGGTGGATAATAAAGACCTTAATCTTCATATTGGTTTTAATAGAAGATTTGATCCAGATTTTTCTAATTTAAAAAAATCATTATCAATTGGGGACATTGGTAATATTCACACCATAAAAATAATTTCAAGAGACCCGTCTCCACCCCCTATAAGTTATATTAAACAATCAGGAGGGATGTTTTTGGATATGACTATACATGATTTTGATATGGTCAAATATTTATCAGGTTCAGAAATATCTGAAATATATGCAAGGGGTAATTGTTTTATTGACCCTGAAATAGAAAAAGCTAATGATATTGATACGGCAATTATAAATATGAGCCTTAAAAATGGAGTTCTTGCCACTATTATCAATTCAAGAAAAGCACCGTATGGATACGACCAGAGAGCTGAGGTTCTTGGTTCAAAAGGGATATTAAAAGTAGGGAATAAATTATTACATGGGGTGCAAAAAGGCACAGAAAAAGGATTTGAATCTGCTAACCCGAAAAATTTTTTTATTGATCGATATGAGATGTCTTACAAAAAAGAAATGGGAACCTTTATTAAGTCAATAAAAGGGGAGAAAGTTGATTATGCTAATGTTGACGATAGTCTGCATGCGCTAAAATCAGGACTAGCTGCTAAAGAATCACTTTTAAATAATAAACAGATTATGGTATAAAAATTAATGATACATAAACAAATTACTAGATTTCTATTTTTTCCTTTTCTCATCTGTGCGTTTTTTAGTTGTTCAGAAAATAGTAATCAAAATATATCAGATAAAAACATTACGATAAAAATGATAACCCATGGGCAGGCAACTGATCCTTTTTGGAGTGTAGTTCGAAATGGAGCAAAAGATGCCGCTGAAAAACTTGGAATTAGCTTGCAATATCAATCTCCACAAAATTTTGATATGATAACAATGTCAAGAATGATCGATGCTGTTATTGCAACAAATCCAGATGGCTTGATTCTTTCCGTTCCAGATATTCCAGCTCTTAAAAATAGCGTTATCTCTGCATCAAAAAACAATATTCCAATTATTGTGATAAATGCCGGAAGTAAAATTATGGAAGAGGTCGATATACTTACCTATATAGGTCAGAGTGAATATGAAGCCGGATTGAAAGCAGGACAAGAAATGTTAAAACATAATGTAAAAAGCGCTCTATGTATCAATCATGAAATAGGTAATATCAGCTTAGATCAAAGAGAACAAGGATTTAGAAAAGTATTAAAAGAAAACAATGTTCTCGTTAAAACAATACCTATAGATGCCTCAGATCCAGCAGAGACCCAAGAAACGGTTAGGTCATTTCTTAGTTACAATAAAGAGATTGATGGTGTATTAGCGTTGGGGCCACTAGGAGCAATACCAATAGCAAAACTATTAAAAGAAATTGATATGCAAAAAAGAATTAAGCTCGCAACGTTCGATTTCACCCCTCAGATCATTGATGGCATTTTAAGCGGTCATATTATTTTTGCTTTAGACCAACAGCAATATTTGCAGGGTTATCTACCAGTAGTTTTAATGAACCTATATATAACCAATAAGAACACGCCTGCTTTCAAAAAGCTAGAGACAGGGCCAAGCATAATTAATATTGATAATGCGCTAGAAGTTTTAGCTCTAAGTAAAAAAGGGTCACGATAATTACTATAAAAAAAATACTTTCTAAACCAGAGGCGGGTGCTTTTTTAGGGCTCATTTTTGTTTGGGGGTTTTTTGCAATATTTGCGCATAGTGGATTTTTATCAGTACAGGGGGTCAAATCATATCTTCAGGTTTCATCAGAGATTGGAATTCTTGCAATTGGCGTCACCTTGTTAATGATAAGTGGAGAATTTGATCTTTCAATAGGATCATTAATAGGGTTTTCCGGCATGTCCGTTACATTACTTACTACAGAAACTAATTTAGGAATGCCCCTTGCCTCTATTTTGACTTTGATCATAGTGCTCTTCATTGGTTATTGTAATGGTATAACCGTAGTTAAAAGCGGTTTACCTTCTTTCATTATAACGCTTGGATCTTTATTTGTTATTAGGGGAATTACAATTGCGGTATCTAAAATTATCACTGGCAGAACACAGGTTGGTGGACTAGAAGAATCAAAAGGGTACGGTATTATGTCCACTATTTTTAGTAATAGCTTTACAATATCAGGCACAGATTTTCCTATTTCAATTTTGTGGTGGTTATTCTTTGGAGTTTTTGGGTATTTATTATTGAAACATAGTCAAGTAGGGAACTGGATATTTGCCACGGGGGCTTCTAAGGAAAGCGCAGAACTAATGGGCATACCTGTACATAATGTAAGGACATCTCTTTTTATGCTAACAGCTTTTTGCGCTTGGTTTATTGCGATTACACAGATTACAACATTTGGTGGCGCCGACGTATTAAGAGGAGAGCAAAAAGAATTTATTGCTATTATAGCAGTTGTGATTGGTGGAACGCTATTAACAGGAGGATATGGGTCTATCCTTGGGACAATGATTGGTGCTTTAATTTTTGGGATAGTTAAACAGGGAATCATTTTTGCTGGTGCTGACGCAGATTGGTTTCAGGTTTTTATGGGGGCTATGCTTATATCAGCAGTTTTAGTTAATGGCATTTTTAGAAAGAAATATGCTTACTAATAATAACCAAATAGTTCTAAAAAATATTTATAAAAACTTTGGAAATATAAATGCATTGAAAAACATTTCAATGTCTACAAATTCAGGGAAAATCCATTGTATTCTAGGTGATAATGGCGCAGGAAAGTCTACCCTGGTAAATATTGTTTCTGGAGTTTTTCGTGCGGATCAGGGGAAGTATGTAGTCAACGATGATGAAGTTAGTTTTTCAAATCCACGGGAAGCAATTGAAGCAGGAATTTCAACAGTTTATCAAAACTTAGCAATCATACCTATTATGAATATTTATCGAAATTTCTTTTTAGGCAATGAACCAATACATAACAATTACCTTAATATGATGGATAAAGAGTTTGCAATAGATACAACAAAAAAAGAATTAAGAAAATTTGATATCAGTATAGATAATCCAAAAAGATCAGCAGGAACTCTTTCTGGTGGGGAACGTCAGATTCTTGCTATTGCAAGAGCTTTATATTTTGGGGCTAAAATACTTATTCTTGATGAGCCGACATCTGCGCTTGGAGTGAAAGAGTCAAATAAAGTTGTTGAACAAATAATTCAATTAAAAAATAAAAATATTAATGTGATTCTTGTTTCACATAATATAGATCAAGCATTTATGATCGGCGATAAATTTTTCATTATTAAAAATGGAGAACTAGTTGGGGAATTTGATAAACCTGATACATCAGCAAATAAATTAAGAACTATTTTAGAAAAATAAATATCAGATAATCATTTAATTAGAAAGATTAATACTATGCAAAAAATTGGTATAATAGGCCTTGGGAACATGGGGATGGGGATTGCTAAAAACATAATAAAAAATGGGTATAAAACCATCGGTTATGACCTGAGAGAAGAATGTTTAAAAGAAATAATTTCACATGGAGGCAAGGCTGCAAAAAGTGTTTTAGAAGTTGGGGAATTTAGTGATGTAGTATTTGTAATGGTTATGAATGGTAACCAAGTAAAAGATGTTATCACTAAGCTATCTCCAGGATTAGAAGATAAAGGGACTATAATTATAACTGCAACTATTACGCCAGAAGAAGTAATAGATGCAAATAGAATTGCTCAAGAATATAATATTGATTTAGTAGACAGCCCCGTAAGCGGGGGGCTACAGGGGGCCCATGATGGCTCGTTAACACTTATGACTTCCGCAGATAATAAAGTATTTCAAGATTGCAAAAAGATATTAGAGGCTATCTCAAAAAACATAATTCATGTAGGTGTTAATATTGGTGATGGTCAAACTGTAAAGGCAGCGCTGCAATCGTTTATTGGTTCAACGTTTACGGCAATTTTTGAATCTTTAGTTTTGGGTTCTAAAGCAGGTATTGATGGACAAGTTCTTTATGATGTATTTAGTACAAGCGGAGTTAGTAGCCCCTTATTTAAAAATTGTGCTAAGTTAATTATGGATAGAAAATTTGAAAATACTGGTAGTCATATATCAACTATGTATAAAGATCTTGGGATTAGTATGGATTTAGCTAAAAAGAATGGAGTACCAATGTTTACTACTAGCGCAGCTTTTGAACTGTTTCAAGCTGGAATTTCAATGTACCCGGAAGGAGACAACTGGTCTATAGTAAAACTATTAGAAAAAATGTCTAACACAAAAGTAGAATGGAAAAACAATAAATAAACATACAAAAATTAGGAGCGATAACTATGGCGAAACTAGGTGTGATAACGGATGGAATAAGCACTGACTTTGAACATGCTTTGCAAGTAATGAATAAGAATAATTTAAATCAAGCTGAACTACAATTCTTATGGGATAAAGAGGTTGGAGATCTAGACAAGAGTGAAATTCAAAAAGTAGAAAATCTTTTAAAACAATATGATATGGATGTATCCTGTATATCGCGTCATAATTTTGCTGGTATTGGTGTGCATGAAGTAAGTATAGGCGATAGCACATATAACCAACATATGGAAAAACTTAAGGAGTGTATTGATATGGCTCATAAATTAGATTCACCCTTGGTGCGGATTATGAGTTTTCGGAAAGAAATGGTTTTGTTTGGAGAGCATGGTGCGGAAAAATGGAACGTAAGCGATGGAGCCTGGAATAAGTTAGTAGAATTAATGGGCCCCATTGTTAAACTAGCGAAAGAATTAGATATTATGCTTGTGGTAGAAACAGGAAATAATGCAATGATCACATCTTGCTATCTAGGAAAAAAATTGATAGACGATCTTGACACAAAACATTTAAAAGTTCTATGGGACCCTGCGAATACACTTTATTGCGGGGAAAACCCAAGTAATAATGCGCTGGATTCAATGGAGGGAGGCTATCTTGGGCATGTGCATATGAAAGATGTTGAGGTCTCTATTCATCAGGCAAAAATTAAATGCGTCGCACTTGGTCAGGGGCAAATGGCGCCACATCTTCAAAAAATAGCGGATAGGCTAAATGACATCGGTTATGATGGGGCAATGTCACTAGAGAGTGTGTTTCGACCAAAAGAAGGAGATTTTGAAGATGGGTTTAAGGCATCGATAGCAAAATTTAAACAACTATATTCATAAAAAATGTTAGTAATAATTTTATGTTAAAAAATATTTTCCATACCATATATCCTTTGTTGATTAGCGTTCTTATGCTATTTGGATCTTGTAGAACGAATCAAGAAGGATATGTATTCAAGTACTCTAATGAACAACCGGAGAGCGCAATACGAAGTCAATCAATGGTTTATTTTAAGGACAAGCTTGAAAAAGAAACAAATGGAAAGATCAGGGTAGAATTATTTTTTAGCGGCATACTCGGAAATGAGCGAGAGCTTATGGATTTGGTTGCAACAGGAGCATTACAAGGAACCCGTGGAGGCTTTTTTAATGATGCCAACCCTAAATATAATTTACTGACTTTACCATTTTTAACTAGTGGTTGGATAGAAGCATTGCGATTAGTAAACAGTTCATTTATGAATGAGATAAATAATGGTGCAAAAAAAAATGGATTTCATATTCCTGTAACGGGTATATCACAAGGTTTTCGCGCCCACACTAACAATAAGAAACCAATAAAACATCCCAGTGATTTTAAGGGACTGAAAATGAGAGTACCAATGCAAGAGGTTTTTATTCAAACTGCTAAAGCTTTTGGTGCAAACCCACAAGAGTTAGCAGCAATAGATATATACCAGGCATTGCAAACGGGGGTTATTGATGGTCAAGATAATCCACCTTCAAATATTTGGGATTTTAAAATGTATGAAGTATCTAAATACCTTACAGTAACTAACTATGCAACAGGTCCAGACCCCTTTATAGTAAACTTAAGCTGGTATAATACGCTGACACCTGATTTAAAAATAATATTTGACAGAGTTGCAAAAGATGCAATGTCAAAAAGCGATCAAATGTACAGATCAAAAGAAACAGAATACCTTGAGCAGTTATCCAACCATTTAGAAATTAATCACATCGCTGGTGATGCATTAATCCCTTTTCGGGATGCCGTTAAACCAGTATATAATTACTTTATAAATAAAGGAACCTTTACTTTAGAAGAAATAAAAAAGGCACAGGATATTGCAAAAAAAACTAATATGTAACCACAAAGCTCGGTAAACATCTAATACTTAGTTTTATAAAAAATAAGTTTAGATCCATAACCAGTTTTTTAGAAAATATTCTGGCTGGATTTTTATTTTTAGTATTTGTTATTACGCTTATTCTAGTTTTTTTAAGATATATTTTGAACCAATCCATAACTGGCGCTAATGAAATTGTAACAATTTTATTCATTTACACCACTTCAATAGGTGCAGCGGTATCTATTGGAAAGAATGAACATATAGGCATTGATGTTTTTGTAAATATCTTACCTGATAAATTTCAGGGAGCAATAAAAACATTACAGATCATTTTCATTTTTACATTACACATATTATTATTCATTTATTGTTTACAGTGGATTAGTCAAACAGGTGGCTATCTTATGCCCGCTACTGGACTGCCGCGCTTAGTCGCTATAGTAAGCATTCCGCTAGGCTGTGTATTATGTTTTTTATACTGTGTAATAGCATTAATTGATGTTATTGATATATCTAGTACAAAGCCATTTAACAAATCATGATAGTACTAATTTCTAGTTTATTTATTTTTTTAGCAATCGGGGTACCAATTGCGTACTCACTTGGGTTGTCTACCGCTATTTACTTTCTAATTTTTAATAGCGAATTATTAAATGTTATGCCCCAGATGTTGTTTGCGGGAATGGATTCATATACCTTAATAGCCCTTCCGCTTTTTATTTTAATGGGCCAGCTTATGAATGAGAGTAAGATCACATCAAGATTGATTGAATTTTGTTTAATTTTTGTTGGGAAAATCAGAGGAGGGTTGGGCCTCGTTAATGTTATCTCTAGTATGCTGTTTGGAGGAATATCTGGATCTTCAGTTTCAGACACGGCATCCATAGGGTCTATTCTAATACCAGAAATGAAAAAGCGAGGATACCCTGAGGATTATGCAGCCGGTCTTACAGTGGCTTCATCTACAATGGGTATGATTATACCTCCAAGCATTCCTATGGTTTTATTTGCAGTTACAGCACAAGAGTCAGTTGGTCGATTGTTTTTAGGTGGTGTTATACCGGGGATATTAGTAGGAACTTTTCAATTATTAATTACGATCTGGTTATCTAAAAAAAATTCTTATCCAAGGGAAGATAAAAATTTTTCTTTCAACAAAATATTAATAATGACGGCAAAAAATTCTTATATATTGTTTATGCCTTTTTTTGTTGTTGGGTCGGTTATTTTTGGTATAGCAACTGCTACTGAATCTGCCGCTTTAGGCGTATTCTATTCGTTAATTATTGGTGGGTTTTTAATTAAGAGTTTGAATAGAAAAAAAATCTTTAATGCATTAAAAAGCTCTGTTTTGACAAGTGCAAAAATTATGATCATTATAGCATTTTCAAAAATTTTTATATGGGTATTAGCTTATGAAAGGATACCGGATGGATTATCGGCAATCATCACAGATCTTGGATTTCATCCAACAGGAATGTTGTTTTTATTTATTATTATAATTTTGATATCTGGGACATTTATTGATGTTAGCCCAGCGATACTATTGCTTACCCCTGTCTTTTTGCCAAGTATTATTGAAATGGGTATATCACCAATCTTGTTCGGCGTTGTTTTGGTTATTGGTTTGGCGGTTGGAGCGTGCACGCCACCAGTTGGAAATTGTCTTAATGTTTGTTCTATTATTACAGGATTGAGTATTGGGAGAATATTTAAAGGAGCCGCCCCTTTTTTAGTTGCGAATATTATCACACTGGTTCTTGTTGCTATATTTCCTAATATTGTTATTTGGTTGCCAACTATAATTATGAATTAAATTAAATTAAAATTATATACAAGAAATGGAAAATTAATCATGGCGTATGATATAACTTTAATTGGGAATTATACGAAAGATACTATTGTAACCCCAGATGAGACTAAACATGTTGATGGGGGAGGGTTCAACTATGGAGCGCATGCTGCTATTGCTTTAGGAGCAAAAACAGCAGCAATAACGCGTTTGAAAAATAATGACCAACATGTTGTAGATAAGCTAGTATCTATAGGGGTTGATGTCTTCCCCACATACACTGATAATTCAACTCATATGAAACTTATATACCCCAGTGATAATTTTGATGATAGATCGCTAATCATGCCTAAATCAGCAGGGTCTTTCACATCAGAACAGTTCATGAATATTAATTCAACAGTCTTTTTAATCAACGCGTCTGTGAGAGATGAATTTAAGCTTGCTACTCTATATGATCTTAAAAAGAAAGGCTCTTTGATAGGGGTGGACCTTCAAGGGTTTATAAGAACACGGAACACAAACAATGTTCTGATTAATAGTGAATGGGAAGAGAAAAAAGAAGTACTTAGTCTAACGCATTATTTAAAAGCAGATGGGGTGGAGGCAAAATTTTTAACGGGCGAATCAGATTTAGTTTCCGCGGCAAAAATCCTAAAGTCTTATGGACCTAAAGAGGTTATAATCACCCATAAAGATGGTGTTCTTGTGTATGCAAAAAATCAAATTTTTGTTGAACCATTTAAGCTAAATAAAATTATTGGCAGGAGTGGAAGGGGAGACACCTGTGGAGCAAGCTACGTATATATGCGGCGGAATCTAGGTCCTGGTGATTCCACAAAATGGGCTGCAGCAGCAACAAGCCTAAAAATGGAGCAGGACAATCCACTAACTAGAAGCAAACAGGAAATAGAAAGCCGTTTCAATGATTATAAATAACCATATTACAAAAACTATATTATGTTAATTATTATCTATCTATTTATAACAATTGGAATTATTGTATTTGCTACCGCAAAATACAAAATCCATCCTTTTCTAATTCTTATATTGGCTTCACTAACAATGGGTTTATTAGGCGGGTTAGATACAGAGAAAATAATTATAAGCCTATCTGAGGGTTTTGGAAACACCCTAAAAAACATTGGCATTGTAATTGCTTGTGGTTCAATTATTGGTGTTTTTTTAGAAAAAACAGGCGGTGCAAAATCAATTGCTGAATCAACGTTAAAAGCAATAGGAAAAGACAATTCTCCTCTAGCAATGAATATCACAGGGTTCTTTGTTTCAATTCCTGTATTTTGTGATTCTGGATATGTAATCCTATCTACACTAAATAAGGCGATAAATAGAAAAACAGGAATATCGCTTGCTGTTTTAGGAACCTCCTTGTCTGCTGGCCTTTATGCTGCCCATGTGTTTGTGCCTCCTACCCCGGGACCGCTAGCTTCCGCCTCCATACTGGGTGCCGATATTGGACTTGTTTTAATTTTTGGGTTTCTAATTGCAATCCCCGTTTCCCTGGTTGGGTGGTTATGGTCAATTTATTATTGCTCTAAGTTTTCCATAAATGCAGAAGTAAATCAAATAAACGTAGAAAAAGATAAAAATCAATCTTCAAATTTATTTTCTGCTTTACTTCCAATCATAATCCCTATAATTCTAATAAGTCTCAATTCTGCAATGGATCATCCAACAACGAATTTTGAAAATATACAAATTCAAATATTAATCAGCTTTTTTGGACATCCTATTATTGCAATTTTATCAGGCGTAATAATTAGTATACTTTTAGCAAAAGATTATTCATTAGAAAATCATTATGATTGGTTTTCTGATGGGTTAAAAGCAGCAGGAAGTATAATATTAATAACTGGCGCAGGCGGAGCATTTGGAAACATATTAAGATCCATATCACTAGGAGATTACCTTAGTAAAATATTAATGGGTTATGAAATAGGGTTGTTTTTGCCTTTTATAATTGCCGCATTGTTAAAGACAGCCCAAGGGTCATCAACGGTCTCAATTATCACAACATCCGCAATGGTTTTGCCGCTACTTAATACTTTAGGATTATCTAGTGAAATGGGAAAGGTCATAGCTGTTCTTTCAATTGGTGCTGGGGCAATGACATTTTCTCACTTAAATGATAGTTATTTTTGGGTGGTTGCGCAGTTCTCTAATATGGACACAAATACTGCTATTCGCTGTCATGCTGTTACAACTTTATTACAGGGCGCAACGGCCATTATTTTAATTCAATTACTATCTATGTTTTTCTTACCATAGATAATATATTCATAAGGATTAACTGTTATTTTCTATTAATAAATATTGGCTCATAGCAAGTTTGATTAATTGCTTTAGCTGCATTTAACATAAGAAAAAACGATTTTTATAACATACAAAAACAGCCAAATGCTATCGCATTGTAAGGATATTTTTCTTGTATCTTTATTAAAATGTTTACACATTTACTGTCAGATGGTAGTTAGCCAAGCCAAAGCGCTCGATAACTCACTCATTCGAGTGATAAGAATTAAAAAACAATATTAAACGATTTTACATGGAGGACAACAAAATGACGGATCGTAATTATTACTTAAAAAACACAATGCTTGCTTTAATTTGTACTATTTTTATAGCTAGCAATTTAATTGCCCAGACATCAGGAAAAGTTAGAGGGACGGTAACGGATGAAGCTACTGGCGAAGCTTTGATCGGGGCCAATGTTCTTATTGATGGAACAGGATTTGGTGCGGCAACAGATGAAAATGGTGAGTATTTTATTTTAAATGTTTCCCCTGGCGCATATACTATGCGTGCAGAAATTATTGGTTACCAAACAGCCGTAGAGCTGGATGTTCGTGTATTTATTGATTTAACCACTACTGTGAATTTTGTTACAGGTGTTGAAGCAGTATCTGGAGAAGCGGTTGAAGTCCTCGCGGAACGACCCTTGGTACAACCAGACGTTGCGGGTACAGTTATTAATGTAAGCGGTGGAGATATTGAAAATATACCCGTTAGATCTGTTGGAGACTTTATAAGTCAACAAGCTGGCGTTGAGCCAGGAATGGTTATTAGGGGTTCTGGCCTCAACGAAACAGCATTTGTTGTTGATGGTATAAGTACTCGAGGAGGAAGAGATGGTACGCCCTCAACGGCTATTGCATTAACCTCAGTTGATGAACTACAGATTCAAACAGGGGGTTTAGGTTCATCTGTAGGAAACGCAAGAGGTGGAGCGATAAATATTGTAACCAAAGATCCTCGTGATCGCATGGTATTAGATGTTATTATTAATAATACTCCTGCAAGTTCGATGTCTTTTGGTAAAAGTGTTAAAGATGAAGACGCATATTGGTGGAAACCGTATACAGATGATAGTATGAATTCAACAGGAACAGATGGTGGCGCTTGGGATGCATATCAGCAATCACAATATCCTGCTTTTACTGGCTGGGATGCTCATATGGCTGGAACAACAGGCAATGATACATTGTTAACAAAATCTGAATGGCTAGATGTTTTTAATTGGCATCATCGTAAAAACACAGATGTGACAGATGCTTTTCAATCTATAGATATGACTTTTGGAATGCCCTTAGGTAGCACAGGTATGAGGTTCCTTGTTTCATATTTAAGCAACCAAGAGCCTTATTTTTATCCACAGGCGCGCTCTTCTTATAAAGAAAACACTATGCACGCAAAGTTAATGTATGACCTGAATTCTTCAATGAAATTAATGGCATTCGTTAAATCTTCAGAGCAAACTGGGATGGCGCATGATGCTTGGTCTATGTTAACAGTTCCGTACCCACAAAGAGGAGGAACGCCTTTATACCCTTGGGGTGGAGGTTCAGCCAATTCAACTTTAGTATTTAGTAGTAACCAAGGAATAGCACCAACAGAAACCCTTATTAATCAAAACGGTGATCATGTTGGAAGAAGCGTGATCTGGTCTTGGGATCGTTATGCTGTTACAGATTATAATACCCAAATTATGGGAGCAACATTTACAAATACCGTAAATGCGAAGACATATTATAACGTTGGTGTTTCCATGAATTCAGAAACATTTGAAACAGGGCCTAATTCACGGAGGCTCGGATCAAACCCTGGTCCTGGAGATAGCGCAGGTGACATACCTAGCGCTGTAATAAAACTGTATGGCTCTGGCGGTGTAAATGCTGATTCATTAGTATACTCTCCTTGGGGATGGACTTCAGATGGTATGAGCAACCCTGGTGGTGGTGCTCGCATTGGAGGACATTGGGCTAGAGGTCGTGACGATTCAAAGGTTTCTAGTACAAATATTAATTTTGATTATACAACGCAGCTTAATAGTACAAATCAAGTAAATGCTGGCGCCTGGGTGTCATTATATGATTATGATATGACTTATGGTTCAAGCGACTCTGTAATTGTACACGTCGAACGTGGTTCGCAGAGATGGAAAAAAACCCCAACTCAAGCGGGCTTATATGCTGAAGATAAATTAGAATTTAAAGGTATGATTGCAACCTTGGGTCTTAGCATGGATTATTACAACCCAAATACTAAATGGTGGGATTATGATGATTATGCAAGAGATTTGACTGCTAAAGAAAAAGGGGAAATAGGCGATGAACGCTTTTCTGATGTAGCTGCAAGTGATGCAGAAACTCAAATCACAATTAATCCCAAGATTCGTATTTCGTTTCCAATAACGGTAAATAGCAAATTATATTTTAACTACGGAACCTATCGTCAGCAATTAACAGCACAGGAAAGTTTTATGATTTGGCAGGCATGGCGCGGTGAAGTGCATCAGATTGGTGATCCTAGCAATCCGATGCCAAAAACCGTCAGTTATGAAGTTGGTTATGAACAAGCCCTTCGGGATGCGTATTTGCTTCGCGTTGGTGGATATTATAAGGATAGCTCATTGCAACCTAAGTCAGTATGGTATCAAAGTATTGATTCAGAAGTATCTTACAATAGATCGGTTCCTTATAATTATAGTGATACGCGCGGTTTGGAGCTATCTCTTAGTAAAAATATGGGAGATGTAAGAGGGTATTTTAATTACACATACTCAGTTCGTACGCAAGGCAACTTTGGTTGGGGATCACAGTATGAAAATGATGTTACTCAGGCTGAGTATGAACGAACAGCAACTGATCATTATCAGATCAAACCAGTTGCAGAGCCATTTGCTTCAGCAAACATAGAATATGTTGCTCCAAAAAGTATGGGTCTATTGGCGGATCTTCGGATGACATTAAATGGTGGCTGGAGAGCTGGCCGTCACTTTACTTGGGTAGGGCCAGGTGGGTCAACTATTCCAGGGGTAAATAATAATGTGCAGATGAAAGATTTCTTTTTCATGAATGCACGTATTAGCAAAAACTTTAATGTTGGTGGAAGTAGGGTCATGGTTTTTGCAGATATTCAAAACCTACTGAACTTAAAGTATATGTACTTTAGCCCATATAACCCAATGGGTGGTCCATTTGAAGGTAACGTTGGTGGCGATGATTGGGATAATTATATGACATCATTACATATGCCAAAAGAGTTTTGGGAAGATATAGATGATAATCTAATGACATACAATAATATTGTAGGAGAGGATAGGCCTGGAACTTTTAGAGATCGTGATGTTGCTTTTGTTCCTATTGAAGTTGTGGCTACAACGGGAAATCTTCCATCAGAGGATGAGCTACCTACGTTGATACAAACAGGAAGTGTTCTGTATTATGTGCATGATTCTGGGGATTGGTATCGTTGGGATGGATCTAGCTGGGGCGCAGCGAGCTCAAGCTTTGTTAGCGAGGTTAAAAACGATAAAGCATATATTGATATGCCGAATGAATGGCACAGAACATTTCTTAATCCAAGAACTGTAAGCATTGGCCTAAGGGTTTCTTTCTAGGTAATAATATGTATGTTAATAATTAATATAAATTGGTTAATCCTAACAAAAATAGGAGATACACATGAACATGAAAAAATATAAACAGCGCAGTCTTTCAGCATTTACAATCGTTGTATTGCTATTATCAACAGGCTTGGATGAGTTAAGCGCGCAATATTCAATCAAATGGCTAAATGTAGGAAGTTTCCATAGTCCATATTCGGAAGGGCTGGTAAACCGAGAGGAAGAACCTTGGGGGAATGCCCCTCTTATGTGGCCGGCTATTGATCATAATTCTGGGAACTCTAGAGCGCAGGCTTTCTGGATGGGTGCAACCAATTTTACAGATGAAAATGGAACTACTTATCCTCATAAAATAGCGCATATTGGACCAAGATCAGGTGGCGATGTCCAGTTTTTTGCTGTTGAGCAAAAGATCACTAGTAAGTTTGATCCAGTTATTACTGTTGATGGAGCAAAATCATTTGAGAAATATGTTTATGTCAATGAGATGGATGCCGCAATGAAACCAGATAGAATTATGGAAGTTTCAAACAATAGTCGTATTGGTATAACAACAGAAGCGACTATGAATGCATTTAGCCAAGAGTACCATGACGATTATCACATTATTGAATATAAATTTACCAATACTGGGAATGTAGATGGTGATGATGATATTGAGCTAAGTGCTGATTTGACAGGTGTTATGTTTTTCTTTATACACAGATATATGGTTCATGATGCTTCATCATGGATAAGAGGTGGAGGAGCACCTTGGGGCAAATTTACTATGAACGATGCTGTTGGCGATGGTCATGAAGATTATGATGTTGATTTTCGCGCTCAATACGCTTGGGCAGGTTTAAATCCTGATAATACAAGTTTTAGTTCTATTGGAGGTCCAATGATGTTTCAGCACTGGGCCGCAGCCGGATGGGATACAACAGGAAGACTTGCCGCCGGTCAAATGGTTGGTCGAGTGACTATTCACTCTCCAGACACTCCAGGTGGCGCAGACTCACCAAATCAGCCTTACACAATGGGGGTTATGGGAAGCGATGATCCAAATTTAACTGGTGACGAATACAATACTTCTTCTATGGAAATCCAATATAATACTTATATGACATCAGGAAGACAATATCCGCACCATGCAGATGATATTGAGCCTGAGGGCAATTTTGACACACCAACGAATGCTCCAAACATATATGATGGTACATTTGATGAAGGCGGGTGGTCTGTAATTGAGGGCCATGGACCATATGATATTCCATTTGGTGAATCAGTAGATATTGTTGTTGCAGATGCTGTTGGCGGTTTGAGCATGAAGGCAAAATATGATTTAGGCAAATTATATAAAGCAACAGGGTCCACGCCGGATGAAACGGCTTTGTTAGAATATAATGGGACTAGCTTGACAAAGAACCAATGGGCTCTTTCAGCCAAAGATTCATTATTTAAAACATTTGAAAGAGCATTGGCGAACCATGCTGCTGGATATGATATACCGCAGCCACCACATCCGCCAGAAACATTTACAGTTACCTCTGGTACAGATAAAATTTCGTTATCTTGGACGGCAAGCAGTAGTGGTCCAGCGAGGTCTGGATGGCATATATATCGAGCAAAAGCATCATATTCCTTTCCATATATTGGAGCGGCTCTTGAAGATCATGGCGGCTTAGGGCATGAATGGGTTGCAGATCTAGATGCTGGCGCAACGTCGTGGGATGATGAATCTGCAGATCGTGGAGAAAATTATTATTATTTTATCCAGGCTGTAGGGAATGCTGCAGATAATAGTGGTGCAGCAATGACGCCCGTTGGGGGACTTAAAAGTAACCAGCATTGGACGCAAACTTTCTTACCAGCTAGTTTAAAAAGAGCGCCTGGAGCAACATTGGCGGATGTTCGTGTCGTTCCTAATCCTTATCATATAGGGGCATCAACGGATATTCGATTTTCCGAAAGAGATAAGCTTGGGTTTTTAGATGTTCCTGGAAATTGCACAATTAAGATTTTTACTCAGTTAGGTGAATTAGTTGAGACAATTCAACATAATGATGGTAGCGGTGATGAATATTGGGATCAAACAACTTCATCAAGACAGGTGGTCGCGAGTGGTCTGTACATTGCTCATATTACAGATAATGATTCTGGCGAAACTGCAGAACGTAAATTTGTTATAATTCGTTAATCAAATAGATTACAACGAAAGGGATAAATTATGAAAAAAGTAAATATATTTAATTTAATACCCATTCTAATGCTAACAGCATTGTGCTCATTAGTTGTCGCTCAAGATGATGATGATCTTGGTACCGATAAATTAGCGCAGACAGGTATGAAATTTCTGAGCTTCTCGCCAGATGCTAGAGCCGCAGCTCTAGGAGATGCTATTACCGCCAAAACAGGTGGAGCATCATCTTTGTTTTATAATCCTGCTGGTATGGCAAGACTAGAAGGCATGAATGTGGTTGTTGGTCAAACACAATGGATAGCGGATATTTCATATAACGCTGTAGGTTTTGCCTATGCATCCAACGCCGGTGTTCTTGGGTTTTCTATGATGAATGTAGATTATGGTGATATTCAAGGGACTATTCGGAGTACCAATGATGCTGGATATGTGGATACCGATATGTTTAAACCTTCAGCTTCTGTCTTGGGGTTAGGATATGCTTTTGCTCCAACAGATAGATTTAGCGTTGGTTTACATATCAAATTTGCCAATGAAGATCTTGGCACAGCGCACCTTACATCAGAATCTTCTGATGCTGGAAAAACTAGTGAAGATTTAAAGATGAATACAACCGCATTTGATTTTGGACTTATGTATCAAATGGACTGGAAAAATCTCATGGTAGCTATGAGCGCTAGAAATTTTTCTGAAAGTTTAAAGTATGCGGAAGAACAGTTTGAACTCCCGTTAACATTTAGAATGGGCGTTTCCGCTGATATGGCAGAAAACTTATCAGTATCTGTAGTTAATGAGCGTCCACGGGATTATTTTACAACGTACCGTCTTGGGGTAGAGTACAGTTTGATGAACATGTTGGATATTAGAGCTGGATATGTAACACCTTCAGATGAAGCAGGTATTAATTTAGGGGTAGGTTTTAAATTAGCCGGACTAGGAGTCGATGTTTCATATACTGATTTTGGTGTATTTGATAGTGTAATGAGATTCGGCGTTCAATATACGTTGTAAATTATATTTTTATATTTAGCTATAAAAATCCCCAATCATAAGGTTGGGGTTTTTTTTATATTGATTTAATAACTTAAGCCAAAACCATACTCAAAAAGCGGATCATACATTTCATCACCAAAATTGATTGGAATCTGATCCATGTTCCTAGGCCAACTTACTGAAAGTCTACCTGTTGGATTATAGTCACCAAATAAAACGTCGGTAACACCCTTGCCTTCGGAACCTGGTAGCCATGCAGCAATTAACCCATCCCATTTGTCAACTTCATCTTCAATTATTAATGGTCGGCCTGAAACTATAACCACCACCACAGGAATTCCTGCTTTTCTTACATTCTCAATAGCTTTTAAATCTTTTTTATCAAGATATAATGATTCTTTGTCTCCCATCATTTCAGAATATGGAGTTTCGCCTACTACAACGATACCAACATTTGCACCCTTCGCTCCAGAACCATCCTTCGAATATGTAACGTTAGTAAAAGAACTAACTGCAACTTGTGTTGCCTCGTAGATGGTAGTTCCTTTTGTTAGAGGACCACTCTCCCCTTGCCAAGTAATTGTCCATCCACCGCATTGATTTCCTAGGTCATCAGCATTTTTACCAGCAACATGGATTTGACCTAGATCTTTTGATATGGGTAATACCCCATTATTTTTTAAAACAACGAGGGACTGCTTAACAGCATCTCTAGCTATTGCTCTGTGTTCTTTAGACCCTACTTTACTTAGAAGACTTCGGTCTGCAAAAGGTTTTTCAAAAAGGCCTATTTCAAACTTTATTTTTAGTATTCTTGCCACTGCATCATTTATTCTATCTTCACTAATTAATCCCTCTTTAATTGATTCAGTTAACAAGTTGATAAAATTTTGGTAACTCTCGTTTCCATCAGGTACTGCACCAGGTACCATTACCATATCTATTCCAGCATTAATACCCGTAACAATATTTTTCTTATAATCAGGGTGCCCAACCATTCTTTCAAGAGCCGCCCAATCAGAAACTATAAAACCTTTAAAGCCAAGCTCTGTTTTTAAAAGACCGTTTAATAAATCTTTATTTATATGCATATATGTTCCATTGACCTTACTATAAGATGGCATGATGGACCCTACCCCGGCTTCCAGAGCTGGTAAGTATCCAGTGAGATGTATTTCCCTCATTTCTTGATCGCTTACCTTTGTATCACCATGATCCATCTTTTTATCAAGTCCAGTTCCCCAAGTTGTACCTCCATCTCCAAGGAAATGTTTTGCAGTTGCTAAAACGCTTGTTTGGCCTTTTAAATCATCTGTTTGTAGTCCCTGCACAGCCGCAGCAGCCATAGATTTAACAATTTCTGGGGTTTCGCCAAAGCCTTCATAGGTGCGCCCCCATCTTTCATCTCTTGGCACTGCAAGGCAAGGCGCGAAATTCCAATCTATACCAGTTGCAGCAACTTCAACAGCTGTTGCTCGATAAACATCTTCTACTATTTTTGGGTTATTTGTACACCCTAGACCAATATGATGAGGGAATATAGTGGCTCCGATTACATTATTATGCCCATGAACAGCATCTACGCCATATATAATTGGAATCCCGAGCCTTGTAGATAGTGCAGCTTTTTGGAACCTATCATACATATCTGCCCAAGACTTAGCGAAATTCTTTTTAGGTGCAGATCCTCCGCCACTTAATAGAGATCCTAGAAAATATTTTGATATATTTTCATCCCCATCAAGAAACTTTCTTTCTACTTGAGTCATTTGTCCGATCTTTTCATCCATTGTCATATAGCTCATTAGATCACGCACTCGATCCATAACTGGTAAATCAGGGTTCTTGTATAAAGCACTATCACTAGGAGTCTCTAGAGATCTATCAATTAATTTTTCATTAATTATTGTTGAATAATTATCATCAGATTTTGTCTTAGACGCATCATTTGATTGGCATGAAAATAAAATAAGCATTACGATTAGAATCAAAGTATTATTTTTCATATATAAAAGCACAGGTTAGTCCCTTCCATAATTATAGAATCTTTAAATAAGTTACAAAACAGTGTTTTTAAATTGGTGTTCTATATTAGTAAATAGCAATAAATAATTTCATCTTTATTAATCTTGCATATTTGCATTTGTCGAGAATCTTCATTATAATCTAGCGTGCTATAGCTGGTAGCATTAATTACACTTGCGAGGAAGGATCATAATGAATAATAGATTTAATTCAGTTACGACTGACTATACTCAATATCAATTAGTTAGCTTATCGTTACTTAGATTATTTATCGGATGGCATTTACTATATGAGGGGATGGCAAAATTGTCAAATTCAAACTGGACTTCAGCAGCTTACCTATTGGATTCCAAGTGGATATTTTCAGGGGTGGCAAAATGGATGGTTACAAACCCCAATATTTTAGGATTTGTAGATACGCTTAATATGTGGGGTCTTACATTAATTGGCTTAAGCCTCATGCTGGGACTTTTTTCCCGATGGGGAGCCATTGCAGGAGGAGGTCTCATTTGTTTATATTATTTATTTCATCCGCCATTAGTAGGCCTAGAGTATTCAAAGCCCCCAGAAGGAAGTTATTTAATTATTGATAAAAATTTAATTGAGGCGTGTGCATTATTTGTTCTTGCCATGTTTCCCACCAGCCATATAACAGGATTAGATAAGTTTTTGCAAAAAGATTAAGCATAAAACATAAAGGAGCATTTTATGTCAGAAAAAAATTCTGAAAAAACTAACCAAAGATCATCAAAGCATGATTCTAAATTACAATTTGAACGTCGTGATATAATAAAAGGATTAACAGCTGTCCCAGCAGTACTTCTTTATTTATGGAATTATTATAAGAAAAAAGCTCTGGACAAAATGCGCAATGGGGAAATTATGGAAGAACTTTCTCTAAGAAAGAAAGCCCCCGCAGTTTTGAAAAATAGAAAACCAGGCGATCTTATTCGTTTAGGAGTTGTTGGCTACGGTTGGAGAGGTGCGCAAGATTTGAAAGCAGCAGGCTTTGGAAATCCTGAATGGGCTGCCAAAGCAAAAGCTGCGTCACAAAAAAACAAGCTTGATAAACGTTTTGAAACGTATTTACAACAAGAAGATTTGAATGTCGCCCTTACAGGCGTATGTGATGTGTTTTCTACAAGAAGAGACCAAGGGGTTGCAGCATCAATAGCGCCAGTGCGACCAAACGGAGTGCAACCACAAACAGAACCTGCTAAAGCATATCTTGATTATCAAGATATGCTAGCCAGCGATGATATTGATGCAGTTATAATCACCACGCCAGACCATTGGCATTCAAAAATAGCGATAGATGCAGAGCGGGCAGGAAAACATGTGTATGTTGAAAAATGTATGACCCGGACTATGGAAGAAGCCCAGGCTATGTACGATTCGTTTAATGGTAGTAAAATGAAATTACAGTTGGGTCATCATAGTCGAGCTGCTGCCAGCCATGAAAAAGCTAAAGAAATAATTGATAATGATATTCTTGGGCCTGTTACCCTCGTAGAAATAACAACCAATCGTAATTCTCCAGGTGGTGCCTGGGTATATCCCATACAGTGGAATTCGATTGAAGATTATGGACAAAAGTATGTTTCAAAGGATCTTTTTGCCAACCCTAAATCATTAGATTGGGACCGCTGGCAAGGACCAGCGCCAAATAAAGTTCCCTTTAACCTAGAAAGATATTTTAGGTGGCGTTGCTGGTATGATTACGGAACAGGTTTATCGGGAGATTTGTTTTCACACGATTTTGATGCAGTAAATCAAATTATGGATCTTGGAATCCCTAAAACCGCATCATCATCCGGCGGAATTTATCGTTATACAAAAGAAAACTTTCCTGATCTTATCAAGCATGAAAGAGATGTCCCTGATAACTTTCAAACTATCTTGGAATATCCTGATAGGAATTTGACAGTTATATATAGCGCGACATTAACCAATAGTAATTATCGTGGTAAAAAGTTTATGGGTCATGATGCAACAATGGAGGTTGGTAGCGGATTAACAGTTACACCCGATCCATATTCTACAAGATATAAACAAAAGATTGCTGATGGAATTATTAATACTGCGCTCCCAATGTTTGCATATTCTCCAGGATCGAAAGATGTTGATGGAGTAACTTCTGCAACAGCAAAATATTTTGCTCAAAAGGGCTTAGTATATACTTATAAAGAAGGTAAACGGGTTGACCCTACGCATCTACACGTAGCGGATTGGTTAGACTGTGTACGTAATGGCGGCCAACCGCGCTGTAATATTGAAGAAGGTTTTGAAGAAGCGGTGGCTTGCCACATGGCTACGGAGTCTTATTTGCAGGGCCGTAGAGTTGAGTGGGACCCTATAAAAAAACGTATCGTTTAAAAACCATATTTACGGAGGATAATTAAAATGGGTAACTTAAAAATACGTTTTGGCATCATGATGTTTTTGCAATATGCTATCTGGGGGGCTTGGACAACTGCCTTAGGTGCGCATCTAGAAAAAATTGGATTTTCTGGATCTGAGATTGCAGGAATTTATGGCTGTATGTGGCTTTCGTGTATTCTTGCACCGTTTATTGGTGGACAAGTAGCTGACCGTTTAATGCAATCCCAGCAATTTCTTGGCATCGCTCACATCTTAGGAGCTTTTCTTCTTTATCAAACAGCTATTCAAACAGAGTTTGCTCCAATGTGGTGGTATATGATGGGGCATTGTCTTCTTTATGCACCAACGCTAGTTTTAACAAACTCTATTTGCTTTCGACATCTGGGAAATGCTGATGAAGAGTTTGGTAAGATTAGAGTTTGGGGTGCCATCGGTTGGATTGCCATCGGTTGGATTGTTACTTTTATCAGAAGTAATTGGCAGACTGAAAACCTAACTGATATGAGTGATCTACTTGTAATTGCTGCTGCGGTTTCTGCTATCATGGGGGTGTATAGCTTTTCACTGCCTAAGACAAAACCTATCAAAGATTCACAAGATCCTCTCGCTTTTATTAAAGCCTTTGGAATGCTAAAAGATAGAAATTTTTTAATTTTTATGTTAGTTGCATTTGTGGTGACAACGGAAATGCAATTCTATTATATTCCTACGGGACCGTTCTTATTAGATATGGGAGCAACTGAAGCTTGGTTGACAGCAACCAAAACGGTTGCTCAAATTTCTGAGGTTCTAGTATTAACTTTTCTATTACATGTAGCCATAAAGAAAATTGGTATTCGCTGGACAATGTTTATTGGAATAATGGCATGGCCGTTACGATATCTTTTATTTATGGTGCCGAGTTTGCCGGTAATCGTTGCAGCGCTTTCGTTGCATGGAATTGGTTATGCATTTTTCATGGTAACAGGAAATATTTACACCAATAAAAAAGCTTCTGATGATATGCGCGCCTCAGCTCAAGCTTTGTTTATCTTCGCGACATGGGGAATGGGGAATTATCTTGGAACATTGTTTACTGGATATGTTTGGGATACGTTTAAGACGCCCTCTGGTGAAACTATCTGGTGGCAATTCTTCCTAGTTCCAGCAACATTATGTATTATTATGGGATTTGTATTTTTGGCATTCTTTCGAGATGATCCAAAAGTGACAGAGGAAGATTTAAAGGGGGTTTAAAATATATGGATCGTAAACGTTTAGGAATTGGATTCATTGGGGGTGGCTTTATATCACGGTTTCATATTCAATCGCTAATAAGCGTGCGTGATGTAGATGTTCTTGGTGTAATGTCAAAAACAAAGCAATCAGCTGAAGAAACAGCTGATCTAGCTAATAATCTAGGCCTGGGTCCAGCCAAAGCATATGATACTATAACGGAGATGATAGAAGACCCAAGTATTAATGCTTTATGGGTTTGTTCCCCTAATTTTGCCAGGATTGATACATTTGAAGAAATCGCTAATGCAATTAAAAGTGGAAAAGGGGAATTAATCGGCGTTACATGTGAAAAACCACTTGGTAGAAATGTTGCAGAAGCAAAAAAAGTTTTGGAATTGACTCAAAGTGTAGATTTGTTAGATGGCTACTTGGAAAACCAGGTGTTTTCGCCATCTATAACTAGAGGAAAAGAAATTATATGGGCTCGTGGAGCGGCTACTACAGGTAGGCCTTTCCTAGCCCGTGCAGCCGAAGAACACAGTGGACCACATATGCCATGGTTTTGGGAAGGAGAATTACAGGGTGGCGGTGTTTTAAATGATATGATGTGTCATTCCGTAGAAGAAGCACGGTTTATGTTGACTGAACCAGGGAAACCTAGAGATTCAATAAAACCGATAAGCGTCAGCGCACACACAGATTGCTTAAAATGGCAACGCCCAAAATATGCTGACATTTTATCTAAAAACAGTGGCGGAAAAACAGATTATTCAAAGAAACCATCTGAAGATTTTGCAAGATCACTAATTGAATATTTAGATGAAGATGGAGAAAAACTGATTGTAGAAACGACAACATCATGGTGTTTTGTTGGGGAGGGGTTACGATTAAGTATGGAATTGTTTGGCCCAGAATATTCTATGTTTGTCAACACGCTAGATCCTGACCTAAAGGTATTTTTTAGTCGAGAAGTTGTTGGTTCTGCTGGTGAAGATTTAGTTGAAAAGCAAAATGCTGAATCTGGTGGAATGCCGGTAGTAAGCAATGAAGCTGAAGCTTATGGCTATACCGCTGAAAATAGACACATGGTTGAATCTTTTTTGGCTGGTAAAAGACCCGATGAAAATTTTGATGATGGATTGAATGTAACTGAATTATTAATGACCGCATACATGAGCGCAGAACAAGGAAAGACAATTGCTTTCCCGCCTGCTGATCTAGACATTTACGTTCCATCAGTTGCTAAGGGAGAGTGGAATCCAAAAAATAGATGAATAAGCTATATATAACCTTGATACTTTTTGCTTTTGCTTGCGCACAGCAAAACACAATAGGATATACTAACTTATTAAAAACATTAAATGGAGAATTGGTTAATGATTGGAACGCATTTCCAAAAGGAAAGGTGAAAGATTTTTCAGATGAAGGATACATTGGTATACAAAACCATGATTGGGATACTAAAGTATCATTCAAAAATATTTTAATTAAAGAATTAGAATCAGGAGCCAAATAAATACTATTATATTTATATCTAAAGGAGATCTATGAAAAAAACTACACTTTGTTTTTTATTTTTATTTATGAATTGTACTAACCAGCAAAACAATTGGACTACTTTATTTGATGGAAAAGATGTCTCACATTGGCGAGGTTTCAAGCAAAATGATTTCCCTTTTGATGGATGGTCATTAAAAAACAGTACATTGAAGACAATTGTTGGTGGAAATAAGATTGATATTATAACAAAAAAGACATACAAAGATTTTGAATTAGTATTAGAATGGAAGGTTTCACCTAGTGGCAACAGTGGTATATTTTACTTTGCTACAGAAGAAGGCGACTATATTTGGCAAACCGCACCAGAGATGCAGGTTTTAGATAATACAGCTCACCATGATGGAAAAAGAAATGTTACTTCTGCGGGAGCGTTATACGATCTTATTGCGCCGATACAAGACGTATCAAAAAAAGTAGGTGAGTTTAATGAAGCAAGGATTATTGTGAGAAGCAACCAAGTTGAGCATTGGTTGAATGGAACAAAAATTCTTAATTATGAGCATGGTAGCGAGGAGGTGAGGGGTTTAATAGCAAATAGCAAATTTGCTAGTATGCCATTGTTTGCTAAAGAAAATACAGGTCATATAGGCCTTCAACACCATGGGGAAGAGGTTTGGTATCGTAATATTAAAATTCGAGAACTATAGTTTTTTTATTTTCATTCCGCTACTTCTAATTGTTTCATAGACGCCTTTATCTTTTCGAATAATTAAAAAAGCTTCTGTATTACTTGTGTCTTCTATCAGCTGTATGGCTTTATCTATGCCTAATATAATTAACGCTGTTGCTAGAGCATCAGCATCAATACATTGTGAAGTCACAACAGTTGCAGAGGCTATGTCAGTCCGAGCCGGATACCCGGATCTAGGATCAATTTCGTGTGAATATCTTTCGTTATCAATTTCGTAATAATTTCTATAATCACCTGAAGTGGCCATTGACATATTATTTAGAGGTACCGCCCAGTTTAACTCATTATCATTTTCTGGATTTTCAACAGCAATCATCCAAGGATTTTTTTTTCGGTTATATCCTGAACAGCGTACTTCTCCACCAATTTCAACCATATAATTATTCATTCCTTTTGAACTAAGAAATTGGCAAATAGCATCGACCCCAAAACCTTTTGCTATAGCATTTAAATCAATTTTTATGAAAGGGTCTGTTTTTTCAAGATAGTTTTTATTGATAAATAATTTATCATAACCCATATGAATTTTTCTATTTTCAATAGTCTTTTCATCAGGGAACATATTTTTTAATCCACCTTTTTGTCCAGGGCCAAAACCCCAGAGATATAATAAAGGAACCAATGTGATATCAAACGCCCCCTCTGTTTCTTTTGCCCAATGTAAAGCACGTTCAATCACATATGAGAATTCATCCGAAATTTGAAATGGCAAGTTGGATTCTTTATTATTGAATGTGGATATTTCGCTATTAAATAAATAGGTAGACATCTGATTATTTATACTGATTAAAATTGAATCAATTTGTTCTTTTAGCTCAATTTTATAATCCCCATCTCTATTATTCGAAATAATTTTAATATTATAGGTGGTTCCCATTGTATACCCAGATATTTCGATCTGGGGATGAGTTGATTCGCATGAAATACAAAAGATAAATGCAACAATGGTAATATTAATATGTTTCATGATATAATTGTTTATTATGAATAAGTACTAAAAGCCTGAGGAATTTAGTAATTTTATTTTATGATTAATAAAATAGACCCACTAACAATTATTTCAATCATATTTTTTCTATTTATGGGTTGTGCCTCAATCTTAAAAATCAAACCTTTATCTTTTTATTATAATGAAGTAAGTAACAAAACGACTTATACAACGAAAGATCTTTATCTAGTAGAGAGAAATATTCCACCATATACATTAAAATTATCTGTATCGAAAGCATGCGATGGAAATCTGCTTGATTGTGATCCAAATTATTATGATTTGACATTCTTTTCTTCATCATACCCAGGGTTTACCAATCATTTAAGCTTTGTTGCTGATAATGACACTATTTTTTTAGGAACAACCAAGCGTATTGGATCTGATTTTAATATGTCAGAGGTTAATATGGCGACTTCTATGCTTAGTGAAGGAGAATTATTAGATCTTATATTGATTAGATCAGACGCATTTAAAAAAATTGCTATGGCAAAAAACCTTCGAGGATATCTGGGATCACAACATTTTGAAATATCTTATAAAATGCGTAGCTCATGGCGATTATTGTTTCAATATGATATGTTAGAAACAATCAAGGAAAATTAATTCATTTACAATTAAATTTAAATAATAGAACCAGGTGATTTTGAAATATTAATTGGCAGTTCTTCAACAGATGTGCGATTAAAACAAACAATCAACTATAATAATTAGGTTAATATGTTCTCAATTATATTGAATTTACTTTTATATATGTTTCTAATTGGTGATGCAAAAGCTCAATTAGATACGCCATTAAAGGACCCTGCCTTTCAAGCGGTCTGGAGCCATCTAGATAAAAAAGATATACCAAAACAATATGTAATTAATACATTTATGAATTCAGAAATAAAAATTCACCCCAAGATTATTAGTTCTTTCAATAATCCTTATGAGAAAAAAAAATGGGAGCAATACAGAAAAATATTCATTACTGAAAAAAGAATTAAAGGAGGTATAAAGTTTTATCAAGATAAAAAAGATTTAATTAATCAAGTATCAGACAGCCTTAAGGTTGATAAATTTCTTTTAGTTAGTCTCGTTGGGGTTGAGAGTAATTATGGTAAACACTCCGGACAATATACTGTTTTTAATGCCTTATATACGCTGATTCATCAATTACCTAGAAAAGAGAAGTGGGCAGCAAAAGAACTATCAGAGTTTCTAGTTTTATGTTACAGAAATAAAACTAATCCACATTCAATCAAAGGGTCATATGCAGGCGCATTTGGTTTTGGTCAATTTATTCCATCAAGTTTTAATTATTATGCGATTGATTTTGATGGAGACAATATTCGGCATCATGATAAATGGCCAGATGTGCTGGGAAGCGTAGCTAATTATTTATTAAAGAATGGTTACAAGTCGAATACAAATGATTATTCAAAAAATTCAAATGCCTGGAAATCGGTTTTTGCTTATAATAGATCAAATAATTATGTCGGGGTTATTATGGAATTAAGAACAGAAATAAAAGATGGAGTATTTAATAATAAACTATAGTTTAAGATTCAATTCCATTTCTATTTTATTTCTAATTATTTTTACCACTATTTCATCACCAACATTTAATTCTGCTAATCTCGCCATATAATCATAAATATTTCTTATTTTTTTTGCATTTATTTCAACAATAACATCACCTTTTTTCATCCCGGCTTTATCTGCAGGACCATTTTGTCTTGAAACCCCATCAATCTCCATTCCAACCTTTTGGCTGCTATAAGAAGGAATTATGCCCAGTGTAACATTAAATGAAGGAGATTGGTTATCGACACTATCGTTTGTGACTTCAGTAAATACAGGCTTTTCTTTATGCGTTGATAAACGAATAATTAAATCATAAACAAAATTTAAAATGTCTTTTTCACCTTGGTAATCAATTTTATCCCAATCGTCAGATGGCTTGTGATAATCCTGATGAGCCCCTGTAAAGAGAAACAGCACAGGGATATCTTCTCTATAAAAGCTTGCATGATCACTGCGTCCAAAATCGACTCCACCCATATCTTTATCAATCTTTAGCGTATGGTTTTGTTTTATATCATCAATAGTTTCACTAAAGAGTTTTGCGCTTCCAATACCACCAATAGTTATTGGCTTTTCATTTAATCTCCCAATCATATCCATATTTATCATAGCAATAGTTTGTTTTAAATCTTTTGTTGGGTGTTGCGAATAAAACTTTGATCCAAGCAACCCTTTCTCCTCAGCATCAAAGCATATAGCAATTATACTTCTACCTAATAACTTTTTATTCATTGCTAATTTATGAGTTAGTTCAAGAATACCTGCGGTACCCGATGCGTTATCATCTGCACCATTGTGTATTTGAAGCGTATCTGGGTTTAAAGAACCTGACATATGCCCGCCATAACCTAGATGATCATAATGCGCCCCAATAATTATGTATTCTTTATTTAATATTGGGTCAGAACCTTCAATAAACCCAATAACATTAGTTGCTATTTCTTTTTCAAATTTCAGATTTACATTTGCAGAAACTTTTCTTTCTAATTCAAAAGATAGGGAGGTTAGTTTCTTATCAATTGTGGAAATCAAATTTGTTATGATATTATTATTGTCATTAATTATATCATTAGCTATCTCATGCGTTATTTGAATTATTGGTAAACCCGCTGAAGAAGCACTCTGTCTATAAACTAACGGTTCTAGTTTTTTATTTTCGTTTTCAACGCGCTTTACAAACAATACTCCACGAGCTCCGTGATCACGCGCAGTGATGACTTTATTATATAATTTTTTATGATGTCCGTATGGTGAGTGCGGACTGTTTCCGTCGGGGCCATCTAACAATATTAACACCCACTTATTTTTTACATTAACATTTATATAGTCATTCCATGATAAACTATCATTATTTATATCAAATCCATAACCAACAAAGATAACTTTTTCATCAATACTTCCATTTCCGGACCATCCCATTGGAATAAAGTCCCTTTTTATTTTATATCTAGATTTTGAATTTCGAACCCGTAATATATTTCTATTTCCAAGAGACACTTCATTTATATACGAAAATGATTGTTCATATTTTTTTGTTCCTGCTGAAGAAACCCCCTGTGCTTGCCAATGTTTGCTTATGTATTTAATTGCTTTTTTTGAACCTACCGACCCAGGAGCCCTTCCCTCTAGCTTGTTTGAAGATAAGTATTTAATATGCTCAAGTATTTCAAATGTCAAAATCTCTGCAGATCCGGGATCAACTTTTTCTTTATTTGATTTGGTAATGATTGTTATACCGCTAAGTAAAATAATTATAGCGACAGTAATCTTTTTAAGAAGTTCTCTCATTTTTTATTCTGTTATTTATATAATTAAATACTGATCTTAATAAATATTAGATTCTATATGTTCAAGGTAAAATATAAATCAATATTATTACATTAATTAATGTCTAAAAAAGAATATGGTGGAATTAGAATAATTGTTCATTCAGAATATATATCTGAGCGTTCCAATCCATTAAGAAAGAGATTCTTTTTTTCCTATCGTATTACCATTCAAAACAAAGGCGAGCTTCCTGCAAAATTATTAAGCAGATATTGGAATATTACAGATGCAAAAGGTAACGTGGAGGAGGTTCGAGGCCCTGGTGTCATAGGACAACAGCCGCGTTTAGAAAAAGGAGAATCCTTTGATTATACTAGCTTTTGTCCTTTACGCACAGAGTTTGGAGTAATGCATGGAAAGTTTCACATGATAAGAGACAATGGTCAGAAATTTGATGTTATAATCAAACCATTTAAATTAGCCGCACCTTTTTCAGTAAATTAATTTTATGGTACCCAATAAAACAAAGATACTTGCAACCATTGGACCGGCGTGTTCAAACCAAGCTATGCTGAAAAAAATGGTTGATTTAGGGGTAAATGCTTTCCGGATTAATATGTCGCATGGTTCTATTGATGATAAAAAATCTCTTTTTAAACAATTAAAAGAAATGCCTTCAGATGGGGGTCAACGACCAACAATACTAGTAGATTTAGCTGGACCAAAGATCAGGATAAAAAGCGTTAAAAATAGATTAATTCTAAATGAAAATGATAAAATAATTATTGGAAATGAAGAAGATCAAGATGAAGAACAAATCACAGTTTCATCTGGCTTTACATTTGGAAAAATTTCTAAAGGAGCGAAAATTTTAATTAATGATGGACGTATCCAGCTTGAGGTGCTCAAAAAAATTAATCCACATTCAGTTCAAGTGAAAACATTAATTGGTGGAATAGTGGAAAAAGGGAAGGGGGTTAATTTTCCAGGTATCGCAATTGACATGCCACCCTTAACAGAACAAGATCATATAGATTTATCATTAGCAATTGAAGAAGAGGCAGATTGGATTGCTCTCTCATTTGTTCGTTCTCCGAAGGATAAAGAAATTGTAACTGCAGCATTAAAAGACAAAGGAACTTCAATTCCTATTATAGCAAAAATTGAAAAATGGGAAGCTTTGGATCATCTTGATGAAATAATA
This sequence comes from bacterium, assembly GCA_004321715.1. Taxonomy (GTDB): domain Bacteria; phylum Fidelibacterota; class Marinisomatia; order Marinisomatales; family TCS55. The sequence continues at coordinate 21,925 of SGYN01000003.1, read as the reverse complement.
GATACTTTTGATGGCGTTATGGTAGCGCGTGGAGACTTAGGTGTAGAGATACCCCAGGAGCAAGTCCCATTAATACAGAAAAAAATTATTTCCATGGCAAACAAATCGGGCAAGCCAGTAATAATTGCAACTCAACTGTTAGAAACCATGGTTGAATCTCCAACGCCTACCCGAGCTGAAATAAGCGATATTGCAAACGCAATTTTTGATGGTACAGATGCTTTATTGGTAACAGGAGAAACTGCAGTAGGGAAATTCCCCGATAAAGTAGTAGAGGTTTTAAATCAAGTTATAGTTGAAACTGAAAAGACTATTGATTACAGTAACATATTGCAACCAATAGGGCATGAGCATCATACAGCTGACGCAATAAGTCATGCAACTTGTCAGATAGCAAACGATATGAACATTAATATTATTTTATCTCTTACTCACAGCGGTAGTACGGCTAGGATGATTGCAAGATATAAACCATCTGCTAGCATTATTGCTTTAACTCCTGTGGAAAAAACGTATCGCCAGCTATCAATTATATGGGGAGTATCATCTAAAATTATTAATGAATATTCAAACACAGATGATATACCAAGTGTATCTACAAAATTTATAGATGATAATAATATACTGAACAAGGGAGATAAATATGTTGTTACTGGAGGTGTCCCGATTGGGATAGCAGGAACAACAAATTTTGTATTTGTTCAAAAAGTAGAATAATAGAATAGGATTATTAAATGAAATATGTATTTTTCTTTGGAGATGGTAAGGCTGATGGTACAGCTGACGATAAAAATATGCTTGGTGGTAAGGGCGCCAATCTTGCAGAAATGACAAATCTAACCATACCAGTCCCCCCCGGCTTTACGCTTACAACCAATTTATGTATGGACTATTTAGCAGATGGGGTTTACCCAAATCAACTAGAGCAAGAAGTTAAAGAAGCAATTAAAAAAGTTGAAATGATTATGAATCAAAATTTTGGTGATATGGAAAATCCGCTTTTAGTCTCCATTAGGTCTGGCGCAAGACAGTCAATGCCTGGAATGATGGAAACTGTGCTAAATGTAGGCCTAACTGAAAAAACGATTCCTGGATTAATTAAAAAAACTGATAACCCAAGATTCGTTTATGATGCGTACCGTCGATTGATTACAATGTATTCGGATGTTGTTATGGAGAAATCAGAGGGATTAGAACCACAGTCTGGACAGGGGATACGAGAATTATTAGAAGAAATTATGGATAAAATGAAAAAAGATCGAGGTGTAACAGATGACACAGAGTTAACAGCTGATGATTTAAAAAATCTCTGCAGTAAATTTAAAGCGAAGGTAAAAGAAAGTCTTGGGAGCGATTTCCCAGACGATCCATATGCTCAGCTTTGGGGGGGTATATCAGCTGTTTTTAAATCATGGTCTGGTAAGAGAGCAATTAATTATAGAAAAATAGAAAAAATACCAAATGAATGGGGAACAGCAGTTAACGTACAAACAATGGTTTTCGGAAACATGGGAGATAATTCTGCAACAGGGGTAGCATTTACTAGGAACCCTGCAACGGGTGAAAACGTGTTTTACGGAGAATGGCTTATGAATGCACAGGGGGAAGATGTAGTTGCCGGGTTAAGAACACCATATCCTTTAAATAGTAGCACTAAAACAGCGGAAACAAAAAAGCTTCCCGGGTTAGATGAGTCGATGCCGGATGTTTATAGTCAATTAGACTCGATAAGATTAAAATTAGAAAAACATTATCGCGACATGCAAGATATTGAGTTTACAATTCAAAATGGAAAGTTGTGGATGCTGCAAACTAGAGTAGGTAAGCGAAATGGGGCGGCAGCTATCCGAATAGCCTGTGATATGAAATCAGAAAATCTTATTTCGAGTGATGAAGCTATTTTGCGCGTTTCCCCAAATCAACTTGACGAAATTATGCATTCAATGTTAGACCCTATTTCAGAAGAAGAAGGAGAACTATTGGCGAAGGGTTTGCCTGCAGGCCCCGGCGGAGGCGTTGGTCAAGTAGTATTTTCAGCAGATGTTGCTGAGCAATGGGCAAAAAAAGGACGAGATGTTATTTTAGTTCGTAATGAAACATCTCCAGAAGATGTTCATGGAATGCATGTTGCAAAAGCAATTTTGACATCCAAAGGGGGCATGACTTCTCATGCGGCCTTAGTTGCGCGAGGGTGGGGGAAATGTTGTATCGTTGGATGTTCCTCTTTGCAAATAAATTATGCAGATAATCAAATGATTGTTAATGACGAAATTATAAAAGAAGGAGACTGGTTAACCCTAAATGGATCAACGGGAAAAATATATAAAGGTGAATTAAGCCTTATTGAGCCAGATTTGAGTTCTAATGAATTTTATGGGATATTAATGGAAATGACAGATAGCACTAAAAGACTTGGTATTAGAGCCAACGCAGAAAGTCCTGAAGATGCAAAGCAGGCTCGAGAATTTGGAGCAAAAGGCATTGGTCTTTGTCGAACTGAACATATGTTTTTTGACCCGGAAAGGATTCTTGCAGTAAGGGAAATGATTATAGCTACAGATCTTTCAAAGCGTCGAAGTGCAATTATGAAATTATTACCATTTCAAAGAGAAGATTTTAAAGGAATTTTACAAGCAATGTCACCTTATCCTGTAACCATCCGATTATTAGACCCGCCCCTTCACGAGTTCATGACTTTAAATGATCAGCAGAAAACAGAATTAGGAAATAAATTAAATATACCTTTAGAGGATTTAGAAAATAGAATCAGAGGGCTTGAAGAATTAAATCCTATGCTAGGGCATCGCGGGTGTCGTTTAGGAATTGCTTATCCAGAAATAACAGAAATGCAATCTCGTGCAATATTTGAAGCAACAGCAGAATTGTTGAAAGAGAATATAGAAGTTTCTCCTGAAGTAATGATTCCATTGGTTGGTACGTATAAAGAGTATGAACATCAGGAGGAGCTTGTGCGAAAAGTAGCAGAAGAAGTAAAATTAGAATCAGGAAAAAATTTCTCTTATTTAGTTGGGACTATGATTGAATTACCCAGAGCAGCTCTTACAGCAAATGAAATTGCAGATAAAGCAGAGTTTTTTAGTTTTGGAACAAATGATTTAACTCAAACAACTTATGGTTTTAGTCGGGATGATATAGGGGGGTTCTTACCCGAATATATTGAAAAAGGGATTTTAGATCATGATCCATTCCAAAGTCTAGATCAAACTGGAGTTGGACAACTTGTAAAAATGGGTGTGGAAAAAGGGAGAGCAGTTCGAAATGATTTAAAAATTGGTATATGTGGAGAACATGGTGGAGATCCAGAAAGCATTAGTTTTTGCAATAATAACGGTCTGGACTATGTTAGTTGTTCGCCCTATCGGGTTCCAATAGCAAGATTAGCGGCAGCACAAGCTGCGTTACAAAAATAGGAATAGTTAGAATGATAAAAAAAGCCCAGATTATTTTTACTATATTGATGTTATTTATACCGATAAGTGCAAAAAATATATACCAACCTGAATTTGTACCTAGTGAATTTATAATTAAGCTGTCACCCGATACAAAAATTATCCCACCAGGTTCTTTAAATTCAGGGATAATAGAAATTGATATTATTTTATCAAAGATTTCTGTAGAAGATATTAGTTCCGTGGTCCCTTTTAAAAAAAACCTAGACCCCCGTCTTCCTGATATAAACCGGATATATAGAGTGCAATATTCCGATAATATTTCTCCTGATGAGGTAGCAGAAAAATTTAAAGATTTAAATCATGTTCTTTATTCTGAACCAAGATTTATTCAATTTGAGACAACCATTCCAAATGATCCTTATTATTCTAGCCAATGGCATCTCCCTGTAATTGATGCAAGTCAAGCATGGAGCGTGACCACTGGAGATACTAATGTGGTCATAGCAATTGTGGATGACGCTATAGATTTAGATCACGAAGATCTAGCAAATAATATTTTTACTAATTGGGTCGAATATCATGGAACGGAAGGGATAGATGACGATCTTAATGGTTATGTTGATGACATACATGGCTGGGATTTTGCAGAAAATGATAATGATCCCAATCCGGTGATAGCTAGCCAAGATCATGGAACACACGTTGCAGGTTGTGCTTCCGCCGTAACAAATAATGGCATGGGCGTTGCAGCTCCAGGATGGAAGTGTAAGATATTACCACTAAAATTTTCAAATGATAGCAATGGTTCATTGTCAGGAGATAATGCAGCAGCAATTATTTACGCTGCAGACATGGGTGCAGATTTAACAAACAATAGTTACGGCGGAGGAGGTTATAGCAATTATTTTCGTGATGCATTTTCATATGCTTACGAGTTAGGTACGTTGTCCCTAACGTCCGCAGGTAACAGCAATGAAGATGAGGCAAATTATCCAGCTGCATATCCGACTGTACTAAGCGTTGCATCAACGACAACAGGAGATTATAAATCTAGTTTTTCAACATATCATTTATCGGTTGATATTTCTTCTCCAGGGTCTGGTATTCGATCATCCGTTCCAGACAATCAATATGCATCATTTTCTGGAACCTCAATGGCATCACCCGTTGCCGCTGGAATAGCTGGATTGATTAAATCACAATTTCCGGATCTTACTGCTAGCGAATTAGCGATTAGACTATCGGCAACAGCTGATAATATTTATAATATCAATTCAGAATACTTTTTGTTATTAGGCAGTGGACGTGTAAATGCCCATAATGCAGTGTCATTTAGCAATAATCAATTTAATTCTATCCCAGTAAGAATGAAAAATATACAGTTTTCTGCTAGTGATGCCTCGAATGGAAATGGCGATGGTTCATTTGATCCAGGAGAAACTATTGATATTGATATCTCTTTATATAATTATTCAATTGTGGGGTCAGATAATGTAGATATATATCTTTCAACTTCTGATAGTAGATTAAATGTTATTGATGATGCTGAATTAAATCAAAGTGTTGCACCAGAGGACACCATCAATTTAGACCAGGCTTTTTCTATATCTATTTCTGATTCTGCAGGTCCTGGTATAGCAGTATTCAATATTAGCATACAGCAAGATGGGCAAAATTTAAATTCTTTCGAACTTTCTATAAATATTGGGATAACACCTATATTAATAGTTGATGATGATAACGGAGGTCAAATCGATAAGTTTTATTCTACCATTCTAGATAATATTGGCATACCTTATTCTGTTTGGGATAGAATGAACGGTCCTTTAACATATGAAATGGTGCAAAATAGCCCGATTATTATTTGGTTTACAGAGTGGGCATTCCCTTCTCTAAATTTTGAAGATAGGTTAGCGTTAACGGAATACCTAGACAACGGAGGGAACTTATATTTATCAGGACAGGACTTAGGTTGGGACTTGAATGAAAATCCAGGAGACTCATCTCAAACTGCATTTTTTAATAATTATTTACATGCAGATTGGGGAGGGGACGATGCTGGAGTTTCATCAGCGCAAGGTATACCAGGAGACCCAATATCAGATGGGTTAAGCTTTGATATATATCAACCAGGGTATCCACCCTCAAACCAATACCCTGATTATTTTTATCCGCACGATGATGCCGAACTGATTTTCAAATATAGTAATGAATTAAATATGGGTTTGAGTTATAAAGGTGAATATAGGTTAGTATATACTGGTACGGGCCTTGAAACATTTGGAAGTACCGTAAATTCTATTGCTCCTGATGATGTAAATGAACACCAAACTATTTTTTTAGAGAGAACGCTTGATTATTTAAATTTTATCAACCACACGCCATTAATTGATACAGAAGATTCAACTTCAAACATTTATTTTCATGTAAACATTTTCAATAACGCGCATGGTTTTAATGGTCCATTTTTGCATTATAGGTTCAATGGAGGAGAATACAACACGGTCGATATGAATGATACAACAGATGGTTTTTATTATAATGTTCCATCACCAGATGAATCTGTATTAGTTGAATACTATTTTTCTGTTACTAATAATTATTATAACTGGACAAACCCGCTTAATACGGATGAAGTATTTCAATTTAATATTGGAAGAGATATTATTGCGCCTACGGTACATGACCTTGAAAGATTGCCCAATATTATTGATAGATCAGGAACTGCGCTCGTTTCCGTATTAGCAAATGATAACATAGGGGTAGATAGCGTTGCTTTGTACTGGTATTACTCATTTAATCCAGACCAAATCTATAATACATCCATGAACCCAGATGGTTATTTTTGGCAAGGAGTAATCGAATGGGAAAATCTTTCAGGAAATGATAAAATTTATTATTTTGCAATTGCTAAGGATAATTCCTCAAGCGGAAATTTTGGATTTTCGGATACTTCAAGCTTTCAGATCGTAAATAAAACAATTCTTACAGGGTGGGATGAAGAAAACATTGGACAGTGGAACACGGGACAGAATTGGGGGTTATTTTATGTAAATTCTGCTGTAAAATATGGAATGAATGATTCTCCAAACGCTAACTATGAAAATAATAAATCGGACTACCTTACTTTATTAGAGCCATTTGATTTATCAGATTATAATTCTGCCTATTTACAATTTTGGACAGGGAGTTTTTTAAGGGAAAATGATATTGGAACAATCCAAATATCGGAAGATGGAAATATATGGAACTCTGTTTATTCTATAACAGGGATTAATTTTGTTGATACTGTAAAAATAGATGTTACGGATTATATTGATTCCGGAGTATATCTGAGATTTCATATTTCAACAGATGCTTCTGGGACCTCAAGCGGATGGTATATTGATGATATCCATCTGTTGGTAGATACCAGTTTCGTTATTTTATCAAATGATAAAGAAAAAAATATTCCAATTGATTTTAGCTTATCACAAAACTACCCCAATCCATTCAATCCAATAACATCAATTTCTTTCTCGACACCAATAAAGCAAATGGTTAGAATAGAAATTTTTGATTTGCATGGGAAATTAATCAATAATATTTATGAGGGGATAACACAACCTGGAACACACACAATCCGATGGGATGCAACGAATTCTTATCATAATTCTATTCCTAGTGGAGTATATTTTTACCGATTGACTTCTGAAAAGTATTTTAAAACTAGGAAAATGTTGTATTTGAAATAAGATTTTAATGATAAGGATCGTTTATTTTGGATAATTTAGTTTTAGATAAGGCAATCGGTTTATTAAAGACCAATAAAGACAGCTGGGCAAATCTTTCAATATCTGAAAAAATACCTTTATTTCAATCTATAACAGCTAAAACGGTTGAAGTTGCACAAGATTGGGCAGAGGCAGCAAATCAGGCAAAATCTATCTCTAATGATTCACCGCTCTCAGGTGAAGAATGGACATCAGGACCATGGGCTCTTATATATGGAGTGGAGAGCATGATTGGAACTTTAAAAGCTTTAAATAATGGAGAGAACCCCCCCATTGGAAAAATTAGATCGCGACCAGACGGTCGAGTAGTGGCTAATATTTTCCCTTACAATATCTACCATCGTTTATTATTAAGCGGAATTAAAGCAGAAGTATGGATGCAAAAAAGCGTAAATGAAAACAACTTCAATGATCATATTGCGCAAATCTATAAATCAAATTCAAAAAATGGTCATGTATCATTGGTTCTAGGCGGTGGAAATGTGTCATCCATTCCGCCATTAGATGTTTTAGATAGATTGTTTGCGCATCAGTCGGTTTCTTTATTGAAAGTTCACCCTGTAAATAATTACCTAAAGGAAATTTTTGATAAGATTTTTGAGGATTTTATATCTGCAGGCTATATTCAAATAGTATCTGGTGGAGCAGATGTTGGTAAATATTTATGTAACCATGAAGGAGTAGATCATATTCATATTACTGGTGGAGCTAAAACGTATGATTCTATAGTGTTTGGTACTGGTAAAGAGGGCCTTGAAAGAAAGCAGAGTGGAAAAAAGAAAATTAACAAATCGATAACAGCTGAGCTTGGTTGTGTGACGCCAATTATTGTTGTGCCGGGTCCTTGGTCAACAGCAGATATAAAATACCAAGCTGAGAATATTGCCACCCAAAAACTTCACAATGCTAGTTTCAATTGTGTTGCTGGCCAAGTTTTGATATTGCCGGAATCATGGGATAAATCAAATGATTTACTTGCTGAAGTAAAATCAACGATTTCAAAAACTACTGCAAGAGATCCATATTATCCAGGTTCAGAAGATAGACATAATAGTATCAAAAACAATTATGACAACTGTGAATACTTAGATGAGAATGAAAAGCTTTCTCGATTATTTGTTACTGGCTTAGATCATAAAAGTAACGACGAATATTTGTTTCAAAATGAAGTTTTTGTAGGTGCGCTTGCTCAAACATCGCTACCTGGTGATAATCCAGGAGACTATCTTGTCAATGCAATGAAATTTTGTAATGAAAAGCTCTGGGGTACGCTTGGAGCAAATATCATAATACATCCAAAAACAATTAAACAACTAGGCCCCCATTGGGAAAATATAATTTCAGCACTTAAATATGGTTCAATTGGAGTAAACACATGGTGCGCGCTAGCTTTTTTAACTTCTGAATGTACATGGGGGGCTTTCCCAGGACATTCAATAGAAGATATTCAAAGTGGAAATGGTGTAGTTCATAACACGAGATTGTTTGATAGGCCTGAAAAAACAGTTGTTTATGCCCCATTTTCTCCATTCCCAAGAAATTTATTAAAAGGCGAGCTTCACATGTTTCCAAAGCCGCCGTGGTTTGTAACAAATAAACAAGCCCACAATGTTTCTAGGAGGTTTACTTATTTTCAAGCGAAACCAAGCCCACTCCATTTGCCAGGTCTATTTTTTGATGCATTACGCGGTTAAATTATTTAGGCAAGTAACAAGATTATATAAAATGATGTTTTATAATTTAGATATTTAATAATATTCATTTACCTAGAGTTCTTGCTATTAAAGATTATTATATAGTGATTTTACCCAATCTACATCTTCTTCTGATAACGCTGAGCCTAATGTTGCAGCGACGTTTACTTGATCAATATTTCTTTGGCCAATCAAAACACATCCAGTGGGAGAGTCAAACAAAAGAGAATCAATGAGCCCTTTCATTACCGGATTAGGATGCTCAGAAAACCTGTCTTCTAATAAAGTTTTATTTTTCTGCATTTTTCTTATTATTGTATTATCATTAAAGTCATTTATATTAGATCGAAAATCACCATCTCCGAATTTTACAGGTTCATTATATTTTCCTGTTAATAGCCCATGTTTAATAGGTGAAAAAAAACACACACCCGCATTATTTATATCTATCCAGTTTTTTAATCCAGATGATAGATAATTATCATCCATAACGTTACGATAGGGTTGAACAACGTCAGGGTTTACTTTATCTATATATTTCATTATTTTATACAGATCCCAATCAGACAACCCGAGAAATCTAGTCTTTCCCTCATCTTGGAAACGACGTATTGTGTCAACTGCATCATCAAAAAATTCACCATTCTTTCCAAAATTACAGTGGTGTAAATATAAAAGATCCACATAGTCAGTTTGTAAATTAATCAAAGATTTTTCCATCTGTTTTCTCATGTGTGCTGGATGATAGTAATGATCATGGCTTCCCATATCCCAGCCTACTTTTGTTGCTACAAAGATTTCGCTTCTAGGTATTTCACCCCAAAGAGTTCCAATAATTTTTTCTGATCTTCCATCTCCGTATACATCTGCTGTATCCCAGTGATTAATTCCAGACTGATAACAAAGCTTAAGAGCATTAATTGAATCATTTTCTAGTTGCCCTTCCCATCCAACAGATATTTTCCCTTGTTTATTTGATCCACCATAAGACCATGTTCCAAGGCTAATTATAGATACCTCTTGCTCTGTTTTTCCCAATAAAATTTTTCTCATAATGATTTTCCTTAATTATATTAATGATAATAAAATTATAACTAAGATATTTAATAAAGTTCTTTTTATTATATTGTAATTATTTATTATTACAAATTCATAATTATAAAAAAATTATATTTTGTTAACTACAATCGATATTGGACATAAAAACTTTGCTCTTGATAAAGCAATGTCTGTTTTAGAGGCTGAAGTAAGTATCCTTATCTTTCAAGGAGAATCAAGAGCAATTAAAATTATCCACGGGCACGGAACAGGAGCGTTAAAGAATGCAGTCCGCGAATGGTTAAAAGAACAAAGAGGGCGCTTTAAGGCTGTAATTTTTGGTGAGAATTATGATATGTTTGACAAAGAATCAATGGATATGAGATCTGATTGCGGATTGCCAGATGACAAAGATTTTGGCCGAAGAAATAGTGCAATTACTTATATTTGGTTAAGGTAAAATTGATGTTTATAGGGGGTAAGCAATCTTTTGGTTGTAGATAATGAAAAATATGATTACTTGTTTAGTAATCTTAGAGAACAGACAGTTGAAGGTATTTATATTTTTGGGAAGGATGATAATTATCAAATTGATCAGAAATATTCTTTAATTACTAAACTTGAAAATAAAATTTGGTCAGACTTATATATTAGATTAGAATTAATATTAAATCAATATGCATCAAAAGAGTATTTACTTGGAATAAAATCTTTACCAATCCCAAGGGATCGTTTTCCAGATTTTAATTCTATCTCACCAATTATTGAGAATACCACGGGATGGTCTTTGTTCCCAGTTGCAGGGTTTTTAGATGAAGAATTATTTTTTGAAGTTAATGCCCAACGAAAATTTCCCGTAACAGATATTATTAGAAAATCACCAAGATTTGATAAAAAATATAGCGACCGTAAAATACAAAACGATCAAGGCTATACACCGGAACCAGACATTTTTCACGATATTCAAGCACACGTGCCTTTTTTAATGAATAAAGAATATGCAGACTTTTTAGCAGATGTAGGAATCCTAGGGCATGAAATAATTCTTGATAATAGAAAACTCGGTCCAGAATTAGTAGCGCATAATTTAAAGCGATTGCAGAATTTCGCATGGTGGACGTATGAATTTGGCATTGTTAAAAACAGCGGAGACACAGATAATTACCGCGTAATCAAAAATGATATAGATTATGAAATATATGGTGCTGGGATAATATCATCATATGATGAAACAAATAATATTATTCAATGTGCTAAAGGAGATTCCAACAGATCAAGGTTTGTCCCCTTTGATATGGAAGAAATAATTATGACCAGATATGATTTTAGTAATATTCAAGACAGATACTATGTTATAGATTCCATGGATGATTTATATGAAACATATTATGATAACAAAAACTTGTTCTTTTATGAAGGATAATTTCTGTATTTCAAAAATACCTAGTTTTTTTCTAAGCGCATTTTGCCTTTTAATAATATTAAATAGTTGTGCCCCAACTAAGCCGAGCCTAAAAAAACTATCTATTACAGAACCAGAGAAAGTTGTATCAAAACAAGATTCCTTACTTGCGCTAAGTAAAGAAAGGCGCCCTGAGTTTGTATCTATTCTATCAACGGCCCACATCAATATTGCGAGAAAATCAGAAGCTTCAGGCAACCGAGCAAACGCTATAAAAGAGTACAAAAAAGTTTTGGCGATCGATCCAAAAAATAATACTGCTAGATATGAACTATTGGTGCTTGAGGGGTTATTATTATACAAGAAAGGAAGTAAAACAGCCCTGTGGGATGCCATAGAGCTTTTTTCAAAAGCATCAATGGTTAACCAAGAAGATGGCGTTGCAAGCTATTGGATAGCTAAGTCTTATGAGAAAAAAGACAATAAAGATCATGATTTAATTATCGAAGCTTATGAAGATTCGTTAAATAAAATATTACCGGAACAATTACGTTTAGATGCGCAAGCCTCAAAAAAAGCAGCTTTTAAGAACAAAAAAACCTTTGATAGTTTCTGGAAATAATTGGCCATGTTGATTAATAAGGCGGTATTAGAATTATTTTTGTTAAATATACGAAATATTATTTTAATCAATTAATTAACATCTTCTATTGATAGCATGGGTTTACTGTAATATATTTACCTTCGGTGGGAATCAATTATTAGGAAGAAAAAAGCATGATTAAGACTTAACTATGTTATGATTGCTTTTGTTAATTAAAACCGAGGAATATTGGCATGACAATCCGCAGACCAAAAAATAGCATTCTTCTAGCTGTATCATATCTCTTAATTTTTGGCTTTATCGAGGCTAAAGATTATGATATTTCTGGGCAAGTATTTGATAGCAATGGAGATAAAGCCGGAAAAGTAACTGTTTTATTATTAGATAATAGTGAACTTGAAGTGCAGAGCGCTACAGCAAAGGGGAGTGGAAAATTCAAATTCAAAAAAGTTTTATCTGGAAAGTACTTTGTTCGTGTAGATGGTGGGGAGCTTGGTAAAGCAAGTGTTCCAGTTACAGTAGCTGAAGATGATATTAAAGATCTACAAGTTGCATTGAAGCAAACTACTCCAGCTAATGTAGTCAAAGAAGAAGCCCCATCTAATAATCAAAATACAAAACCGCGCGTAGCTGCAGTAGCTCCCCCAATTAATGATGGCCCTTTAGTGCCTGAATCTGTGGCAGAAGAAGAGCCTTCAGATGCTGGTTCAACCTATATTATGAATGAACTTAGTTTTGAAATAAAAAAACTTTCTGCAGAGGTTAAGCATCTTAGTTCAGAGCTAGAAAATCTAAAGTCGTTAAGTAAAATGTGGGTAAATCCATTAGCTATTTATTCAAAAGAGATTATTATGAAGAATGGGAGTACGGTCTTTGGTAAGATTGTTTATCAAGATGAGTCTGAGCTTAAGGTGGAAACCCTTGTTGGCTATCTTATTATTAAGCGTGATAATGTTGTCCGTGTGATCGATAATGTTATAACAGAAGACACCCAGGAATATGTCCCTGAACAAGTGCGCGATAGTTATTCTCCACCCCCCATGCCACGTTTATCGGAACCAAAATATACTTCTGCTGATCCATTGGATCGAAGTGCGGGTAGAAAGTATGCAGCCAATTGTGTTTTAGTGGGCAATATAACAGAAAAGAAAGATAATCAAGGAAACACAATTTTCACTGGAGAAGTAAAAAACATTGGAGGGCGTCGTGCAGATTTTGTAAAAATGGATTTTGTTTTTCGTAAAAATTGGAGCGGCGAAACAAAAACGCTCACTACTTTTGCCAGGGGGACATACCATACATTTGACTCAGGTATTACAACAGATGCGACTTTACTCCCAGGAGCTGTAGGAGCTTTTGAATTATATGTTCCACATGCGTTTGGCTCATTTATAGGATACTCGTATGTTATAGATTGGGAGGAATACGAATAGCTGTGCTTTTCTTTCGAATACTAATTATTCTTTTTTTGTTTGATCCTATTTCTGCTCAATCAAGCGCTACAATTTCAGAGGTATTTTTTCTTGACTTGGGTATCGTTATTGAGCCTTCTACTGGAGAAGAAGAATATAATAGAGTGGTTGAGTCCCCTAGTGAAGAAATTAATTTTCAAGTAAAGAAGGCTAAGAGCGGATCAATTTATATGGCTGCGTCTTCAGAAATGTTAGCAAGTCTTGAGCGGATAAATAATCGAATTGCAAAATTAGAAAGTTCATTCCAAGAAAAACTGTTTGATTTACAACAAGAAAATATATTGTTAAAAAATATGATTGCAGACATTGATAAAGAGCCAAATGCGGAAAATGAACCCATAGGAAACATTGAAGTTGAGCCAGCAGTATCTTTGATAGAGCCAATAAAAGATCATTTAGATTCTCCTATTATTTTAAAATCAAATAAAAAGAAGCAATCTAAAAAATTAATTCAAGAATTTAATAGTAAAGACTATATGGCAGGTGTATTTGCTTATCAGCAGGATAACTTTCAGTTAGCAATACAGTACTTCGATAATTTATATTTAATAAATGCGGATAAAAATGTATCAGACAATGTTATCTATTGGATGGCTGATTCTTATCAGCATCTTGGTGATATTGATAATGCAATGATCTATCTTGATATGGTGATCAACAAGAACAATTCAGAACATATTGATGATGCCTTAATTAAAAAAGGATTGTTACATCGTAAAAGAGGAGAAATAGATCAGTCTCTAATTGTTTTTAATAAATTGGTAAAGAATTATCCAAAAAGTGAATATGCTAAGCTTGCCCGTATGGAAATTAAACGAGCAGAAATATATCAATGATAAGAGTATTATTTTTATTTAGTATCTTGCTATTTAGCTTGCTTGATATATCCTTCGCGGCAACTAGAGTAGCGTATACTCGACCGGGCGTTATGATGAAAATACCATTTAGTACGGTTGGTAGATCTCCGTATTTATTCAGAACTGGGTTTGGAACAGAGTTCCACAACCTTAGTCCTTTTAATAGTACTGCGGGTATTTTTTTCGATATGGAAGTAGGAAAAAACTTTTCAGTTGGTTTTTCTTCTGTGCAAACTGCGGATACAACTAATCTAGCTAATCTAGATGTGTCTACCTACACCCCTCCTGTTGAGTTTGGTTTTCATTTACAACAAAGGGTTTATACTTACAATGATATAAGTGTATCTATTGGGTTGCAGGACATAGTATTTAAAAATTCGGAAAGTGAAAGCGGCTTAAGCTTATCACCGAAGCAGCTATCATTTTTTGCTGTTGTTAGTAGCGCAAAAAGCTTAGGATCATATAACTTACAGACTTTTTTAGGTTTTGGTACTGGAGGATTTGGAGCACAAGACTCTCTACCAGCTACTGATTCCACAGGTACTCCCGCTGGAGTATTTGCAGGATTTCATTTAAACACTCCATTCTTTAATAAATGGGGTGGTTTAGATTTTGTGGGTGAATTTGATGGTATAGGAATCAATGTGGGACTCCGCATCCCCCTTACCTCGGATTATCGCCTAAACATTGGGTTCACCCACATAGATAAACTACCAAGCTGGAAGCTTCGTTATTGGCCAGGCCATCCAGCCCTAACTATTGGATTTGATATGGCTGTTCCAAGACGCGCTAGGCGTGTGATTGGAGAGACTTCAGGTCCTGCACCGCTGTTATCAGGTTCAGATATGCCGGTATTCGATGATGAATTCTCTGATCAATTTGATTCAACTTTAGCTATGGCAAGCTATGTAGTTAGTTCTTTACGCGATTCCGTAGTTATGGTAAATAATGAAATGAGGAACCTGATGGTAAGACTTTCTGCGATGGAACAGCGTTCAAACTTCCTTGAAGATTCTCTAGCTTCATTAAAACTATCAAGTAATGTCGGTGAGAAAAATATGAATGAAGCGATGAGGCATCTTTCCAGATCTCTTAGATATTTTTATGGGGGTGATTATAGAGCATCACTTCAAGAGGTTGAAACAGCGCTAGATTTAAATCCAAATCTTGCTCTTGCATATGCTAGGAGAGGTTCGATATACTATAAGCTTGGGGATGTGCAAAGGGCAACAATTAATTGGAACCTGGCCCTAAGGATGGACCCGGAGTATGATGATGTCCGCAATATTTTAAAAGCGTTACATGAAAATAGATTAAAAACAACAAGTTTTGTTAGGGAGTAGATTTCTATGGATATTGCAACCTTAGTAGGTATTGTTTTAGGACTTGGAGCTATTGCTGGTAGTATATTTTTAGCTGCAGCTGAAGCTGGAGCTAGTACTGGAGGCTTTATTTCTGGCCCAAGTTTTGCAATTGTGTTTGGCGGAATGCTTGCATCTATATCTGTCGCTTTCCCTCTTTCAGATGTATTAAAATTAGGTGCTGCAATGGGCGCGGTATTAAAAGGGGGAGAAGTAAAGCTGGGAGAACTTGTCGATGAGGCTGTTGAAGCTGCAGACGTTGGCAGAAAAGGCGCAGCAGATTTGGAAAAGCACGTTGATGCAATTAAAAATTATTTTTTCCGTGATGGTGTGCAAATGGTCGTTGATGGATATTCATTAGATGAATTGACAGAAATATTAGAAACCAGAATAGAGTACAGAGAAATAAGAGAAAAAACACAAGCGGATCTGTTTAAATCAATGGGTGTTATGTCTCCTGCCTGGGGAATGGTTGGGACTTTAATTGGTTTAGTTATTATGTTATCAGGCTTCGGTGGTGAAGGTGGTGCAGATTCTTTGGGACCTGGGATGTCGGCAGCATTAATAACAACATTTTATGGCGCTGTTTTTGCTAACCTGTTTTTTTTACCAATGGCAGATAAAATAAATGTTAGGATTTCAGCGAATACAACGCTTCAGGCTTTACTAGTGGAGGCCTCTCGGTTGATACATCAGAAAAAACATCCCCTTATAGTAAGAGAAAAACTAAATTCATTTATACCGCCTGCAGAATGGAAGAAAGAAGGTTAGTATTAATTAATGGCTAAATCATCAGGAGAAAAAAAAGCTTTTAAAGCAGGCATCGTAAAAGGAATGAGCCTTGTTGATGAGGGTTTGCCAGGATGGTTTGGTACATTTGCTGATATGATGACATTGCTTTTTGCCTTTTTTGTTCTTTTGGCTGCTCTATCTACAATGGATCCAGTAAAAATAATGGAGATGGCAAATTCTACAGGCAAATCCTTAGGTAGTAAAATTAAAAAAGAAGGAGCTGCAGAATTAGAGGGAGAGTTTGAAAAAAAGGCCACGAAGTTATCCGAAGTAAAGGCATCCCTGGATGAGATGGTTGAAAAAATTGAAGCTGAAATGAAGGATAGCAAAGGAGACCCTCCAGTAGAGGTCACGACTAGTTCAAAAGGTGTTACATTGGAGATTAGCGGTGACTTTAGTTTTGGATCTGGAAGCGCTGGAATAAGTCCAGGGTTAAAGAAATTATTATCAGAAAAAATAGTGCCTGAGATTAAGAATTCAATTTTTCAAATAGAAATTGCAGGGCATACAGATAGCGATGTATTACCTAAAGCATATCAAAAACGATTTCCATCAAATTGGGAGCTTTCTACGGCGCGGGGATCGGCTGTGGTAAGAAATGTTATTGATCAGGGAGTTAACCCAACGCGGTTAGTTGCAGCGGGATATGCTGATTGGATTCCAAGGGGTCAAGCGCAAAATCTGACCCAGAACATAGATAGAAATACTGTTTTGGAATTGAATGATACACCGGAAAAAAAGGGTAGAAATAGAAGAATAGAGATCACATTTTTAAAACCATCACATCACTCAACAAGCTATGTTGGAAATGATGATTGATTGTTATGAGTATATTAAGAATTATAAAAGGAGTAGAATATGAAGAGAGGGCATAAAATATATCCTTTCATTTGGTTTTTTATTTTAAGCCTAAACTTATTATTAGGTCAACAAAGTTCATCCTATTTAACACAAAAGCTGATGGTAGAAAGCGATCTTCGGTCAAGAATAGCTAGTGCATTATCTAAGATTATTGATGATCAGAAATATGTAATTGATGTTAATGTAGATATTGAAGTTACTGGCGAAAAAGAAGAACAAATTACAATTATACCCAGTGATAGAGCAGTTTATGATGAAGCATCGGCTCTACAAGAGCTAACAACTATAATTGGTGAAGCGGCTCCAAAAGGTGGCTCAGATCCTGAATCTGAATTTTCTAGTATGGGATTACCAATACCAGGGTTTGATTTTGAAGTAGAAGCTGAGCCCCAGGTTGCACAAGAGTCTTCTAATGAAGGGCAGCAGGGCCCAGGTATGGTCGTGCCAATACAAGAGCCTTCAAATAGCGCCGAAAGAGTTCAATCTAAAACTTTAACAAAAAGAGTGCCGGCTATAGCTGCAGTAAGGCGATTACAAATTAGTATTATCCTTCAAGAAGGTGCAGCCCCCGAATTAATTGAAAATATTCGTCAAGTAGTGATGGTTGCCTCGAGATTTGATCGTACTAGAGGCGATGTTCTTAGTATTATGACAGCATCATTTAAAGAAAGAAGAGATGAAAAAAGTGCTGAACAAGTTTTACTAAAAAATATTGCTGATAAGCTAGAGATGCTTCAATCGGGAGAAGGTGATGATGCGCTAACAAAGTCTATCGAAAAGGAAATCAGCGGTCCGTTATTAGAACTAAAAGAACAATTAAATAATTTAGAAAGAAGAAGCGCAGCAGATAAATTTGAGTTTGAAAGAAAAACAGCGTTATTAAGAGATTCATTACAATTGCGAGCTTTAAAAAATGAAATAACTTCACTAAAGGACGAATTATCTTATGCTAATAATGCGCGAGTTGATTCGCAATTAACAAACAGAATTGCAATGCTTGATTCCGTTCAATTAGGTCTTGGGCAAGAAATACAAGAAGTTGAAAGTTCATCTGCATTGATAATTTTGGTATCTATTTTGGGGGCGCTTGTTGTTGTGTTACTTGTATTACTTATTATTCTGTTATTTAAGAAAAAGCAAGGGCCGCAACAGCAACAAATGCCTATGCCATGGCCATATCCACCTCCGCCATTACGTAGAAAAAAAAAGCGTAAAAAGGCGCCTGCAGTAAATAATGCAAAAAATGAGACGCAAGATGATCCTGATGTTATTAGGGGTGAAATAGGTGAAATGAGACAGTCTGTAGTCTCAATGAGCGTTGGACAGCCGAAAACCGCAACTCGTATTGTCAAAGAGTGGTTAGAGGACGATGTTGTTCCGGAACCTGAACCAGAGGCGCCGCTAGAAGAGCCAGAAGAAGATGATTCTGGAAAAAAGAAGAAAAAGAAGAAATAAAGAGGCCATTATATGATCACTGATATAAAAAGATTATCTGGTCTACAAAAAGTAGCTATTTTATTTAATATTCTTGGTGAAGGCCTATCGATAACTTTGTTAAAAGAATTAACTAAAACAGATATAAGGAAAGTGCGTTCTGTTGCCCGCGATATGGACAGTGTTTCATTTAAAGTAAAAAAACAGGTAATTGAACAATTCTATTATAGCTTCGTAAGTGAAAAGTTCCAATCTGAAGAAGGAGGAGAGGATGAACCTAAGAAGCCATTTGCATTTCTCCAGGAGTTAACTGACGAGCAATTAATATCAATGGTCTTACCGGAGGATACAAGAGTAAAAGCGATTGTTATGGCTCAAGTAGACACAGAGAAACGAGCAAAGGTTTTAGATCGACTTGACCCAGAAGAAAAAGGAAGAGTCTTGATTGAAATGGGTACTTTACATGAGGTGCCGCTAGAGGCAGTAGTTAGCATTGCTTCAGAATTGCAGGAAAAATCTCACTTTTTACCAAAAACTGTTGATTTTTCAAGAGGGGGCGGTAAAGATGTTGCTGATATTTTAGGCGATATGGATCCAGAAGATGAATCAAAATATTTAGAAGCAATATCAAGAGAGGCTCCTGCTTTAGCTGAGGAAATAAAAAAATACCATCTTAAATGGGATGATGTTTTCGAATTTTTCCCTGATAATATTCTACGTGATTTAATGAACTCAGTAGAGCTTGATTTGATTGCAATGTCAATGAAAGGAATGGATGAAGAAGTTGTTACAAGAGTTAAAAACAACCTTCCTCAAAAGAAACAAGCCATGTATGAACCTGTAGAAGGAGCAGTTTCCAAAAGAGAGGTTGATAATGCAAGAAAAGGTATTGTTCAAGCAGCAAAGCAGATGGAAAAAGATGGAGCTTTCAAATTAGAAGATTTTATTGGTGGTGGAGAAATGGTCGAATAATTAGTAAAAATCATTTTATGCAAAGCCCCCGAACAGGGGGTTTTTTTTTATTTGATTTAAATATAATTAAGAATTTTTTTGAATGAAAAGCAAGATTATAGAATTAATACTAAAAAAAACATCATCAAATCATAATAGATTGATTGGTGTTGAAATTGAAGATATAGTTTATACAAATAATGGAAAAAGAATACCCGTTAATCCATCTATAAACTATTCCGCATCCGATTTATTAAATGATCTAATAAAAAATAAAGAGCATAAAAACGAAACATACGATTATTCCATAGAGCCTGGTGGCCAAATTGAATGGTCATCAACCCCTTATCAATCACTCTATGATATTCAAAATGAATATAAAAGACATTTAAAGACGTTTAGAAGACTGTTAATTGATAATAATTTGCTTGCAATCGATTATACAGTTGACCCCCTTTACTCACCATCTTCTATTGAATTAATAGATATCACTAAATATTTATTAATGGACAATTTATTTGCAAAAACAGGCTCTCATGGAAATTGGATGATGAAAAACACCGCAAGTATTCAAATAAATATGGATATCTTTTCTAAAGAAGATGGTGAACAAATTGCATTTTTATCTGATTGTATTAGTCCATTTGCTTCTTTATTATTTGCTAATTCGCCATTTATTGAATCGCACCCAATAGGCGAAAAAAACTATAGACATATAATCTGGTCTAATACTGATAATAGCAGATGTGGTTACCTATTTGAGCACGGTATCATTTCAAATGAAAATCTAATGGAAAAATTTGCAGACATAGTTTTAAAGGCTCCATTAATCTTTTCTATTACTGGTTCCCAAGATATCAATCCCTATAAGGGCTCTATAAATAAATGGTTGACTACATTATATGATGATAATGAATTAAATGAAGATATTATCAATTCTGCGCTACATCAAATATTTACCCATGTTAGATTTAAGCAAGGAATGGTAGAGCTTAGGTGTGTAGATCGTCCTCCTATAGGATATGAATTTGCACCAGTTGCGTTTTGGATTGGTATTTTTTCTAATGATAAATCAAGAGATAAGCTAATGGAATTATTTTTATCATGGCGATCAACCGATAGAATGATTTCAATTAACAATGCCAATCATTTAAACTTAGATAAAATTGGTCCTCAGAAAACCAGCATGTATGATTGGATAAACTATTTTGCTGAAATAGCATTAGAAGGTTTATCTTATAGAAGCAATTTATTGTCTATAAGTAATGAAGAAGGTTTATTATTACCTTATTTAGAATTGTTCCGTAATAGAGGCGTTCCAGGACTATATCGTCAAACTGATTATATAAATAGCAATAAGTCTTTAAAAGATTTTATAAAGACACCTATTTGATAGTAATTGATCATAAGAACAAACCCACATTATTAATACTGAAAAATAACACTTATATATTTTATCATTTTTATAAACTATTTTATATCATTGAATGTAATAATTAACTTCCTACTGATATGAATAAAGCTCTATCTAAATCAGTTAATATTTTCAAATCTACAATAGGTAAAAAATTATTAGTTGCCATCACTGGTTTAATGGTTTGTTTATTTCTCGTATTTCATCTAATGAATAATCTTATAATTTTTACGGGTCCAGAAAATTTTAATCAATTAGTTGGAGCGCTAGAAAAAATAAAACCGCTAATACGAATTATGGAAATATTGCTAGTCATTATTTTTTTTACACATATTTATAATTCAGCTTTCTTAACATGGAGTTCAAAAAGATCTTCCTCAAACAAATATATGCACTTATCTAAAACAAGTAGCACAATCTATTCTAGAACAATGTTTTTTTCAGGTAGTGTTTTGCTCATTTTTATCGTTACGCATTTATCCACAATATGGTTTAATTTTCAAAATATAAATGATCATAATAAATATTATTATTTTGTTACCGAAAGCGCTTATGGGTTTGGTAATATATTTATAACAATATTATATTTGTTTTCTATGCTTTTATTAGGTTTTCATTTGCGTCATGGATTTGAATCTGCCTTCAAAACTTTGGGTATCAAAAATTCTAAATTTGAAAAGATAATCAGTACAATCTCTGTTGTGTTTTGGCTTTTTATACCCTTAGGTTTTTTTAGTATAGCTTTTTGGTTTGGAATATTAGATGGGGGAAAATGGTGATATTAAAACCACAGATTCCAGAAGGTGACTTAATAAATAAATGGACAAATTATAGATCTAGTATGCCTTTAGTAAGTCCA
>SGYN01000029.1 GCA_004321715.1 bacterium | reverse complement strand
TTTAAATAATATTTACCATGTAGCCACCAATGGTTCAGATGAGACTGGTGATGGTTCTGAAGCAAACCCATTTGCTACAATACAAAAAGGGGTTGATGTTGCGAATGATATGGATACTGTTTATGTATTCAATGGTGTTTATGAAGGCGGTATAGTCATTTCTAACAAAGCAATATCATTAATTGGAGAATCCATAGAACAAACTAAGATTATTGAGCCAATCTCCTCACCGCAAATTAGTATAGTTG
This sequence comes from bacterium, assembly GCA_004321715.1. GTDB lineage: Bacteria > Fidelibacterota > Marinisomatia > Marinisomatales > TCS55. The sequence continues at coordinate 17,452 of SGYN01000029.1, read as the reverse complement.
ACTGTCAGGCAGGTATAACAAGAGTTGAAAACTTCATTATCAAACGCGGGAGTTCATATTATGGTGGTGGTATTTACACTTCTGGATCAATCGTTGAGATTAATAGTGTAGATTTTTCTTATAATTCTTCTTCAAGCCATGGAGCTGCAATAAATTCAATTGAATCTACCGTTAAAGTTCAAAATTCAACTTTTTCTCACAATGAATCTAATTACTTAGGTGGAGCAATATATGTTGATCCTCTTACAACCTGTGAGATTTACAATTCAAGTTTTGATAATAATGAAGCCTTGTGGGGTGGAGCAATCGCAACTGTTGGGGGTGGAAAACTTCTTGTAGAGGGATGTAACATATCCTTTAATACCGCATTAGGAAATAATCCAAATCCAAATGAAGATTATCCGACATTTGGTGGAGGTGGTGGTATTTACCATGAATGGTCAGACAGTTTAGAAATATATGATTCAGAAATAACCAATAATACTGCTGCTACAGGTGCTGGTGGTGGTATAGCAGTATATCTCAGTAATGATGTAACAATTGATAATATTGTTCTTAGTGATAATTCTTCATCGGGTCCTAATTATCCAAGTGGTGGTGGCGGAGTAGCATTTTATAGAGCAGATAATGTTCTTTTTGAAAACTCAACCATTGCTAATAATGTATCTAATCATAATTCAGGTGGTGGTATTTTCCTTGGATCAGAATCGGGACAAGCTTCCATTGTAGTTCATGCTACTTTCAATAGATTGACTATCGTTAATAATAGTGCACTAAGTGGAGGAGCAATTTTTTGCTGGTCTGCGATCCTCAATCTATATCATTCGACTCTAGCTCAAAATGAAGCATCAAATATTGAGTGGAGTGGTGGGGGATTAGCATCGCATTATGTTACAGAACCAAATATAATAAGTAGCCTTTTTTATGATAACACACCTAATTCTATCCACAATGGTTATCCATATACACCAGTTCTTGTAGCATATTCATTAGTACAAGAACAATGGGTTGGTGCGGGAAATCTGATAAATGTAGATCCTTTATTTTGTGATCCTGACAGTGGAGACTATAGTTTAGCGGAAAATTCACCTTGTGTTGGCGCTGGTGAAGGTGGTTCTAATATGGGTGCCTATGAAATAGGGTGTGATCCTATTATATTAAGTACATCTAGTGAACTATTACCTGTTACTTACACTTTACACCAAAACTATCCTAATCCATTCAACCCGGTTACAAGATTGCGTTATGATTTAGCAGAGAATAGTTTGGTAAATATCACCATTTATGATATGGTGGGTAGGCAAGTAAAAACTCTAATTAACCAAACCCAAGATGCTGGATACAGATCTATAGTATGGGATGCTACTAATGACTACGGTAAACCAGTGAGTGCTGGTATATATCTATATCAAATACAAGCGGGAAAATACATTAGTACAAAGAAGATGGTGTTATTGAAATAAGTTTTAAACGCTCTCAACTAAAGGAGGATTATTTTTATATTTATTTTCTGGTTTTGGCCCAAGATCGCGCTGATAATATTCAAAGGTTTTTCCAGTTCCTTGCCAGTTTTCAACACGGCTAATAATTTTAATTTCTCCGGTAAACTTTGCAGATATTGATTCTTTAACATGACCAGTAATATAGCGAATATCATCTCGCTTTTTTGCCCAACTTAAATACACTCTTTTTAATATTTTAGCATACCCATTACCCTTATACTTACTCATTATAACAAAGGCGTACGTGTATAGAGTGTTTTGTTTACTAAAATTTTCATCCATTCTGGCCCATGGTTCAGTGCTTAGTTCTTCTAAAGCAACGCCAATTATATATCCGATAATATCGCCACGATATCGAGCAATAAAAGGGAGCGATCCTTGTTTATTAAAATATTTGTTAATGGTCTCCTTTGTTAAAATAGCAGCTTCTCCATATTCACTGGCTAAGTGATGAGAGATTTCGATCAATTGCGGATGATCTTCAAGACCTACCTGATTCATTAATTCAATTTGAAAAGGACCTGAAGAGGCAATAACTCTAGATTTTGATGATAGTTCAACAGTTAAATTTAGTTGCTCCATGAAGTAGTGAATTTACTTAGCAATTTTGATTATGATCATGAAAACATCAATAATACCTTCTTTCTGCTTGGATAGAAAGAGAGTAAATTGGGTACCCGTGAAATCATTTAATTCAAGATTAAAAGATCACATACATTCCACTGGATCTCATCTTTGTGTAGGACTAGATATAAATCCAGAAGCGTTACAGATGAATTATTCAACTCTTGATGATTTAAAAACTCACACGAGAAAAGTAATAGATGCTACTGCCGATTTAGCTGCTGTATATAAACCAAACATGGCTTTTTTTGAACGTTGGGGAAGTCAGGGTATTAAATGGCTAGAAGAAACGATGGAATGGATTGGTGACTCCGCATTAACGATTGGTGATGCAAAACGGGGAGATATTGGAAATACTGCAAGACAATATGCCGCAAGCTTATTCAACTATTTTGGATTTGATGCAGTCACAGTGAACCCTTACATGGGTCGAGATGCAATAGAACCATTCACGCAGAACAGTGAGAAAGGTGTATTTGTTCTTTGTAGGACATCGAATGCATCAGCAGGCGATTTCCAAGATAGAAAAAGTAATGGAGAAACACTGTTTGAATCTGTTGGAAAATTAGTAAATAAACTGAATAGCAATGATAATCTCGGGCTTGTAGTTGGAGGAACATCCGCTGCTGAAATCTCACAAATCAGAAAAGTTGTAAAGGATTTGCCATTTCTTATTCCTGGTATTGGAGCTCAAGGTGGAGATTTGGAAAGTAGTTTTAAATCAGGAAATTCAGATGGAATTGCATTGATTAATGTTTCTAGAGGAATCATATTCGCGGGCGATTTAAGTGCAAAAGCAATACGAAAAGAAGCAAAACGATATGTTGATATCATGCAAAGTTTGAAATGAACAATCAAGATCATTTAATAGAAATATTTCAAAAAACTGGTGCTCTTTTAGAAGGACATTTTATACTGACATCAGGTCGACATAGTCGAACCTATTTCCAATGTGCAAAAGTATTACAGCACCCTGAATATTTACAAAAATTTTCAAATCAAATTGTTAACTATTTTCGAGATATAGAAATAGATACTGTCATTACTCCAGCTGTCGGTGGAATAGTATTTGGGACGGAAATTGGTAGGCAACTGAACAAGCAGACGATATTTGCAGAACGTGAACAAGGTGCAATGACCTTACGTAGAGGTTTTGAAATTAGTCCTGAAATTAATGTGCTTGTCATTGAAGATGTCATCACTACAGGTGGATCAGTAAGCGAAGTGATTGATTTAGTAAAAAATTCAGGAGCACATGTTGTCGGTGTTGGAGTTTTGGTTGATAGATCGGGAGGAAAAGTAAAGTTACATGAAAAACAGTTTTGTGTTACCGAATTAGAAGCTGTAAGCTATAGGGATGATGAAATCCCGGATGATTTAGCTAATATTCCTGTATTAAAGCCGGGAAGTAGGAGTTTAAAATGAAAAAAATAATAACATTAATAATGATTGGATCAATAATAATGACTAGTTGCGAAAAACAACCGGATGTAGCCGTTGTATCTACACGATATGGTGATATGGTATTAGAATTTTATCCTGATGTCGCTGAAAAACATGTTGATAGTTTTTTGACTCATGCGAGAAATGGATATTTCAATGGAACCACGTTTCATAGAGTAATCCCAGGTTTTGTAATTCAAGGAGGGGACCCAAATTCAAAAAGTGATGACCGTTCCAAACATGGTATGGGCGGACATGCCGCAAATTTTTATGGCGTTGGTAATGAAGAAGATTCAAATTCATGGATGTTGCCTGCAGAGTTTAATTCTCGGCCACATTTAACTGGTACACTTTCCATGGCTCGTTCCCAATCACCGAATAGCGCAGGAAGTCAATTTTTTATTTGCGCAGGACCCACACCACAGCTTGATAACCAATACACAGTATTTGGGCAAGTTATTGAAGGTCTTGATGTAATTCAAAAAATAGTGAATTCTCCCCGTGATAGACGTGATAATCCTAAAGATAAAGTAGAAATGACGATGACTGTGATGCCAAAAAACGAAGCAGTTGATAGTTAGATATAATTATAACAATAATTTGATCTAGAATACTAATTATAGTATTTTCAGATCTTATTGTAAAAACTGGAACAATTTTGACAAGTTTTTCTTTATATAATAGTAGGCTATAGAAATAAGACATAGAAAAATGACAAATACATTCTTTAAATCGATACTATTATTTTCAGTATTAGTTGGAATAGGATTTTCTCAATTCAAAACGCCTGTAACTATTTCTTCTGAGGTTGAGAATTCTGTTCGTCCTGGTGAAGTTGCACATGTTCTAGTTAAAGCCAGTATGGATGATGAATGGCATATTTATGCGCTGGAAAATGCAGGCGAGGGACCAGTTGCATCTAGAATAAAGATTAGTGGTGATATTGTAGATGAGCAAGGATTGGTTGAACATCGTGAGCCAACAGAGAAGTTTGACGAAGGTTTCGGTGTAAAAACAAGATTTTTTAAGGGAGCAACTGATTTCCGTATTCCAGTAAAAATAAAAGAAAATGCACCTGTTGGTGAAACAAATTTATCTGTTTATATGCTATACCAAGTTTGTAATGAATCTTTATGTTATCCACCAGCAGAGGTAAATATTAATGCCGCAATAATAATTGAGGATGGTCCTGCAAGAATGGAACTTAGCGAATTTGTTCCTAAACGATCTGCTAGCAGCTCAAGTGAAATAAATCTTGATGATGCAATTGCAGCTGGTTTTTGGTCGTTTGTATTACTATCAATTTCTATGGGATTTTTAGCGTTACTTACTCCCTGTGTATTTCCAATGATACCGATTACGGTCTCTTTCTTTACTCATCAGGGTGAATTAAAAAATCAAAAACCATTGAACCAAGCTATTGTGTACACGCTTGGGATCGTTTCAACATTTAGTATATTGGGAATGATCCTTGCTGTAACATTAGGTGCAACAGGAGCGAACCAACTTGCAGCAAATCCATGGGTTAATTTATTTATTGGTGCTTTATTTGTTTATTTTGCTTTATCATTATTTGGAGCCTACGAAATACAATTACCACAATCTCTTCGTCAATTATCACTAGATCAAGAAAAACGTGGTGGGTATATAGGAACATTATTCATGGCGGTTACATTTACGTTAACATCATTTACATGTACGGTTCAGTTCGTTGGTTTATTACTGGTTGCAGCATCGCAAGGCCAATGGTTTTGGCCTTTATTAGGAATGATTGTTTTTAGTACAGCTTTTGCTACACCATTCTTTTTCTTAGCATTGTTTCCACAATATTTAGCAAAAATGCCAAAATCAGGAGGCTGGTTAAATTCCGTAAAAGTTGTTATGGGGTTTTTAGAATTAGCTGCTGCATTCAAATTCTTTAGCAATACAGACCTGGTATGGGGATGGGGATTTCTTACGTTTAACTCCGTATTAGCAATTTGGACAATGATTATGTTTTTTACTGGTTTATACTTACTTGGAAAAATTCAATTACCCCACGATTCGAAAGTTGAAAGTTTGGGAGTTACACGAATGATGCTTAGCTTGTTCTTCTTGACTTTTTCTCTTTATATGGGGACTGGACTATTTGGTCGTCCGATTCATGGAATGATATATTCATATTTACCGCCAAAGATTGAAAAAGAATTCAGCTCGGTAGATAAAGATAATAATGTAGAAAAATTAATTTGGTATTCTAATCTCGAGCAGGCATTTACCGAAGCAAAATTGATTGAAAAACCTATTTTTCTTGATTTTACAGGTTATACATGTACCAATTGTCGTTGGATGGAAACGAATATATTCACTCTGCAAGATGTTGAAGATCGATTTAATGAATTGATATTGGTTCATTTATATACGGATGGTGGTGAAAACCATAAAGAATATCAACAATACGAAATAGATAGGTTTGGTACTGCTGCGCTACCATATTATGTAATATTAAGCCCTCAAGATGAAGTACTAGCTACGTTTCCAGGGCTAACAAGAGATGTAAATGAATTTCTTGATTTTTTAGATAAAGGTTTAGAAGGATAACATAATTTAATCATGCAATCCATATACATTATTTGCATATTATCTATTCTAACCCTGTCAGTTGGTTGTGGTCAGAAAAAAGATGATAAGGATTTTTCATCGAAAGAAGAAACACAGTCTGTAGATAAAAACCAAGCAAGTAAAACATCAAATAATAAAACCGATCAAGCGGAAAGGCCTCCAGTATCAATTCCAGCTCCAGATTTTACCCTTGCTACAACGGACGGTGATCTAGTATCACTAAGCGATTTAAGAGGGAAGGTTGTATTATTGAATTTTTGGGGAACATGGTGTGGCCCATGCAGAATAGAGCTACCTGATTTTGTTAAACTTTATGATAAATATAACAAAGATGGTCTAGAAATTGTTGGTATTACCATAAGGCGAGGTGAATCCATCCAAGATGTTGCAAAATTTCAAGAACAATGGGGATTAAATTATTTATTGTTGAATGATGTAAATGGTAATGAGGTCTCAGAAGTAACCATGGATTATAGTAGAGCTATTGGACAAATGATTAGCGGTATTCCAACAACGCTCATTATTGATAGAGAAGGGTTTATTGTAAGTGGATTTGTCGGTCCTCGTAAAGAGCAAGTTTTTTATAATGCAATTAAACCATATTTATAATTATCATTAAAAAATTATTACAATCGATACTAGTTCTACTTTATGCTGGTATTCTAATTTTATTCACTCCGAGCTTGTATGCTTCCGATTATTGGCAGCAGTATGTGCATTATAATATGGATATTAAATTAGATGTGGATGCAAAAACAGTGGGTGGAACTACTATTATTAAATACACAAATAATTCACCTGATGTTCTTGATGATATTTTCATGCATTTATATCCCAATGCTTTTCAATTAGGATCTGTGAAATATCGTGAATACAAACAAAAATATGGTCGATTACCTCGTGCCTCACAATTTATCAAAGGGTTTCAAGATTCATTTAGTAAAATAGATATTCATCGTTTTGAAATAGTATCAAATGGTACGGTATTATCGGATACTTTTAATATTGATGATACTATTTTATCTGCAAAATTAATCAATGGGCTTGATCCTGGTAAATCAATAACTATTGAATTGGATTGGACGCATCATGTTGGAGAACAAGTGGAAAGAGCTGGTAGAGTTGATAGTCAATATAATATGGCACAGTGGTATCCTAAATTAGTTGTCTATGATGAAAATGGATGGCACAATATCCCTTTCCATGCATCCGGAGAATTTTATGGTGAGTTTGGAACTTTTGATGTTACTCTTGATGTGCCAGCATATTACGTTTTGGGTGCAACGGGTACTGTAACTAGTGGTGATCCAGGTTGGGAAGGTGTACGAGTAGATACTTCCAAAGATTTTGTAGAGTGGTTAGCGGAATTTAAAAAGAATAAATCAGATGTAGACTCTACTTCCAGGCGAAAAGTATCATTTTATGCAGAGGATGTTCATGATTTTGCATGGATTGCATCCCCAAGTTTTTTATATGAATCAGGATCGTGGGATGGAATTGATGTTCATGTATTATTCAATGAAGAGAATGGAGAGAGCTGGACAAAAGAAGTTGTTGCAAGATCAGAAAGAGCGCTTGAATGGTTAACAAATAAATTTGGTGAGTATCCATATCCACAAGTAACAACAACGGATCGAATAAAAGGTGGTGGGATGGAATATCCAATGCTTGTAATGAATGGTAGCGCTAGTGAAAGTTTGATTCTACATGAAATTGGTCATATTTGGTTTTATGGAATTTTAGGAAATAATGAAGTAACGGAAGCTTGGTTAGATGAAGGTTTAACTACATTTCAAACTCGTTGGTATATGATGAATCGTTATGGTGATCATGGTTTTGATATAGAAAATACTACATGGTATAAGCCGTTTCAAAAAAAGCATTGGTATTTTACAAATTCGCTTGGAAATAGTCAGTGGTATGTTATCAATTTTCAATTAAGCGGAGACGATGAGCCAATCAGTAAAAAATCATATTTATTCAAAGGGAATAACTCGTATAGATATAATGCGTATACAAAGCCAGGAGTGATGCTTGATGAATTAAAATACGTCCTTGGAGATTCAATATTTATTTCTGGTATGAAGGAATACTATGATCGATGGCAATTGAAGCACCCCAATGAAGAACGATTTGTTAATGCTATTGAGGATGTAAGTAATAAAGAATTAGACTGGTTTTTTGATCCTTGGCTTCACGATACTCAATTATTGGATTATGGTATAAAAAATTGGAGAAAGAATCAAAAACCGGATGGTACCTGGTCTGTTAATGTTGACTTGATTAAGTATGGAATTAGGGAAATGCCGCAGTTATTAGAAATCAGATTTAGCGATGGTAGTTCGGAAAGAATATGGTGGAACAATCATCAATGGCGTAAAAATGATACTTTTGCTTTTGATGTTAGCAAGAAGCCTGTCTCAATAATTTTAGACCCAGATGTTCAAACTGTAGATATTGATCGTAGAAATAATCATAGTAATGGTCTACCACATAAACTACTATTTCGTTGGCCAGGAATGAATGTGAATCATCGTGACGCTTTTATATTTCAGTGGTCGCCTTCTATAAATTACCATGAAAAGGATGGTCTTATTCCAGGGTTTTGGTTTAGTAGGTCTTATAATCCATGGCATCGTGCCGATCTTCGGTTACATTATGGTTTAGATTCAGAAGAAATATATTGGGACTTACAAACAGAAAGTAAGCCAGCGCATAGTAATAATAATTTTAGATATAATTTTCATGCATTTAAACAAGGCGGTCTTTCAGGTTTAAACTGGAGCTTGAATAATTCCTGGAGTAGTTGGAATTCAATGAGTCCGAATTATGAATCATCATTAGGTGTTTATACTACCAATGCTAGTAATACGAATAGAACAAATTTATACGATTTGGGTAGAGTATCTGTTTTATTTGCAAAGCTAAATATTAATAAAAGCGGTAATGCCATTTCAATGGAGTTGGCCACCACACCGCAAGAACTTTCTGATTGGAGCTTTAATCGTTTGACTCTTATAGGAAATGTAAATAGATCGATCAAAGATATTGGAATCAAAGGAAGGTTTATACTTGGTGTGATGAATTATGGTGAGAATAGCTCAGTCCCAGCGCAGGAACTGTATACTATTAATGGGGCAGGTGCTTTTGATACATATATGCGTCCATATTTACGAGATGAATCAAGTTTTTATGGCAATCCAACATTGAGACAGCATTATCATTTAACAGGTGACGCAAATCTTCGAGGTTTTTATAATACAGAACTAGCAGGAGCAGAATCATTGCTAGGAACTTCTATAGAATTAATAAAAAGCATTTCATTCAAATTAGCAAATATTCAGCTGGCATTGTTTACAGATATCGCATATTTCCCTCGCACATATAATCTAACTGAAATTAAAGGAAGACGCCTCTCCGATGCAGGTTTTGGACTTCGAACAAGTAAAAATTTGTTTGGGAAGCAAGTATACCTCAGATTAGATTTTCCATTGGTTACTAATGATTCAAGTTCATCAACAAAACAAGAATTCCAATGGGTTTTTAGCTTCGAAAGAAGCATTTAATTCATTCATAATATTTTTCGAAGTCGTATGTATAAAATGAAGTCTATACGTATTTATTCTATTGTATTAATTCTATTTGTCGGATGTATTGATCTGAGTGAAGATAATGTACAAAAAAACAGTACTTTACCTATTCAAACATCATTTAAAGTAGAGGATTTCTCTTCTGCAGAAGAATGCGCAGTTTGTCATCCCCAATATTATGCAGAGTGGTCAAGTTCAATGCATGCTTACAGTATTGTAGATCCAGTATGGTTAAAGCAACAAAATATGCAGCAAGCACATAGCGCGGTAAAGGGAATTGAAATTGGAGATTTTTGTGTGCAATGTCATAGTCCTGTTGCTGGCTTAACTAACCTTATTGAAAATCATTTAGAATTAACAAGTGATGATATTAATTCTCTCCCTGCACAAGCAAAAGAAGGTGTGACTTGCGACGCATGCCACCTGACTACCCATTTACCATCTCCTACTAATATTTCGATTGTTAATCACGACTATGAAACAATTGATTTCAAATTATACTCAAGTGATACCCGTTATGGTACATTAGATAATCCAGTCGATAATGATTTTCATAAGTCTGTTTATAATAGCGATTACGATAAATCAGAATTTTGTCAAAATTGTCACAATCTAACTGTTGATAACCGTGATGCTGAAATAACTCAGTTTGAATGGGAAGGAACCTCCTTTCAAGCCATGGGAGTTGAATGCCAAACGTGTCATATGCCACTGTATTCAGGTAAAGCAGCTGTTACGGGACCAGATAGAGATAATCTTCATAGACATTTTTTTCCAGGTATTGATGAGGCCCTAATTGATTTTCCTGGCAAAGCAGAACATAGGCTCGCTCTTGAAGATTTATTATTAACATCTGCAGAGATCAATTTATTTGAAAGTCCGCCTGATACGATTTACTCTGATACAGATTGGGATGCAAAATTCATCATATCAAATAATACAGGCCATAATTTTCCATCTGGCACGTCCTTTCCTAGACAATTGTGGCTTGAAGTATTCGCTGTTATAAATGATGATACATTACTTGCTTCTGGTTCTTTAGATGCAAGGGGTGATCTTTATGACTTTTATATTGATCCGGATAGAATTACGGATCCTCAATTAAATATTTTTAATACTATTTTATACAATGCAGAGGGCGACTCAGGTTTATTGAAAGTTTCTGTTGAGAATATGGTTAAAATGGTAAGTAATACTTTACCGGTAAGTGGTTCAAAAATAGTAGATTATTCGATTCCCATTCCACCAAATGTCAATGGTCAATTAGAATTAACTGCAAGGCTTCGTTTTCGATCTCTTCCTCCATTTTATCTTAGACATCTTGGATTAGAGAGTTTAATAGATAACGTTAATATTTTTGATATTGATGCTATTTCGAAGACTATATATGTATCATCGAACTAGATATTTTTTAAACATTCTAATTGGGATTATTGTAATACCTATTGTAAATGGAAGTGATTATAGCCGATTAAATACCCCCCCCATTACAATAACAATTAATGGAGAATTAATGCAATTAACAGGCGGTCTTAACCGTCCTGAGCCACAATTTATTGATTGGGATAATGATGGAGTTCTGGATTGTTTTATCAATGATCGAGATGGAAGATTGCAGTATTGGAAAGGCCTAGCCGATTGGCAGTTTGGTGATAGACCGATGTTTGCGATGGAAACAAAATTCTTTCAACATATCGAAGTTGGCACATGGTTTAATTTTAATGATTTTGATGATGATGGAGATTTTGATTTATTATGCAATAGTCCAGGAACCGATAGGGTCAGTTACTATACAAATGTGAATAGTATTCTTGAATTGGTAAACTCAGAATTATTAACTGCTTCAGGGCTTCCACTATATGGAGGTCAAATTGTGATCCCTACAATTGCCGATATAAATGATGATGGTATTTTTGATTATTTTGTTGGAGATGTATCAGGCAGAATAGCTTATTATGTAGGTGAAGGGATTGGGGAAGAGGGTCCAGTATTTGAACTGGTAACAGACTTTTTCCAAAACATTCAAATAGTTTGGATACCAGGAAGACACGGTGCAAATAGTATTTTCTTTTATGATCTAGATAGTGATTCTGATTTGGACCTCGTTTGGGGAGACTTTTATCAACCAGGTTTATTCTTTCTTGAAAACTATGGTAATAGTAATAATCCTATATTTATTGATTCATTAATGGTAACTGATTTTCCACAAGCTGGATTGATAGAAACCGCAGGTTTTAATGTTCCAAGATTAGTCGACTTCGAACCAGATGGAAATGTAGATATGGTTGTTGGAGTTCTCTCAGGCGCGTATGGAACCGATTATATTAATAATCTTGCATATTATAAAAATAATGGTTCCAGTGAACAACATGATTTCCAATATGTAACAAGCAACTTATTACCTGGATTGGATCTAATAAGCGGAACGGTACCAGTGCTTGCAGATATTGATGGTGATAATGATGAGGATTTAATAATCGGTACTGAATTTGATGCAAATAATAGCGGTTGGGGTGGACAACTATATTATTTTGAAAACATTACAAATAATATATCTCCAGAATTTGTATTAGCAGATTCATCGTTTATAGATGATTTTAGCACTACAAATCTAGCTCCATCATTTTATGATATAGATTCTGATGGCGACTTAGATGCAATTATCGGAGAATTCAATGGCTATCTATTATATTATAAACAGACGGATGAAGGATGGGAATATAGTGGGCGATATCTTGATTTAGATTTGAATGGAAAAACAATACCTACATGGGGAGATATTGATCAAGATAATGATGATGATTTAGTTGTTGGAACCAAAGATGGTATGGTGTCAATATATATAAATAATGGAGATATAAGTAGTTTGGAATTTGTTACTCAAACGGATATTGGTGATGATGCAGCACCAACCGTTCTTTCTAATGGTGCTATTATTGCGGGTAATAAGATGGGTGATCTGCAATTACTATATTATGATTCAGGTAATTTAATTATAGCTGATATGCCAGAATATCCTTATTGTGGACAAAACTTAGCTCCATACCCATTACCCACAAATGAATCTCAAGAATTCGAAAATTTGTTGGTCGGATCTAAAGCTGGTGGGGTTCAATATTTATCGTATAATTCTTTAACAATACAAAAAGAAAATAATTCTATCGCAATTAATTTTGAGATTGATGCTATATACCCAAACCCAAATAATGGATATTGTAAAATTGATCTTAATATTGAAGAATTTGGGATATATGAAATATCTGTATTTGATATTCATGGTAGAAGCATTCATAACCTATTAAGTGGACCCTTAAATAAAGGAAAATACACTTTTACTTTACAGGATGTATTATCTACGGGTGTTTACTTTATGCGACTTCAGAAAGATAATTTATTTGTAATCAAAAAATTTGTCCGACTGAAGTAAACGTGATACAAAACACAACCGTTATATAAAATAAGCAAATATGGTTGATTATCTTGAGTGATACGTTAAATTCGGGGGCATAATTTCTCAGCTAGTCTATAAGAAACTGTTATTATTAAAATATTATTTTATTTGGAGGATTAAATGTTTTTCGGAAAACTGACTAAATCTTTTATTTTGTCATTAGTGCTGATCGCAGTATTAGTTGGTCAAGTTTCTCGAGATGAAACTATTCAAATAACATATCCTACTACTGGAGCAGTAATAGACACTAATTTTGTTGATGCAACTTTTACTATAGCTGATTATTTTGATCTTGGAACACCAGGGTGTACAAGCTGTGATGGCTTTATAAAGGTTTCACTAGACGGTGCTACTGTTGATTCAATTTACAGTACGGATGCCTTAATACCACTTACAGGATTATCCGAAGGGGCCCATACATTAATTTTAGAAGCAGTAGATCCTTCTGGTAGTAGCTATTCACCTGCAGCAACAGATACCTCGTTTTTTGCAGTTAATATGATATCCGTTGATGATTTATGCCCAGTATGGAATTTTTCTGTCTTTGCTGGTGACTCCCGCAATTACCTTAGTTGGAGTTATCCTAGTAATGCACCACCGGCAGAATGGTATTTTGCACATGATGGTACCTTTGAGAATGCATACGGTTCATTCCAGGGTGGATCAGGTACAGCTCAATTATTCATGCCTACAGGATACCCAGCCTCTATTCAATCAGTGCGCTTCCATGTAAGCGATGGAGGAAATTTTACACAAGATATAGAAGTAAATGTTTTTGCAGATAATGGAACAACCTTATTAGCAGGTCCTTATATTGTTGGTGGCGATTCAGGATGGGTTGAAGTAGATATTGATGATGCTATTATTGAAGCTGGCGGATTTATTGTAAGTACGTATAATGTTTCAACAGGTGGACCATATGTATCTGTTGATTCTGATAATTCTAGCTCGAGTTTGTTCTTTGGTAATGCGACAGATGGATGGAATGAAATGGGGAGTAGTTATGGTATATTTGCTGAAGGAAGTCATGAAGCGTTGATTTCTGCTCCTGGAGCAAGAGCAACTTGGGTTAATAATGCATTTAATAATATGGATGATAATTTACCTTTACCTGGAGCATCCATTATAAGTGCTGATGGAATGACAGTTGATCCTATTGCAACTTCCGATTCAGGAAACAATGACTTAACAAATATTGTGTACCCTCCGGTAATTGAAATGGTTGCTCGTTATTCAGAAATTTATAACACCACCATTTATACTCGCCATCCAAATGATATACCAAATAATGATAGTTCAAGAGAGCTAATCCCTGGATGTGGCGATTTAACAAATTTTAGTATTTATTTAAGTAATGGTACGTTGGTTGCAAATGTAGATACTAACTCTTTTGTGCATGATAGCTTAACAAACGGAACAGAATATTGTTATTACGTTATAGCGAATTATACTGGTGGATCGTCAACAGCTTCGGAGAGCATTTGTGTAACACCACAAGGCTTTGTGCCATCTCCAATTACAAATCTATATGGTATAGGAATGGATGAGAAGGTTGTCTTGGATTGGACATCACCTGATGTCGCTCAATTGGGTATTCCATATAGTGAAGATTTTGATTCTGAATTATTAGACCTTTGGACCTTGGAAGGAGATAACTGGTTTATAAGTAATACTACCGGAAATCCTGCGCCTTCGGCTTATTTCTCATACACGCCTACGCAGACCAATTTTGATTTAAGTTTAACTTCTCCGGTTGTTCCGTTTAGTGGGGGAGTAGATATTCTGCTTACGTACGATTTTACACTAGATAACTGGAGCCCAACTGGCACAGAGTATTTAGCAGTAGAATATCGAGATGGAGCAACCTGGAATACCTTACGTAATTTTGCGAATTCAGCAGATTATGCATGGGACACTTATACCGATACAATTCCTTCTCCTTCCGATAATGTACAAGTTCGTTTTAGAGCATATGGTGATAACTCATTTAACATAGATGCGTTTATTGTAGATAATGTTTCCCTTACAGCTGATTCTACAGGAACTTCACGTGATTTTATCGATGGTGATTTTCTTGGATATAATGTTTATGTAGACAGTTCGAGCTCACCTACAAATCTTAGTTTATTTGATTCAACCGCTTATATGGTGGAGAATCTTACCAATGGTCAGTCATATGGCTTTGGAGTAACCGCAAAATATTATCCTGATTACGAAAGTGATCGAGTTACTGTAAATGTTTCACCTACATGGTTATATGGTGATTTATCTGGTACGGTAACCGACCCGAACGGAAATCCTCTTGATAGCGCGATTGTAAGTGCTGGAGGTATGTCCGATACGACAAGTACAAATGGTTATTATTCAATTATGGAATTAGTTCCTGGTGCAACAACGGTTACAGTTCGTAGAGATGGATTTGATAATGATATTGATGAAATTTCTGTATTAGCACAGGAAGATGCCGTTGTGCATAATGTGATATTAGGTCCTAAAATGGATAAGCCTCGTGGTTTAGAAGCAGAAGCTGGCGATAATCAAGTGATGTTAATGTGGAAGAGCCCAAGCGGACTAGATGAAGTGGAATTATATTATGATGACGGAACTTGGGAATCTTCTATTACTGGTGGAAGTACTGATATAGAATTGGCTGTTAAGTTTACTCCTTCATCCGCTGGAGAATTGTATACTGCTCGTTTCTTATTTTCTTCTGAAGGGCAAACAGGGTATGATCTTTCTCCGGTTGAAGTTCGAGTGTATAGCGTTGGTTTCGATGGCTCTCCTGGGACATCATTATACGTAGCAGATGAATTTACTGATGTTACTGTGGAAGATGAGTGGGTAGACGTTGATCTTAGTGGAGAAGGTATTGTTTTTGATGATCAAGGATTTTATTTAGGATTTCGATTTACTGAATCTGGTGGACCTGGAATTGGTCGTGATCTTGATGGTTATGTATTTGGTCATAGTTATGTTTTCTTACAAGGTCAATGGCTAGAAACTGGAGATCTTGGATTTGCTGGAAATTTTATGATGCGTGCCATTGCTGGACTTGAAAATACTAATCGTGAGGATATTCAAGAGCTAGTAACGACTGCAAATGTTCTTCATGATAATATGGAGAATGTTGCTGCTATTGTTAATGGTAATTCAACTGGTCTACCTGCATATGAAATTTCTGGTGAACAAAATATTACATTTCCAACTCAATCTGTTCGTACGGATAGTATGACTGGATATAATGTATACCAAGTATTGGATGGAGTAGATACGCTAGTTGCCTCAACAGGACCTGGAGATACAACTGCTGCAATTAGTGTACCAGTGAATTATGTAGAATATTGCTATGCAGTAAGTGCCACTTTCCAAACGGATTCGTATGGTTCTATTAATTCTAAAAAATCAAATACTGCATGTGCAGTACCGTTTACTTCAGGTGATACAGATTTTGATAGTAATGTTTCTTTATCAGATTTATTGAGTGTTGCAGACTATGTGCTTGAAGCTTCAGTGCCAACTGAAGACCAATTTCGTGGTGCAGATGTCAATGATGATCGATTTATAAATATTCAAGATATGGTTCTAATTGTTGACATCATTTACGGTTCTTCGGCACGTACGCTTGCAAGTTCTACGGAGTCTATTGCCGAGCTATCTATGCGCAATGGAGGTGGTACTTCGTTACTATTAGATTTAGCGTATGATGGATTTGTTCGAGGTGTTCAATTTGATTTAACAGCAGATCTATCGGATATCATGTTTGGTAGTCCAATGTTAAACGAGTTGCAAGAAGGAGTAATGATTAACTCTAGTACATTAGCAGATGGTTCAACGAGAGTATTGGCTGTCAATTTACATGGTGGTTTATTATCCTTTAGCTCAGATGGTTTTATTACCATTCCTGTAACAATGAATACGGGTAGAGGTGATCATGTCAAGGTTGATATAGATGATATACAATTGATTGATCAAAATGGTGAGAGTATACCTGTAAGTGCAAAGGGTGATGGAAGTGTTGCCTTGGAGTTGATACCCATGCAATATGCATTATATCAGAACTTTCCAAATCCATTTAATCCAGTAACAGAGATTCAGTTTGATATTCCAGATATGAATGCGGTGCAATTGGTAGTATATAATTTAATGGGACAAGAGGTTCGTCGATTAGTAAATGGTGAGATTCAGGCAGGATATCATCGGATAGTATGGGATGGATTGAATGATCAAGGGGAGCCAGTAAG
>SGYN01000028.1 GCA_004321715.1 bacterium | reverse complement strand
TTAACTAATGGAGTTTCTTTATTTCCTATTGTATTATGAAAGTGAACTACTTCTTTTGGATTCCAGGAATAAATAGATGAAATGTTTTTTACTATTTCCGGATTAAAATGGTGATTTTGAATAATATCTATTTTATTCATAAATCGATTAAATAATGATCATTAATACTTTTGAAGGAGTTTGATTGTAGTTGCTTATAAAAAAATGAAATTATTAGAATGATAGATATCGCAGCAATAAATATTAGCGTACCACGCTTATCCATAATAAAATATACTCATTATCATATAAACATTATACCCCACTAATTTGTGAGGTATAATGTTTATTTAAATTCTATTTTAACAGCACCATCTTTTCAGTCCGCATAAAATCACCAGCCTGAATCTGATATAAATAAATTCCTGCACTCACAGATTTACCATAGTCATTGGTTGCATCCCAAATAATTGATTTAAAACCAGCATCCTGTACTTGATTTACCAAAGTGTTCACTTGTCTACCAAGCATATCATAGACTGTGATATTTACCATACTATTTTCTGGTAGATCATATCTAATTCTTGTTACCGGATTAAATGGATTTGGATAGTTCTGATGAAGAGCAAACTCTTGAGGCAGTAATGCTTCATTATCGGAACTCATGCCGTTTACAGTTAAACTTAATGGAATAATAACAGTTCCTTGATCCGGATCATTACTATTAATAGAAATACCAGCAGTATAATTACCTGGATCTATTCCTTCAGCATTTAGCGTAAGTAAAATACTAGCTGATCCTTCTGGTGACACTGTGCCGGATAAGGGATTCATAGTTATCCAATCATCTAGGATCGTAAACTCTACAGTTTCAGAAACTCCAAATTGACCTCCTGATGCTATTAAACTACCATCCAAATGTAGAGAATACCCTCCAAGACCGTAAAGACAGCAAATTCCATCACCATATGAATCATAGATCGTGAAAACATAATCACCGGGTTGCAATTCAACGTCCCATGTAGTTTCAGTATTTGTCAACTCTAAATCACCTTGGACTATCCCATCAATATATTCACCTGAACTGGTATACAAATCCCATGAAGTTTCAGTTGGCCATTCATCTGTTTTAATCCATATTTGTAATTGATTATCTGTAGCAAAGTCATCTTCCCCATCATTATTTTGATCACGACCACCATCATACACAATTTCAATATCAAAGTCCAGATTGCTACCACCACTATTTGAAATAGTCAGTTCTTCAACAATAGAAGTGCCAGATTCAACCTCTAAAATGAAAGAGCCTGGATCTGTATCCACATTAGGAGCAAGAACTATTGTGGATGTAACTGGTACAGTAAGAGATGGTTGATCTGGGTCATTAGAACTAATTGTAACATTCGCACTAAAATCACCCAAATCTGTACCAACAAGAGATAATTCAATTGAATCTAATTCTTGTGGTTGTATATCAAGGGAGGCACCACCAACTGTAAGGTTTTCACTATCTGATGTTATCTGAGTCTCCAATACACCACTTCCAAAGTTACGAATTACCAGAAATGCTTCATCTGCATAGTCCAAATACGACACGCCAAAGTCTACAGAAGAATTTTGTAAGGTTATATTTGGGATACCTGTTAGACTCATCTGTGCTAAGATTGTATACTGTGGAGTTATCGGATCATTAGTTGCAACATTAATATCTGCAAAATATTCACCACCAAGCATCCCGCTACCATCAAATGTAGCTATAATATCTTGACTACTCCCTGATGGAATTGCACCATTTTGTAAATCGAAGGATAACCAATTCGGTTCAAAATTATACGTAATGTATGATGCTGTCCCAAAACTTGGTATCAAATCCACATCGTTGTCAGCACCAAACGCATTATCTGTTATAATACCAAAATTTATTCCACTAGAACCATCGAACCAACCTGCCTTTACACCAATTATGACCTCATTACCATATGGTTCCATATAATTGGTTCTAAGTGAATCGATATCTACTGCACTCCATCCATAAGCATTGGTATATTGATATTCCCACACTCCACCAAATTCATGGTTCCATCTAACAATTCCAATTTCTGCACCTATATTAAAATAGGGGACAAAATCAATTGGAGAACCAGTATTGGGATTCTGATCAACATCAATATAGATAAAAGTGATTGCAGGTAGTTCACCAGGGTTATCCCATACTTCATAACTATCCCATTTAAATAAAAGTTCTCCGTCATGTTCATCCATATAGATATTTCTGACATCAAACGGAGCTCCATTATTTTGGTCTGTGTGTATTAATTCCCAAGTATAATTATTATCTCTAGAATGTGTTGAATGATTTGTTTCTGAATTATTGTTGCTATCTGAATCATTAGATAACTGTAATGCTTTTTTTCTCATTCGCTGGCGAGTTTCACTATTGGTATAATCAAAATATCCATCGAATGGCAATCTTCTAGCTTGAGGATTTGCTTGGCTTTCATATGATCTGGATCCATCTCGTTGGCTCTGTCCAGTTATATTCAATTCGTATGTAAGTTCACCTACTCCAGTATTACCTACTGTAAAAGACTGGTTCAAACTATCGCCTACATCTATTGCTGCTGATATTGATTCAGTAGCCGATATTACTGGAGGTTCTACCGCATCAACATATACAGGAATAGTAATAGTACCTTCATCTGAATCATCCGATACAATAGTTATGTTGCCACTATGAGGACCAACTCCATCAGCAGTCACGAAATTTATGGTTAATGATAAATTTTCACCATGATCCAGAGTTGCAGAAGATTGGGAAATTGTAAAAGCAGCATTATCTACTGTTATACTACTCACGTTTAAAATATCTGTTCCATTATTACCCAGTTTAAATTCCATCGAGCCACCATAATTCCCTGGTCCATCATAATTCACAAAAACCTCTCCAAAATCTGCTGTATCTGCATCTACCCATATATTGGGTGCACCTGTAACACTTAAATGAACTGGTACTTCTACTTGCGTATTGCTGGAGTCATTACTCGTAACTATAATATTTGCATAATATTCGCCACTATTCATTCCGCTGGCATCAAACATAACGTCTACATCAAATGAAGAACCTGCGCTTACTGTACCCGATTCTGAAGATAGATGAAGCGCCCTAGGCTTGGCAACCCTCGTATAGGAAAATCCTCCGCCACCGACACCAATATTTCCCCGTTGCCAGCTATGAAAATATACTTCATGGTAAATATCATCATCAATAAGATGCATAAGAATTGGAAGATTATTTGGTATGAAATAATTATTTAAAGAATCCCCAATGCTATGCCCCAAAACATCTGTACCAAAAGTCTCAAAAACTACAGATCCAATATCATCAAAGGACCCGGCTGCCCATTCTGTCCCCGCTGGATTGTGAGGATGCCAATCATTTCCTTCATAAAATATATTGAATATGGCACCACCTTGTACCCTAGTTATCCATATATCATCCGTAATTCTATCTTGATGTTGTGATAGTGTGTGATCTACTAAATTCTCTTTAACAAAAGTGACAGAATCCATGGTAACCCAATCAACCTCTATATCCCAATTAAGGTTACTGTTACCACTATTAGTGATAGTTAATGTTTGCGTTTCCACCTCACCAGTATTTAAATCAGCCGATAATGAATCCGGCGATATTGCTAGATTAGGAGTTGTAGATGTGCGACTATACGAAAAGCCTCCTCCGCCATTATTACCTCCAGAATAAGATGAAAAAGTTACATCAAAGTAGAGATCTTCTTGAGGTAGATAAAGAGATATGGTCTTATTAATAATTGATGCTGGAGATCCACCATGCATTGCCACAAAACTAACATAGCTATCTGAAGCAGCATAAGTAGATGATGTGTCAGACCAAAGGGTGCCTACTGGAGAACCGGAATTACCAGAATAACCAGTCTCCTGGGCAATGTTAAAAATACTCTGGTTATGTTTACGTGTAATCCAGACATTATCTGTAATGCGATCTTGATTTTCTTCAAGAGTCCAATCTGCTGAATCAGCTTTAGTAAATGTGGTAGTTTCAGCCAACAAACCATTTCCTATATAAATAAATAATAAACTTGCGCTTATAATTGAATTATTTACAATTCTCATCATGACATGAGCCTCCTCTTAATATTTCTTATAGTAGTGATATAAATTAAATCTTGAATACATATGATTATACGTACAATAATGTGAAATCAATACCTAAAGCTTTTAAAAAATAGCTTTTGTAGAATTATCTTGATGTTATAAAACGAATTTCTTCTTTTGAACTAGAAAAATTTGTCATTTATATTTGATGAATAATTAATAAATTCGCCCCCCATGAATAATATTTTAAAATTGTTTTTAACATCTGGATTATCATTGCTTTTATTATCCAGTGCACTCCATATTGATTTGCATAATCATGATTTCACAGAAGAGTATAGTATCTGTGCAATTAACTGTGACGATGAAGGGCATCATTTTTCTTATCATACATGCGGAGAATGTATTGTTGAAAAAAATCAAATTTTAAAAAAAGAATGTTTTGAGATAACTTTTCCAAATCATAAACAGTTTTATGTTACCTATTATTCTAATTTTAATAAAACTGTTGATAATTACGACTTATACAGTCGACCTCCCCCTCAATTTATTTAAATTATACTCTTTAAAATAAATCAGACTACACTTAGTAGTAGTTGAAAAAATTTAATACAATAAATAAGTAAGGATAATATTTATGAAATTTCTATTTATACGTGCTATGAAGGCACCTTTAGTTTTTATGTTAGTTAGTATGTTTTTAATTACAACATCTTGTGAGGATGATGATCATGATCATGATCATGATGAAGATCATAACGACGCAGATGGTTTCATTCTTGAAAACGAAGATGGAACGGAGATGTATAGAGAGTTTGAAGGCGCAATGACAGGATCTCTTACGTTATCAGTCGGAGACACGCTTGAACTTTCAGTGCATTTTCTTGACCATGAAGGCAATGAAATTGAGCATGAAGAAGAAGGTGAAGAAGAAGACCATGAAGATGGATTAGTAGTCTCTGAGAATGATGCCAATATTGCAGTTGTAGAAGTTGAAGAACATGAAGAAGATGGAGATCATGATGAAGATCACCATGAAATGGCAATTCATGTCGTTGGTGTAAGTGCTGGTTCTACCAGTTTCAAACTGCAATTGATGCATGATGGTCATGCAGATTACACCTCAGCAAACAACGTACCTGTAACTGTTAATTAAAATAACAATAATGTACTGTACCATCTTGAGTCTCTTATGGGCTCAAGATGGTTACATTACTGGAATTATTGTATCTGAGGATCAGGCACCAATACATGGTGCTAATATATTTTCTGAAACACTTGATATAGGCACAATATCTCAAGTTGACGGTAGTTTTACTTTAAACAAAATATCAGAAAATAAATTTTCCTTAACAATTTCCATGATTGGATTCAAGGAAGTTAAAAATACGATAATAATGGATGGGCTAAGTTATGATCTTGGCACAGTTATTATGGTAAAAGATACAATAAAATTAAATCAAATAGATGTTGAAGCTCATCATGAACTTCAACCACATAATTTTGCATCTAATATTGACTTTTCTGGAAAAGAATACCACGAGAATCTGAAGTCAACCCTAGCATTAACTCTTGAACAACAGACAGGCTTATCTATTCAATCTATGGGGCAGGCTACTGCAAAACCAGTTTTACGAGGTTATACAGGGGACAGATTCTTATTAACAGAAAATGGTATAACTATTGGAGATCTTTCCAATACCTCCATTGATCACGCTATTAGCATTGACATGGCCTCATTCAATAACGTTAGAGTTATCCGTGGTCCTGAATCTTTACTTTTTGGCTCCAACACGATTGGAGGTGTTATTGATGTCTCCAGACAATCCAATCTAGACTTGAGATTTAAGAAAATTAGTTTCTTGTCCTTAGTCGGTACGGAATCATCTAATAAGGGTGCATTTGGGAATTTCACACTTTATGTACCAATCAATTCTCAACATCAGTTTAGAATTTCATTATTAGAGCGACAGTCAGGTAATCAGAATTCTCCAGTTGGGGTATTAGATAATACTAATCTATCTAATAATGAATTGGCAGTTAGTTATTCTTATTTTGGAAAATCTCACCGCTCAACACTTTATTACGAGCAGACTAAAATGGATTATGGTATTCCAGGCAGTCCAGAGGGACATATTGATGGGGTAGATATTAGAATGAGTAAAAGTGCCCAGAAATATAACTATCATAAAGACATATCTTTTTTAAATTTTCAAACGTTTGACCTAGATCAACGTTTTATTAATTACAATCATTCTGAATTTGTTAAAGATGCGGTTTCCCCTTCTGTCTCAATGGGACAAAAGATCTTTTCATTACAAGGCAAACTTACAGGAAACCAATTAACTATCGGATCTTTATTTCAATATCGTGACTTCAAGGCAGGAGGATTCTACTGGACTCCAGACACAGAAGAAATACGAATGTCTATATTCGGACTTTTTCAAAGAAATATTAAAGATCTAATTTTACAAATTTCCTCAAGAATTGAATATCTAGCGGTTATGCCAGAAACATCATTTCTCTTTTTATCAAATTTAAATAATGCTGAGGTTGTTAATAGAGACTTTACCATTCTATCTGGAGCTGTAGGCTTATTTAGATCTTGGAATAATTGGGAGCTATCATTAGGTGCAATGATTGCAGGCCGAACTCCAGATCTCGATGAATTATATTCTGATGGACCGCATTTGGGGACTTACTCATATGAGATTGGACAACCTAATCTAAAGCTGGAAAGAACACTTAGTTTTGAAACATCGTTGAAATATAAAACTCCAAAAAGTCAAATGAGATTAACGGGCTATCAAAGCTTTAGTCCTAATTATCATATTAGTACCGCGATGGGAAGTGGTTATGAACCTGGTGCTGATTGGATTGAATGGGGTAGCGGATCAAGCGGTTGGCTCTATAAATATCAAATGAAAGGATTAAGAGCACAGATGTATGGCTTGGAATCCGATTTAAGATATGAATTAAATACATTAATCTATGTTGGTGGTAGTATATCAGTTACAAGGGGTGATAACTTATCCCAGAATAGACCTTTGGAATACATGCCTCCAGATAAAGTTCAATTATCAACAGGATTTGATCTCAATCCGTTATATATATCATTAAACCTCAAAAAAGTATTTCCACAAACAAGACTGGGTGAATTTGAAACAAGAACAGAGGGGTTTATGATTTTTGATTTAAATGGAAGTTATACTATCCACTCATCGAATATTTCTCACAAGTTTATTTTTCAATTAGATAATATTTTCAATGAGGTATATTATAATCACCTTTCAAGATTAAAAACCATCATGCCTGAAAAAGGCCGAAGCTTAAATATTCAATACAGAATAGTATTTTAAAAGTATAGTTAAATAATTCTTTTTCTAAATATATAGAAAAAATCTGCAAGAAGTTGCAGTCTTAATGGAAATGAAATTATTACTAATGATGACAGTTGTTTTCTCGACATAACTTTTGATTTTTTATATGCCCATAAGAAACAATTGAAGTACCTATTAAAGTAAATATAACCTCTAAAGTTTCACCAAAGAAATCATGTCCCCATATTGCTGTAGAAAAAAGAATACTTATACCAATAAAACCATAGAAAAGGATGAAATATCTTTTGTGTTCTTTGCATCCAATAAGTAAAGCAATAAGGCTTACTGGGATTATAAGATACAAAAGCATACTGTGAAAAGACTCATCTCCAAATTGTCCAAGGTTTATTGTAGGAAAGAATAGTAAAAAAACGGGTAAAAATAAACAATGCATAGCACAAAATATTGAAGTGCTTAAAGCTATCTTATCCAGAGCAGTATTGTTTATATCCATTATTTTATTTAATAATATTGTTATAAGTATTGTTAAAAAATGAAGAGGCGAACGTATCTTAAATTAAATTGATATACAAATTAATTTATTGGATGATATATAAAATTTCTAAAAGGAAAAAACTATAATATTAACGGTACTGAGTGGATGACTAGTTTAAAAAGTCATTGGTCAGGTATTACCTTGGTAATATAAAAAGTAACGAAAGTCCTAGAAACAAAGTTTGTCTATTTGCAATTTGATATTGGAACTTCTTCAATGGTTTGTTCTTGATTTGGTGAATCTACTTCAATACCAACTGCGTTTTTAAAATCTGCATCAGTATAATTTCGGTCGATATATTTATCTTCATCATCAAATGATAAGTCCTTCAGTTTTCTAAGACTATTAATAATATCTTTATACGGTTCAATCTCATACTTCCTCAAGTCCTTTAATAGCGGAATACTTAATCTCCTTCTAAATATTTCACTTCCAACCTTATATACCAACTTAGTATAATTATTTAAATCAACCCTTTTATCTATAGTATTAATCAGTGAATATCTTTCATCACTAATAAAAAGTTGCACTCCATCTCGACCCTTTTCACCCATTTTTAACCCTGTTAAGTTTTGCTCGGATTCACAACCATTATAATATCTTGTTACATTATGATCAGCACAACTAGATAAAGTATAATTATGAGTATTTAGATAGAAAGGTAAGTTGCATCCAAAATCTATTCTTGAAGGTTTTGATTGATCAAAATTCCAATACTTACTATGTAAGGCATTAACTGTTTTAACTGCATTAAATATTTGCTTTATATTGTTATTAAAATCAAAAGAATCAAAAAATCTTTTAAAAAGTGTAAGCCGCATTCCAACTAAGCATTTACAGTTCCCTTTTGTTTTATCATCACCAAACAAGTTGCGGTTTATATTATTTTGAACTTTTAATAACTCAACCTCATCCCAATCGCTTTTAGAGGGTGGAATCCATATTTGGCAATAGTCTATGAAGTAACTTCTCATTATTTTACAAATAATAGCATTATAATATCTAGAAACAAAAAACCCCACGAATGTGGGGCTTTAAATATTGAACGAAAATTATTAATCTATTTTCTTACCTGAAAAACCCAACTCATAATTATCATTATCCTTTGTTTTATCATCAATAATTTCACTATTCAGTGAATGTTTAACGATATAAAGATTGTTGTTCCCTTTAACAGGAATTTCTGTTGGATTACATATTGGGCAAATATGATTCATATCACCATGATTATTACTATTTTTATCAGAATTCTTCAGATTAAAAGTCTTATAGGGCTCTAATAAATTGTCATCCGTGGCAATATTATCTTCACAGCCAATTGTGAACAAAATTGATAATATAAATAATAATGATAATAAATTTTTCATGATAACATTGATAATATAATAAACTTTTTCTTCAATTCTTAAGAAATACATACTTTTATCTTAAACAACAAGTATTCTAAAAAATGGTAGGAATCGCTTCATAATAACAATATTACAAAGTAGTTGCTCTAAATGTCTACAAACAAAGCTTATTAATTATTGTTGCTAACAAATCCATCCCATTTTTTCATATAATTTATAAACACATCGCTTAAGTCGACTTCCCTGAGGTGATTCACCGTAAAAGGAGCTCGGGGGGGATTATAGTTTTTCTGAGCAAGTTTTTTTGCCCAATCAGGATAAGGAATGCCAACTCTTGCTACACCGATGAGATCTGCACCTTGATTCATTAATTCCTGAGCGTCTGATTGAGACCAAACGCTTCCTGTACTAATTATCGGGGGTAAATCATCATAACTCTGGGTAAACCATTCAGTCAATCTTCTCGGGTCATCTGGATACTCTTCTGATTTTGCAAATGTATCCCAGCATGAAATGTGTAAATAATCTATTCTTTCATCTCTGAGTAAACCAGCAAGGTTAATACTATCAACCAGATTGATTCCTAGATCACTAATCTCAGGAGAGATTCGAACACCAACAATAAAGGAATCTGGTACATTTTCTTTTATAGAACGATATATCTCGATTAAAAATCTGGACCTGTTTTTTAAATCACCACCCCATTCATCTTTGCGGGTATTCGTCTTTGTACCCAAAAACTGTGATATCAGATATCCATGGGCACCATGAAGTTCTATGCCGTCAAACCCTGCTTTCACACAGCGAACAGCCGCCGCAGTAAAATCTTTAATAATTCTTTTTATATCTTTTCCCGATGCAGCACGAGTAAATCCACTTTTTGATTCATCGCAAGGGATCTTGCTTGCTGATATGGGTTTTTTTGCTGTCAAATATTGAGGCGCGCGCATCCCACCATGAAATAATTGTGCAAAACTCAAGCTTCCATGAGAATGAATTGAATCTGTAAGTTTCGTTAAATTATCAATGTGCATATCATCAAAAAGGCCAAGCTCTCCGTTCCATCCTTGGCCATCTTTGGAAATATGTGCTGCTGCAGTTGTAATAATTCCAAAACCGCCCTTGGCACGGCGAGTAAGCCACTTCATCTCTGATTCAGAAAGAGTACCATCAGAATGACTTTGTTTATTTGTCATTGCAGCAAGCACAGATCGATTACGTAGCCTGTGCCCCGTACGATTAAAAATAAATGAATCGGAAGGACCCGGACGTTTATTGTGTACCATTCTTAAATCTACCCATCATCCCGCAAACAAAAAATTCTAAAAATTATTTCAGAATGTAAGCGCCTCATATACACATTGACCACCCCCCATCGGATTCACTCCGTTCGGATCTCTTTTAGTTGAGAAAGTGAATTTGGATTTAATATTAGAATTAACTAGTTTATGAAAAATAAATAATAGGAGCATATATGAAGAATTTATTATCTATGTTATTAGTCTTCTCATTTCTCTGCACAATAGGATGTGAAGATGATGAGGCAACAACGTCTGATACAGTAGTAGGCGTATGGAATATGATAAGTATTACAATTTTATCTGATGGTAATACAATGAACATTGATGCAGGTAGTGATTATTCTATGGTTATGACTTTCAATGAAGATGGTACGTATAGTAATCAAGGAGTAATGGATGGTGAGTCTCATAGTGAAAGTGGTACTTGGAGCACCTCAGGTAATACACTAACAACTATATTTGATGATGAAGGTGAAACTATAACAGATGTTTGGGATTACACATTATCAGGAAGCAGTTTATCTATAACTATTACTGATACCGATGAAGAGGGTACTTTTACTATCACTTATAATTTTACTAAGGGATAGGTAGATACTAATTCATAATAATTAAAGAGGGGTGTTATGCACCCCTTTTTTTTACTTTAGATGATATAATAAAGAAATTGATAATGTATTGTTTTTTGTTTTAGCATCTTCTACTATTTCTGATAAAGCCTTAAAATAAGAAGCTCTTATTCCAATTTTTTCATTTATCATAAAATCTCCTCCAAGAAACAATCCATATTCTAGATCCATATCCTCTGCATCAATGTCTTCTGTATCAACAGAAGTACCATCGAGATAACCTGAACCTGATATTACATGTTTAACCTTTGTTTCTCCACCGATTCCATTACCTAGCTGTATACCACCAAAAACAGTTATTATTTCTTGGATTTCGTATGGATAGATAGCGTGAAGCGTTAAATAATTTAAAGTTTGTTCACCATCCGCAGATACGGTAACACCCATGTCACTTACTTGTTGATTCAACTTAACGCCTCTTTGATTAAGCCCAACACCAAATCTTACAAAATCAAATGACATTTCAACATAAAGATTATACCCATTCATATAATTGATTTCTAAACCATCAGCATCCTCTTCAATGGTTTGTTTCGACTGATTGAATCCTCCCACAATTGTTAACCCGCTTTGTGCAAAAATAGCAGAGAAAAATACAATATTCAGTAGGATAATTTTCATTGTGTCCTCGCTTAGTTAGTATTTTTTACAAAAGTCTGATACTCGGTCAAGCCCGCTTCTGACATATTCTTCAGGCGTCCCATAACCAAACCTTACAAATCCTTCCATTCCATGCCATTTCCCTGCTGTCAATAAAACACTAAAATTATCTCTTAAGTTGAAAACAAATTCTTCTGAACTCATGGGAATATTTAATTTAGCAAAAGTGATAGCTGCAGCTTCTGGCCGAGTAATTGTTAAAGCTGGAACATGTTCAGCCCAGTCACATAGCATATTAAGATTATGATTTAAATGGTCTTTGGTTCTATCTAATATCTTTCTTCTGCGACTATATTCCAGAATTTTAGAGGCCACCCAATCACTCAAATATGCCACATTAATAACAGTAAAATCATGAAAAGACCAAGCGCGATTAATATACGTCTCAGATCCAACAGTCCACCCGAGCCGAAGACCCGGTAAACTATAAGCTTTTGATAGACCTGCATTTACTATTGTTTTGTCTGTTGCACCTGCAAAAGATCTGCACTCTACCCCATCCAATTCTGCACCACGATATACTTCATCGGAAAGCACCCAACAACCCGTTTCACGCGCAACTTCAATGACTCCATCCATTACCTCAGGATTCATCAAAGCTCCTGTTGGATTATTGGGATTACAGACGACAATCATTTTTGTTTTGGGTGTGACTATAGATTTAAGTTCATCAACATCCCACTGCCAACCAAGCTCCTGATGTAAAGGAAGACTTTTTACAATAATTCCAAAACTACGGGCCAAATGGTAGATCTGGAGGTAATTGGGAACCATATAAATAATTTCATCCCCCGATTCAAGTTGCGTCATGATAGAAAGAAAGTTGGCTTCAGCAGAACCAGAGGTAATCAAAACATTCTCAATGGAAAATGTATCACCATACATGTCCGCAACCCTTTGTCTTAACTCTGGGGTACCATTGGTATATCCATAGTACAAATTTTTATTTAATAACTCCCTTTGTTCATCATCAGTCAGTATCTCGCTGATTTTCAATGGATGAACGCCACTTTCAGATAAATTATAATCCACTTCGTTTTCAAAAAGAGATTGGTTTCTCTCTAAATCAAATAATTCAAATTTCATGATTCATTCTCCATAAAAGATTCGTATACGGCCGTAGCAATTTGGATATCCTGAACGGCCACACCCGTAAGATCCGCCACTGTTATTTGGCCTTGTGCAGTTCGCCCTGGATGTTGGCCCTTCAATACGTGTCCTAATTCAACAATATTGTTTTTTTTCAACTTTCCATCTCTTAATGCGTGAGATATCTCTCCCCTCTTTATACATTGGGAAATACTGTCAGTTACCACACAATCTGCCTTTTCCATAATGTTTGGGTCCAACTCCTGTTTTGCCGATGTGTCTGATCCCATTGCAGTAATGTGCGTTCCTGGCTGAATATCATCAGCAAATAATATTGGTTCACTGGCAGCAGTGGTTGTAATAATAAGATTACAAGTATCTGTTACATGTGCTGGTGAATCACATATTTTTACCTTAAATCCCAAATTCATCATGTAAGAACTATATTCCTCTGATTTTTCTTTATTTCTGCCCCACACCATTACTTTCCTACATGTCGTAATATTTTTTAAATACTCAACCTGCATTCTAGCCTGTAAGCCGGTACCGATCACACCAATACAATGGATCTCATTTGCTAATTGTTGAGCGCAAATCGCTCCAGCTACCGCAGTCCGCACATCCGTGAGATAACCTTCATCGGAGAGTAATGCTATATTTTTTCCAGTTTTTTGATCAAATAGCAGCATAAGGCCAGAACCATTAGAGAGACCAAATTTTTCATTCTGGTAAAACCCTGATGCAATTTTAATGACATAAAATTTATCACCAATGATATACCCATATTTGATATGAACATCTCCAGGAGGATTTTTAAAAGAGAGTTCACCAATAGGAGGAACAACAGATTTCCCTTCAGAGTAAGCAACAAATCCTTTTCTGATGATTGGATAAAGATCTAGATTTTCTGTAAGATGCTTAATTTCAGGTTTAAGAATTATTTTCATTAATAGTTTAAATAATTATTGAATATTACAAATTTGTTATCCTAAATGTCTAGAAACAAAAAACCCCACGATTGTGGGGCTTGATGTTTTAATCATATTGATTTTTTATTCAGAATTCCAATTCATAATGCCAGTTAATGCTGGTAGTGTCCATAGTGTGATTGGTAATAAGCCCCTTGGCATTTCCGCCACAGGAACTCCCAACATGTCAAGATTCATTATAGCTCCAATAATAAACCAAACTACAATAGGAACACATAAGACAGCTGCAAAACGAGCTTGTATTTGACCTTCAGTCATAAATGCTACATAAAGTAGATATACAGAAATAGTTCCCATATAGAGAAATATTGCGAGAGTATCAATACTTCCTCCCATTGTGATATAGCCACCAATTACGCCCATAAATGTATGCATTATTGCAATTATTATAAGCCAAAGTTTTGGTTTCATTATCATATTTTTCATAATTAACTCCTTTTGGTTAGTATAATTTCCAAATCTACAAAAAATTATCCTACACGGCTATTTTGGATATCTATTTGCACCCTTTTGCATCTGTTTTACAGAAAGGCGACTACCATTGAGAGTCCAAAATTTGCAACCCCATTCATAACATATTTGTAACTGCTCTCTTCCATTATCACCAATAAAATAACCTTTATCTTTATGCTTATTAAATATCTCTCTGATTTCTTTTTCTACCATCTCTTGGGTATAACCAACTATCTCTCTTATCTCAAAAATCTCTTTCATCTCTTCATTCATTTCAGCATTTGTTATTGTTTCAGTGGTCTGAGGTTCAATTTGCGGAAGTATTCCATGAGCTAAACTTGTTGATGTGGGTAACCCACCTGTTTCCATAAATCCTGTCTTAAAAGGTTCTACTGCTTCAAAGCCATCAGGGGCGGGATCAACATCAGGTATAATAGGTCTAAGATTCTTAGTAGCAAACCAAGTCGCAAATTCTCTATTGGGTTCATACCATAATGAACTTTCTCCCCATGCATGATTCTTTTCTAACCATCCAACCGACTGCCTCACATAATCAAATAAGGTAGCATTAAACCTTTTAACAAAGTCTTCAATCTCCATTTCTTGCATAAGTTTGTATATATCCTCATCATCTAACCAACCCCACTCTACAGAGTTATCCATCTTTCTAAATTGAGGGTGTTCAATAATAAATGAACAGAGCCAAGGTTTATGCTTTCCTAATATAAAGTAACGTTTACTCTCAAGGTTTAAATCTTTTACATCATGCATTTTACCATCAGGTATAGCTTTTTCTAAAAGCTCATCACTATGTAATTGATTCTTTTCATTTACCCAATCATTGTACTCATCTATATCTTCATTTAAGGCTTCTATCTTTTCAGCCCGTTCCACATCATCATTTATATTATTGATCTTTAGCTCATAGCGGTCTTTAGGATAATCTTCATGTGGAAGGAAATTGAATTGTTCCTCACCTTGTCTAAAATTCCATCCCTTATAATAATCTTTTATAGGTAAGAGTTCATTAAAGCACTCTCTTTTCATTTGACCTGAGATAGGGTCTTCTTGATCAGTTAACTGTCTTATAATGTTATAGACATCAATAGTCATATATAATCATAACTATTCTTTTATTGTAATAACAATAGAAAACAATAAAGTATGATTAATTCAATTCTTTTTTCTTACGTGCCTTATCTCTAGCAATTTTTTTTCATAAACTGATCTAAGCTGAAATAAAATTACCTTTCAGTTCTTGATTCCTTGGATTCACAAAAGGTAAAAGTAAAACCTTTTCGTTTTCGAGCAGTATTTCTGATTTGAAAAGTTCAATATTATTCATCACCCACCTAAATCTAAACTCACTCAACCGCAACGGAGTATCCGTAGCAACATTATTCTCTACTTTAATTGCAAATCTCGTTCCGTTTGACTGCCCACTATTAATCTAACGAACTAATCGATATCCACTAAACAATCCTTACAAGTTAATAATGCTTTTGGTTCTTGAATACCTGTTAATGTTTCATATAGTCTTGCTAGACCATTAAGTGCTAATAAAACTTTAGGTTCCTCAAGCGACACATCAAAATTTTCAAGTAATTTTTTGAGGATCATCTCCTCTGGAGAGAGTTCTTCGCCATAATATTCAACTTGATAATCTTCTAATTCTGCCATGTTGGCAGCGTATGTAATTGCATCATCAATGCCTCCAATCTCATCTATCAAGCCTATTTTTTTGGCGCTGGTTGCAATCCAGACTCTGCCACCTGCAATCGCTTTAATTTCTTCATATGATTGAGATCTTGACTCAGCTACAAAGTTAATAAATCGATCGTATATATCGGCACCCCAGCTCGCAAAAATTTTATCCAAATCATCATTAATTGCTTGGGTCGGATCCCAGCCACCGTGCTTAGAAGTAACCACACCATCAAAATTTACTCCAATGTAATCCACTGCATTTTCCAATGTTGGTATAGCAATTGCCACACCTATAGAACCCGTAATCGTTGTGGGTTCAGCAAATATATAATCAGCTGGAGTAGAAATATATACCCCACCAGATGCAGCGTAGTCACCCATAGATACGATCACATCGATACCTTTTCTTTTGGCAACAAATAACTCATCCCTCATCATTTCACTGGCAATGATAGATCCACCAGGGCTATTAATTCTAAAGACAATAGCTTTTGTATTTTCGTTCTCATGCGCAGACCTGATTTGTTTTACTACCCCATTTGCACCGGCAACACTTTGCGAAATATCTCCCTCCATAATCGCACCTTCAGCAGTAATTACAGCTATTTGATTATCACTACGAGAAAAGTCCTCATCTATTTGCTTTGCATACTCGATATAAGAAATAGTTTTGTGGGTTTCAGTTTCAGCTTCCTCATCTAGGCCAAATTCTTGAATCATATATTGACGAAATTCTGGAAATGATTTTGTACCATCAATAATATTATTTGCTTCAGCATAGTCAATATTTCCTATTTCAGCTTCACTAAAAAATCCGATGTAGTTGTCTGCAAAAGATTGAATGTCCTCTGATTTAATCCCACGTCCTTCCGCCATGAGAAATTTCATTTCGCTCCAGATAGGATTGAGCAAGTCTTCTCTCTGCAACCTGTCATTTTCTGACATGTCTGTTCGTGTGTATGGCTCAAGGGCAGATTTAAAATCACCTTCAGAATAATTGTTAACATTAATTTTTAGATTCTCATAAAGCTCTTTTTGATAAGCGCGCATTCCCCCAAGACCTCGAATGCTGACGCTTCCAACAGGATGAATCCATACTTCAGATGCTTGAGAGGCCATGAGATAAGAGGTTGTAGACAGACGATCGTTAAAAGCAATTACTCTTTTACCAGAGTCACGAAGCGCTTTTAATTCTTTTGCAATATTGATCGCAGTGGTTGGTCCAGCAAAGTCTGTAGATGAGAAATCAATAAACACAGCTGGAATATCTTCATCGTCAGCTGCCGCCCTTATTAATTGTATAAGATCTCTAGTTTGAATTTGATCCGTTGAAAAGTTTGTGCCAAGGTTAATCAAAAAATCATATTTAAACACTTCTTGATCAACCACAGTTCCTTTAGGATCAATTAAGAGTACTCTGCCGCTTGGATCTTTTATTTCAGGTCCAAAAGACGTTAGCGCTCCAATAATTATGATTGCAAAAAAAATTAACATGAGGGCCGTGCCAAGATTCAGCATGACGGTTCTTGCTTTTTCTAGAAATTGACCAAGCCAAGAAAAAATAGATTTAAGTGTATTCATAGGTACTTTCGAATATTAGGTTATACAAAAAACTGTCTTATAATGTTATAGACATCAATAGTCATATATAATCATAACTATTCTTTTATTGTAATAACAATAGAAAACAATAGAGTGTTAATTATTGGCAATATTCTATGGAGTAGCTTCTAATTCTAAGATTGCTTTTCAAATAGTGTTTGCCATCCAATCCATAAAAATATGAACAAACCCCAAAGAATCTCAAATAATTCAAAT
>SGYN01000027.1 GCA_004321715.1 bacterium | reverse complement strand
GGATATTGTAATATATCTTGATGGGGATGATAGTGTTTCCAGTCATGAATATCTATCTACACGAGTGGGTTACCCAAGAACCGAAATTTTTCAGATTGCCAATATTGGTAATACTCCACTGGATGTGGAAGATATAAGTATTACCGGAGGGGATGGAGCCTTTAGTACGGATGTGAATAATTGGTCTGGTATTGAGCTATACGATACTATTAATGTGCCAGTACAGTTTAATCCACCAGCAACCGGTTCTTATTCTGCTACATTAAGTTTTACGAGTTCCGATGCAGATGAAGGAGTTTATACCGTGGATCTCAGTGGGGTTGGCTCGTTGTTTTTGAATCATTATGTTCCATTAGAGTATAGTTCTATCGAAAGTGCGATTAATTCTTCTCTTTCCAATGATACCATTATTGTTGGGGAAGGTACCTATACAGAATCAATTATATTCCCTGATCATAACTTAGTTATTCGAGGTGAAGGTCCTGAATCAACCGTGATTACTGCGGATACAACCGTTATCAAATTTCCAACTACGGGTGATCCGTATACATCTATTTTAGAAAATGTATCCGTACATGTCGCTGCCAATCAAAAAGGATTTATTGCCAGCGATGATTATCAACCAAACTTTGATCGTGTGGCATTTGTTCTGAATAGTAATTCCGTTGCAGGGCATTTAAGCTCCAGTGCCGCTGCATCGATGGACCATGTGACGGTAGTGCGGAACAGTGTAGACGCAAATGGTAATAGTTTTCAGTTGAATAATTCAAATCTTACCTTGACCAATTCTATTTTGTGGACGGGAGCCAATACAGAAATAGCATCATCCAATGGAGGATCCGTGTCTGTAACGTATTCCACGGTATCTGATAGTGCGTATCTTACGGATGGCAATGGTGGAGTCGATCCAGTCTTTGTGAGTCCTTCTGAGGGTGATTTTAGCCTGCAGTGGGTCAGTCCAGCTATTGATGCAGGGGATCCGAATGCAACCGATATGGATGGAACGGTTGCGGATATGGGCGCATTTATCTATAATCAGTCTCTGCAACCTCCCGATATCCCGGGATCTGTAGCGGCAGTTTCTGGAAATGGAATAGCAACTGTATCATGGTCAACCCCCGTAGATCCTCGTGGGAACAGCAATGAAGACATTGACTCCTATATCGTGTATCGAGGTACAGTCGCAGACAGTTTGGTTCTGTTAGATACGATTGCAAGCACAACAACATTTGTGGATGGGGGAGCATCAGGTTATCTACAAAATGGAACGACATACTACTATTATGTTACTGCTGAGGATACGGCAGATTTAATTAGCACACCTTCGGATACAGTAAGCGTGATTCCTGCAGGAGGAACATTGGTCCTCGCAGATAGTACGTACTCCTTTGGCGAGGTTGTTCATAATCAAACATCCTCATGGAATATGATATTAACGAACAATGGAAATGGTACGTTGAATATTAGTAGCGTCACTTCCAATACCTCGTATTTTTCTTTTTCACATACAAGCCTGGCGATTACGGCAGGGGACGCAGATACAGTAGCAGTTACATTTTCTCCTGACCTTACCAGTGAAATGGTTCATGATACGATCCAAATTGTGAGCGATGACTTATATTTAAATAATTCAAGTATTACTTTAAGTGGACAGAGTATATGGCCTATTATAGGGCTATCAGCTACGTCAATAGACTACGAAGATGTACCGGTTAATAATACTGTTGATCGTCAAGTTGTTGCGTATAATATTGGTTCAAGTACATTAAATATTACCAATATTTATGTAGAAGATACGGACCATTATACGATTAGTTCAGGTGGATTGCTGGCTAGTACTCCTATTCCTAGTTCGGAGAAAAATTTCATGGTTCCTCCTATGATAACAGGACGTTCATCGAAAGATGAATCAAAGAATAATGATACAAAAGCTGTGGATGATGTACGCAATGAAGACAATCGTGTACAGTCTAGTATTTCGAAGAACACTGTCCTTGACGAGACAGTCATTCCTGGAGATAGTTTGGTATTAACGATTTCATTTGCTAGTGCGGATACGGGTGTCTTTAATACGACACTGCATATTGTGAGTGATGACCCATTAGGGAATGAGGATCTATCGGTTAATTTAGTTGCCCATACGACTAAACCAGAGATGGAAGTAGTGCAAACAATGTCCGTGGTTACTTACAAGGGAAATGATGTTCCATTCAATGTTAATATTTCTAATACAGGGGGATTTGAATTACAGTATGATGTAGAAGTGTCCGCGAACTGGGTTGGATTTGATTGGTTAACGCTACCGGAAACAAGCGGTTCCCTTGGCGCCTACAGTGATATGTCTCTTGTGGTTGAAATTGACCACACGGCTGACTTAGATCCCGGAGCATATACAGGGTATTTATATTTTAATTCAAATAGCGGACTGAATCCGACGCAGGTCGTTCGGACCGATACGGTAGAAGTGTACATGAATCTTCTGGAAGACAATTCTCAACTATCGCAGGATAGTGTTTCTATTCCTGCGGGTAATGCGGATCCAGTTACTCTGGAAGATGATAATGGAGATCCTCTTGGAATTGTATTGGATTTTCTTAACTCGCAAGGCGGTAGCGTAAATGTAACAAGAGTAGACGCGTCTCCACCTTCAAATGAGACAACACCGTTTGATGATCCATCAGCTGGTATAACCGATCCATATTTTGCACGTGTATACTTTGAAATCAGCGCAACATTTGCGGGTAGTTATGCTGTAGATGTGGGGTTTGATTACAGCACCGTTCCAGGGGTTCAGGATCCCAGCAAGTTGCGTATTGCAAAACGTTCTTTAAATGCCGGTGTAGCAGAGGAGTGGAATATTATTTCGCAGGGATCAACAAATTTAGATACCGATAATGGTCTTGTGTACGCCACAAATCAAAGTAGTTTTAGTCAGTGGGCATTGTTATCCAATGCAGGAGAAAATAGCTTTGTTGACGTTTCTGCGCCTGCCATACAAAGCGCGGTACTATCTCCCAGCAGCCCTGGAGCATTGGAAGCTGTTGCAATATCTGCAATTATTAATGATGAAACGGGTGTATCAACTGCAAGTCTTTACTATACACAGGGAGGAAATCAATCTTTTACAAGCGTTGCAATGACTTCTGGCAGTGGAAATTCTTATTCTGCAACTATTCCTGCATCGGATGTAACTCGGAATGGCCTTATATATTTTATTCAAGCAGAGGATGATCTCGGTTTTGTCGCAACATCGGACACTGCAGGTGTAGAAATTAATTTTAGCAATGGAGACTTGAGTACTAGTTCTGCTATAAGTAGTGCCTATTCAACTGGATTTCCGATAGATAAATGGCGTTTAATTAGTATCCCTGGGAATGTAGATGATAAGATAGTTGGTAATGTTATTGGTGACGAACTTGGGAGTCAAAGTAATACTACTTGGAGAATGTTTGAATGGGACGATGTGAGTCTAAGCTATAAAGAAAATCCCGTAAGTTTTGTGAATGGAGAATCGTTTTGGTTATACCAAAAGGTGGAAGCTAATCAATTAATTTCTGCACCATCCGGTGCAACAGGAAATATGAGCGGTACCAGTCTTACCATAAAGCCAGGTTGGAATTTGATTGGTTCTCCATATTCCTTTCCAGTACAGTTAGTCTTAGATCAGGCCCAGTTTTATGGACCGATTGCGTATGGATTAAGCGGCGAAAGCTGGTCTGATGTCACCACGGAATTGCGTCCATGGTCGGGGTATGCGCTATATAATCGTACGACAGCAGATCAATCCGTTGTTATTGACCCCATTCAATCAACAACAGGTACGTTTATCAAAAGCGCTGTGATGAATGATGGGTGGCAAGGTAATCTGGAAGGGTCTTCTGGTGAATTTTTAGATCAATTCAATCAATTTGGTCAACTATCACTTGCAGAGGATGGTGTAGATTATCATGATAACCCTGAGATGGTTACCCCTGGAAAGTATCTGAGTATTACCTTTATCCATGATCATCATAAAGGGAAGTTTACTTCTGATATAAGAAGTACAGATAACGATTTACAGATTTGGGAGGTAGAAGTAGCTGGAAAGAGTCTTGAGGAAGCAGTGATTCTTAATTGGTCTTTCCCACAGCCTGCAGATGCAAATACGGAAATCATTTTATTGGATGATTTGAATCGTAAAACTATTTCTATGCATGATAAACAACATCTTGAATTGGGAATGATTAGCGATCGCTTTCCTAGAAAATTACATATTGTTTCTGGCCCTGTAGATCTTGTACAGAACGCAGTTTCAGAATTATTGGCGGCGATACCAGAGCAGTTTGTTCTCCATCAGAATTATCCTAATCCATTTAACCCATCCACAACACTACGCTTTGGATTACCAGAACCAAGCAATATTGAATTTAGAATTATCAATATTCTTGGTCAGGAAGTTGCTACAATATACCATGGTTGGAAAGACATGGGTTTTCATGACTTCCGTTGGTCGGGTATCAATGACTTGGGTCAGCAGGTAAGTAATGGTGTATATTTTGCCGTTTTATCTAATGGTAGAGATATACAAGTACGCAAAATGCTTCTTGTAAAATAATATATCAGCATTACATATTTTTTCTTTTTAATAGATATTCATCGTTAGAAATCAATTTCTCTTTTTGTGAGTAAGGTCACAATCAAAAGGAACCTATTTTTGTTTTAACGTTCAAAGAGTAAATTAACGCATTGTTTGTGTGTCGTTGGAGAAGTTGAAATGGACTTTTTTAGGAGAATAACGAAATTTTTTATCTTTTTATGTCTCATTGGCGTGTGGGATCTCCATGCCCAATCGGCCACTAATCAAATCCCAGCTCCTCAGCTTGCCGAAGTATCGATTAAATCAAGTGGGTATAATAATAGCCTTGCCAGAGCTGGCGATTCCGTTTATGTAAACTTTTCTGTATCGGAACCCGTTAACCCTATGGGTATTCGTGTCGAGATTCTTGGTCGCGATGGGGAAATGTCCACAAACACAGCCTTTCAACATTTCAGCTATTATATCATCGTAGGTGATGATACCCCAGAAGATATCATTGGTTTTACTGTATCCAACTACATGGGCTTTTCTGGAAAGACAGGTGAGCCTGTTAGCGAGGTAACGGATGGCAGTTCTGTAACCTTTGTAATAACTAAAGATATTATGATGACGATTAGTAATGTTGTTGCTACTGGAGGTATGGTAATTCCTCCATTCTTTAATAAAACAAATAAAGGAATTGAGATTACCATCCCAATACCAAATGATGAATCGGTAATCAATAGCTCTATTACCATTTTATCCAAAGTTAACGGTAATGAAACGGGACCCATGGGTACCGTTATTATTGATAGCTCTTCGATTGGAAAGGATAAAATTATTGCGGCATTAGACAATACCGATCTGAATCCATTAATCAGCTCATTTCAAGAAGGGAGCGAAATTAGTTTTTATGGTACTGTCACAGATGTTATGGGAAATGTAACACCTATCTCCGAATCAGTATCAAAAGTTATTGTGGATCAGAGCGGACCTGTCATTGATAGTATCACTATCTATTCTACAAATGAAATAGCCACCAAAGCGGTTGCAGATGATACAGTCTATGTTGAGTTTTCAGTAAATGAAGGCATTGATACGGTCGGGGGCATGATAGGAGGCAACGCTATCGATGGTTTTGAAAAAATAGAAGGTTCACGAATACGTATTTGGAAAAAGATGATGAATAACGATCGAGAGGGGATTGTTGCATTTATGTTTGCAGGGGGAGATAAAGCCCGCAATCGAGGAGAAACTATTACAAGTGTTAGTGATACGAGCCAAGTAGAATTTATATCTGCCGGATTATCCATATTATCAGTCAATATTTCATCCAACAGCAGCTTCAGCGACACACTGTTTAGCATTGGAGATTCTGTTTATGTTGAAATACAGATGGATGGACCCATGATTATCAATGATGCCATGATTAATAATCGTATGGCATCATTGGTTCAATTAGAGGAACATCGGTACATTTTCTCTATTGTTGTTGGAGACGATACGGATAGTCTGGCAAACTTTTCTATAGCCTTTACAGATGAGAATGGGCTAATCTATAATAATATTATAGCAACAACGGATAGCAGTTTTTTACAGTTATATGAAGTGATTCCTGTCTTTCCAGAAGTAGCGATTTCTTCTTCCAGAGGAGATTCTTCTGTCGTTGTTGTTAATGATACGATATATCTAACGTTTCGTGTCCAAGAAGCAGAGTTTGATTCTTTGCTTAGCATCATGTACAGAGCGCCTCAAATGATTGATAGCATTGGGAACGGATTATACCGAGCAAGTTATGTTCTTACGGAAGAAGACGAAGAAGGTGTAGTTAATTTTCAAATACAGGCGGTCAATATGGCTGGCGATACGGTGGGAATTGATAGTACTACAAATCGTTCTCAATTGGTATACGATCTTTCTCCACCCGTTGCATTTACTCTAGCAGAAGTATTAACGAGTGGAGGGATAGTTGTTGCAGGTTTTTGGAATATGTCTAATCAAAATTTATCGGTCCATATCCCTATTGATTATGACTATAGTTTAATTGATGGAAATGCTCAAGTACTTGTTCAATTCGATAGTACGGACACTTTTGCTCCCATAGGTAATAACATTGTAATTACGGATACAACGATTGGTGATACGTTCCAAGTAGACATAGGAAAAATGGAGTTTGAAAGTATGCCAAGCTTTCGCATCGGATCAAACGCGATTTTTACTGCTAGCATTAGTGATCTTGCTGGAAATAGTACCATCGGTACCCCTAGTCTAGATCGCATCCAAATAACGGACACAACAAGTATTATTAATAATATTGCGGTTACATCTAGCAATAAAAAGAATTCCAAGATTGCCAAGACGGGTGATCTTATTTCTATTATTCTTCAGGCAAAAGAGCCCGTGATGCGTCCCGTAGTTCTGGTAGCAGGTGATACGGCAGAAGTGGTTGGGTTTGGAAGTAATTGGTTTGCCAATAAGATGCTGGAATCGGATGATGTGCAAGGCAAGGTTTCATTGTTTTATGCTCCGCTAGACATGGATGGCAATCCTCGTGGTTTTTATACCAGTAGCACGGATGGTTCGGAGGTAATGTTTGATGATATTGCTCCAGTAATTGATCATCTTTATGAAGGTAGTTTTACAGAAGATAGAGAAAATATTCTTGTAGCAGATTCATTATACCTAGGCATGTCTGTTAGGGATAATGCTTCTGGGATAGCTAAATTTTCTTTTGCAGTAGGTACTACTCCAAAGTCAGGAAATGTCGTTCCCTGGGCATCGATATCAGGTGAAGGGAATATGGATACGTTACTTACCGGTCTTTCCCTAGAGAACAATGTACGTTATTTTGCTAGTGCAGTTGCAATTGATCAGGTAGGAAATATTTCGGATACATTAAGTGGTAATGGTTTTATGGTAAATGCTATATCTGTAAATACAGGGCTGGCAACTGCTCCGCCACCACCTACAGTGGAAGAACCAAAGTTTAAACCAACCGTTGCAATTTTAGATTTTGAAGGGAAAGGAATCAGTGTTCAAGAAGTTCAAACGCTAACGGAGCGAATGCGTACAGAAATTGGAAATACAAATGCCGTTCGATTAATTGAACGTAAAGCAATTGAAAGCATTATGTCGGAGCAAGGCCTAGCCCAGTCTGGATGTGTGAGTGACGAATGTGCCGCAGAAGTTGGTGAACTACTGGGCGTACAATTTATGATTAATGGTATATTAGGGAAAATGGGTGATAGCTATACTATTGATGCCAAAATGTTTTCTGTAGAGACAGGAGAAACGGTAGAAGCAGTAAATACTACGTACGAAGGAGAAATTCAGGGATTGTTATTAGAAATGCAGATATTATCCTGGGAAATAGTTGGACTCGATGTACCTCCGCGATTAAAACTTCAACGCGCCGGTGAAACCGAAAAACCAACGGTAGCGGTGTTGGACTTTGAGGGACGCGGGATATCCATTCTCGAATCGCAAACCTTAACGGATCGCTTTACCACGGAGCTGGCTAACACAGATAGAGTACGAATGGTAGACCGGAATACCATGACTGACGTATTGGTAGAACAAGGATTTTCTTCCGGTGAGTGTACCAGTGAAGAATGTGCCGCGGAGGTAGGCGCAGCATTGGGTGTCGAGTTCATGATCAATGGAACAATTG
The DNA here is from genome assembly GCA_004321715.1 of bacterium. Classification (GTDB taxonomy): domain Bacteria; phylum Fidelibacterota; class Marinisomatia; order Marinisomatales; family TCS55. The sequence continues at coordinate 9,900 of SGYN01000027.1, read as the reverse complement.
GGCTAATTGGAAATACCTATACAATTGATTGCAAAATGTTTTCTGTAGCAACTGGTGCAGCAGAAAGTATGAAAAATGTTTCTTATCAAGGAGAAGTAGACGGATTAATTACAGAAATGGAAATTTTAGCTTGGGATATTTTGGATATTCCAATTCCATCCAAATTAAAGAAGAAACGCCAAATGGGTATGGCGGCATTCATGGAAAATCAAGCATTTGCACCCCCAAAGACAAAAATACAATCTTTGCTTCGCTCGGCTGCTTTTCCTGGGCTAGGGCAACTGTACAATGATAAAAAGCTGGAAGGATATGTATTTGCTGGTTCAGCTGCGCTATTTGGTGCCTTAGCGATGACGAGTAATTCCGGGTTTACCAAAGCGCAGACGGAGTTTAATACCAATCTAGATTTATATAATACTGCGAGTAATGTAGATGATATTGCCAGTTACCGTGCAAAAGTGGAACAGGCAGACCAGGATATGTCTTCAAAAAATACTAATTTGATGATTTTTTCTGGTTTATATATTGGTCTTTGGGTAGGAAATATGGTACATGCTTACTTGACATGGGATGGAGATGAAGAAGCATCTTTACCAATTCGATTGGCGTATGACCCTAACCATCACATGGCTTTATTACGCTGGGAGTTTGAATTGTAATGCGGTATTTACAATACATCATTTTTACGATCACACTGCTATTTACTTCTTGTTCAAAAAATGTAGCAGGAACATCAAATGTGTTCTCTAATCCACTGGATCCAGTGACAGCAGATGAGCTAGGGTTTATTACACCAGCCATTGTGTTCTTTCCATCCGAAGTGGCGGTTAATGCCGTGTATGATGTGGTAACACTGGATGTTCATGCTATGCAGGTTCCAAACCTTGGGGGTGCGCATATACAGGTTAGCTACAATAAGCAAAAACTTGCATTACAGAATTTATCCTTGGGAAGCTTTTTTGAATCCACAGAAGGATTGATTTATCATGAAGACAATACAGATTTTGGTTTGATCGATATTTATATGGGCTATTTGGGTACCGATTCCACCGAAGTGACAGGTACGGGACAATTAGCGATTCTTCAGTTCCAGGCCATTGCTGGTGGAGCGTCTACCGTGGCCTTCACGGATTATAGTGAATTTGTAGATCACGAGGATAATGATATTGCCATCTTAGGCAAGGGAACTTGCGTTGTAACGGTGGGGAATTAATACGGATGATGAATAAGAATTATATTAAATATTGTAGTATTCTCGTAATGGTATGTACGACGCTTGCTTTTGCTCAAACAGAATTAAACTTTACCAATGCAGGTGCAACGGGACAAAATGGTCCTACACAGACTCAGGTAAACACAGCCTATGATGGAACGACCCTGGATGATGCTGTTACGATTAATACACAGGGGATTCAGGAATGGACAGTCCCAGCAACAGGAACATATACCTTTGAAGTGTATGGCGCACAGGGTGGAAGGTCCTATTTATATAATACTTCCACATGGCATGATGGCGGGAAAGGCGCCAAATCGGTTGCTGATTTTTCGCTTACACAGGGTGACGTTCTTAAAATTATGGTTGGACAGCAGGGCGTGGAATATGCCAGAAATGTCCGAGGCGCAGGCGGTGGTGGCGGAAGTTTTGTAGTTCTCAGTAGTGGAACAACATTGCTCATGGCTGCTGGCGGCGGCGGCGGTGCTGGAGATTATGCACACAACGGTCATGGAAATTCGGGTACAAGTGGATCTGTAGGTGGTAATAGTAGTGGCAATACGGGTGGATCAAGCGGTGGAAGTAATGGTGCTGGTGGTTCTAATTCGAGCTACGCTGGTGGTGGAGCTGGCTGGAGCGCAGATGGTAGTAGTTCTAGCTATGGAAAGGGAGGAAAGAAGTTTTCCAATGGTGGACAAGGTGGAAATGGGTATTCTGGTCAAGGTACAAATGGAGGATTTGGCGGCGGAGGTGGATCCTACGCAGGTGCTGGCGGTGGCGGCGGATATTCCGGCGGTGGCGCAGGAAGCTGGTCCTACTCTGGTAATGGCGGCGGCGGCGGTTCCTTTATTAAAAACACTGCTAGCAATACCACATTAACAGCCGCAGAAAATGAAGGACATGGAAAAGTAGTAATTACTTACTGTACAGGTTTCTGCTTTGAATCCGCATCTGTTGTAGCCAATAATAATTATGTAGATATCACATTTTCGGCTGGTGCTTATAGCACCAATGGTGGTAGCGGTGCTCTTGCAACTTCAGATTTTTCCCTAACATTTGCCAATAATGGCGGACCTGCAAGTGCTGCAACTATCAGCAGTGTCAAGAAAAATAATAATGCTTCCGAGGGAAGTGCCAGTGCGCTCTCTGGCGGGGAAACAGTTGTGCGGATGTTTCTGAATATTACCGGTTCTCCTGCCGGAATAGAAAGTCTTCTAATTAAAGCTGCAAATGGCAGTAGTATTTATAATAGTAGTGGAACTGCAATGAATGCCGCATCAATGGTGCGAGCTACCTTAAATGATGTGACGGGCCCCTACATTACAGGTACAACATTACATGATATTGGACTTTATAATGACCTCAATAAAACGGTAAAAGTCGCTTTTAGTGAGACGGCATATAATACCAATGGCGGTAGCGGTTCCTTGCAAACTAGTGATTTTGCGCTATCGATTAGTGGCGGAGCGGCCACATTATCTAGCGCTACCCCAACCAGTATTTCTATTAGCGGTAATACGTACACATTGGGTGTTGGCATTTCCGGAACAGCAAATGGCCTGGAAACGTTGACCGTAAGTCCTGTTGCCAATTCGATCTATGATGCCAGCGGAAATGCATCGGCTACATCGCAGAACAATAATACGATAACACTGATGGATGCACGATTAGCTGTCAAACAAACGTTGGAACACGATAATCAGTATGGAATATATAATTCCATGGTGCGGGTAGATCATGACACCTATTTGTTAGCCTATACGACGAATGGAAATTTAGGCAGAATGTCTACGTTTACTGTGGATGCGGACGGTGATCCCATTACGGAAGTGGCCTCCATACAATTTAGTGGTAATTCAACTACGAACTGGAATTCATTGGTACAGCTGAATGAGTCTACTTATGCCCTAGCCTATTATGGGTATGATAGCGGAAAAGATTACAATGGGGCGGATATTACCAATCAAACTGGTCAATGGATTTCCATATTTACAGTACCATCAGATGGTTCGTCTATTACCGAAGTTGCAGCTTTTCGTCATGACACCTATAATCATTCAAATCCGTATTCATCCTTAATCAAAGTAGATGATAATACGGTTGCCTTGGCCTATTATGGGTATAACACTGGTCCGTCTGGAGGAAATAGTTGGAGCAGCTGGATTAAAACATTTACGGTCTCAGGTAATACCATTTCCCAAGCAGGTCAATTACGTCATTGGACTAGTAGTGGCTCCTACTTTTCCTTTACTAAAGCCGATGCAAACACCTTTGTCTTAGCCTGGAGCGATAATAGTAGCGATGGAAGAGTGACTACATTTACAATTCCTACCGATGGTTCCACCATTACGGAAGTAGCCGAACTAGAATACGATACGGATTATGCTAATTATCAAAGTATCGTAAAATTAGATGCAAACACCTATGTGGTAGCGGACCAGACTACCGGCAGCACAGGACAAATGACCACATTTACTATACCGGATGATGGTAGTACGATTACGAAAGTGGCCCAGATTACGCATTCCTCTTCGTTTGGATTCTGGAATTCCATGATTCCCATTGATGAGGATAAGGTGCTTCTGGCATATTCTGGTAATAGTACAGACGGATATATTAAAGTATTTGAGATTCCGGAGGATGGATCCTCTATCACGGAAACCGTAGGGTACGAGCATTCGACCGTAGATGGATCGCATCATTCCCTTGTTGCGCTTGATTACGATACCTATGTATTGGCACTTGCAGGACAAAATACGGATGGATTTATACGTACCTTTGATTATACTCGGGCAGCCAATACGGTAATCCCTAGAATTTCTAGCGTTGCGGTAGCTGCAGATAACGCCACCATTGCAGTCACCATGAATGAAGCAGTCTATAATGCCACAGGTGGTAGTGGAAATCTGGAAACCAGTGATTTTGCGCTGAGTATCTCCGGTGGAGCGGCTACGCTTGGAAGTACCACTCCAACCAGTATTTCCAAAAGCGGCAATGTCTATACACTGGGAATGAATATCAGCGGAACACCTACTGGTTTTGAAGAGATCACGGTAAGACCCGTAGATAATTCCATTTATGATGCCAGTAATAATGAAGCAGTCTCCAACCAGATCATGAATACAGATTATTTAACTGATAAAGTTGGTCCCACCATTTATTCCACCGTAGTAGGTGCAAGTAACAGAAATGTGGTGGTCACATTTTCGGATCCCGTATTCAATACCAGCAGTGGCAGTGGTGCCCTACAAGCAAGTGATTTTTCTGTTTCTGTCAGTGGTGGTACAGCAACGGGGGCTTCTATCAGCAGTGTTTCTGTGAGCGGTTCAGCCGTAACACTGTCATTAACGATTGCCGGTGTTGCCAATGGCTCCGAAACGCTGACCGTAAATGTAGCTGCCAATTCCGTGTATGATAATTATGGAAATGCTGCAGGGACCAGTCAAAGCAATAATACTGCTACCTTAAAAGATGGAAGAATTCTTGTGAAAAACGGCCTTATGCATCACGCTTCCCAGGGCTTTGACAACAGAATCGTACGCATGAACAAGGATCGGTATTTACTAGCCTATAAGAATCATGGGTATCTACAAACATTTACCGTTTCCGATGATGGAGCCACCATTACGGAGGTTGCGAGTCTAAACCATGCAACGAGTACCGTATATCAGCAGGATTTATTACAGATTGATTCCGATACATACATATTGGCCTATGGAGGATACGATGCCCAGACAGGTCACGGTCAACACATAAAGACCTTCAAGGTAACACCAGATGGAACCTCCATTGTAGAAATTGGGGATCTTGTTCATGATACCTATTATCAAGTAGCTAATCAAGTATCATTGGTTCGAATTGATGTTGACACCTATGCCATCGCCTATTATGGCTATAATCAGCCCGCAGATAACAGCTGGGGTGGGTATATTAAAACTTTTACGGTGAATGAAGGGAGCATTACGGAGGTCGCCAAATACAAACATTATACATCTACCGTGTACGATAATTCCTTTATTCATGTGGCTGGAAATACCTTTGCCTTAGCATGGGCCGATAATGCTTATGATGGTAATATTACTACGTTTACTATTTCCAACGATGGTGCAACGATAACAGAAGTGGCAAGTTTGGAACACGATACAAATGATGGTCTCCACACCAGTTTTGAACAATTAGATAGTGATACCTATGTGCTGGCCTATTCTGGTTCTGCTGCTGATGGGTTTATCAAAACCTTTACGATTGCTGCGGATGGAGCCACCATTACCCAAGTGGCAAGTCTAGAGCATGATGAAGTCTATGGGGTTTGGAATTCTCTGGTTAGAGGTAACAACAATACTTTCTTACTGGCTTATATGGGAGAGGAAGATGATGGATATCTGAAAAGCTTTACTATTCCGAATAATGGAGCGTCTATTACCCAGGTAACAAGCATCGAACATGATCCAAATCATGGTAGTTATAATAGTATGGTTCAGATTGATCATGACAGTTATGTCCTTGCCATGGGTAGCTCCCATACACTTACGGGAACAGCTTCAACAGGAGCCTATATCCGAACGATTGAAACACCTACACTTGCGACAGCCACCGTACCCAGGATTTCTTCTGTAGCTCTTGCTGCTGATAACAGTACCGTAGCCGTGACATTTGATGAAGCAGTGTACAATACCAACGGCGGCAGTGGTGCATTGCAAGCAAGTGACTTTGCATTATCCATTAGCGGTGGAACCGCCACCCTCTCTAGCGCTACTCCGACCAGTATATCTGCCAGTGGGAACACTTACACATTGGGTATCGGTAGCAGTGGAAGTGCCACAGGGAAAGAACATTTGAGTGTGACAGTAAATGCTAACTCTGTGTATGATGCGCAGGGGAATGCGGCCAGCACTACACAAGAAACGTCCAGTACGGAATTAAACAAAGTATACTTAAACGATGTTGCAGCTCCAGTGATTGCATCTACAGCCATGGCTCCATTTAATGAGGGTGTAGTCGTAACATTCAGTGAAACTGTGTTTGCCAATAATAATACCACAGGTACGCTAGCTGTCAGTGACTTCTCTCTGGCATTAAGTGGCGGAACGGCAACCTTGTCCAGTAGCACTCCAACCAGTATTAGCGGAGACAATGGTCCGGCAATTACTCTAGGAATAACCCTATCGGGACTAGCCAATGGCAGTGAGGTGATCACAGTGTCCCTGGTGGCAAACTCGGTGTATGATGCCTATGGCAGAGTGGCAAGCACCAGCCAGAGCAATAATACCACCAATGTGATTGCAACCAGATTATCCCAGGTTGCCAGTCTCGAGTATGAATACTCATTAGGGAGATATGCTTCTATAGTCCATGTATCAGGAAATGTTTATGCCATGGCCTATGGTGGCCCCGGAGACAATGGATTTCTGAAAACATTTACTATAAACAATAATGGAAGTATTAGTACGATCACTACGGATGAGCATGATGATGGAAATGGAACGTATAATTCCATGATCAAAATCAATGGCAACATTTTTGCCCTGTCTTATACAGGGAGTAGTAATAATTCGTATCTGAAAACATTTAATATTTCCAATGATGGAAATGATATTGAAGCATTGGGTCAAAATATTCATGAAACTACTGGTCATTGGCATTCCTTAGTTAAAGCAGATGATAATACGCTTGTGCTTGCTTTCGCGGGACCAGGAAGTGATGGGTATATTAAAACCTTTACCATTTCTAGTGATGGTACAGATATTACCCAGGTATCTACTCTAGAGCATAATACAGGAACGGGAACCTCAAATTCCTTAGTGAAAATGGACGAAGATTCGTATGTCCTAGCCTATGCTGGTCATGGTGGGGATGGATATATCCAAACTTTTACGATACCAGATGATGGAAGCTCGATTACGAAAGTAGCAACCCGGGAACACAATAATATTTATGGGTCATGGAATTCCTTGGTCCAAGTAGACTATAATACCTATGCACTTGCATATCGAGGATACGAATCCAATGATGAATATGAACTGCTGCAAACATTTACCATTCCATTAGATGGTAGCAGTATAACGGAAGTCAGTTCTTATAAATTTTCTTCATCACAGAATACGGGATATTATAGTTCTCTAATCAAGCTCAATTCCTTTGAGTATGCCTTAGCATATGAAGGGGTTGGTGCGGATGGATATTTGAAAATACTTCATATTTCTGGAGATGGGGAAACCATTGCTGAGCGCTGGAGTCACGTATATGATACGGATAATGCAGATTGGAATGATTTAATTATTGTGGATAAAAATACGATTGCTCTTACCTATGCTGGTAATGGAAATGATGGGTATATCAAAACATTTGATTTGATTTCTGGTGATGTAACTGGTCCAGCAATTTCCAATACAACCATTACATATAATAATAGCTCTATTACGGTAATGTTAAATGAGGCTTCTTTTAACAGTAATGCCAATTCGGGAGCATTGGAAGCCAGTGATTTTACATTATCAATCAGTGGTGGAGCCGCAACCCTCACCAGTGCCACCCCTTCGAGTATTTCTGCAAGTGCTGGGAATCAATATACTCTGGGTGTGGGTTTCTCTGGTACACCAAATGGAAGCGAAGTATTAACGGTTATTCCTTCATCTTCTAGCGCAATTTTCGATGCCAACGGAACGGCATCCAGTACTACTCAGAGCAATAACACGGTTAATTTTAATGAAAAGATTATTCCAACGATCACCGCAGCCAGTATGACTCCAAATTACATTGAAACTGTAGATGGATTACTCCATGTAAACAACTCTGTTACGGTTACGATGAGTGAGGAAGTATTTGCTGCCTACGCAGATGGAACGGCAAGCGGCGCCTTGGTTGCAGCAGATTTTGTGTATTCGGTAAGTGGTGGAGAAGCTACGCTGGCCAGTACCACTCCAAGTAGTATTATGCCTCCAGCCGAATTTATATCGATTGGTACCTACAATGGGCACAGCTATTATCGTTCCAGTAGTGCGACCTCATGGTACAAAGCCAAGCAGCTATGTGAAAATGCAGGCGGATACCTTGCCGTCATTACTTCGGAAGGGGAAAATGATTTTATACAAGAAAATTTTGGACGTAATAGTCATTTTTGGATTGGTCTTACTGATGAAGCCACGGAAGGAACACATGTATGGGTCACAGGAGAAACATTCAGTTACACGAACTGGTATTCTGGAGAGCCAAACAATGATCCTACTCAGCACTATGCTGGTATGTATTATCATACTGGAACGTGGTGGGATGATCATGGGTCTGATAGTTACTACTATCTTCTGGAAATGCCGTCTACTTCACCTACATTTTTGAATAAATATACTCTGGGAGTGGAGTACAATGGATTACCCAATGGCTATGAACGCTTAAGCGTCAGTCCCGCGGCAAACTCCATCTATGATGCTACTGGAAATGTTGCCAGTACAGATCAATCCAATAATATAGGTTCCTTTACCGAAGAAAAGATCCGGGAGATCAAATTTCTTGAGCATGAAACTTCTTTCTCATCCTATAATTCGATAGTTCAGGTGGATACCAATACCTATGCAGTAGCCTATTCTGGTAATGGATGGGATGGTTATTTGGCGACCTTTACAATCCCTACCCATGGCAGAACTATTACTGAAGTAGCCCAGTTAGAGCATTATACTTCAAACGCAAAAAATAATTCCTTATGTAAAGTGGACGCCGATACCTATCTATTAGCATATTCTGATGCCTCCAATGATGGCTTTTTAAAAACCTTTACCATTTCTGCGGCTGGTGCGATTACATCAGGAGTTCAATTAGAGCATGATGTATCTTATAATTGGTTCAATTCCCTTATTCAGCTAGATGCGGATACTTATGTTCTTGCCTACACAGGCGTTAACGATGATGGGTATATTAAAACTTTTACGGTTCCTTCCAATGGATCTTCCATCACACAGGTTGCTTCTTTAGAGCATGATGTGGTAAAAGGGCATTTCAATTCATTAGTGAAAGTCGATGCCAATACCGTTGCACTCGCGTATGCGTCGGGAACTTCCCTTCAAGGATATATTAAAACCTTTACGATTCCTGCGGATGGATCTTCTATAACGGAGGTGACCTCGTACAGGCATGATTCGATTCAAGGGAAACACAATTCATTTGTTCAGGCAGATTCTGATACATACGTCCTGGCATATTCCGGCAGTGGGAATGATGGGTTTATTAAAACGTTTACCATTCCTGCGGATGGTTCATCCATTACGCAAGTCAAGAAAGTTGAGCATGATAATGTGTTCGGTCAATATAATTCCTTGGTAAAGATTAGCGGTGGATCTGATAGTTATCTATTAGCCTATGGTGGCCCAGATACAGGAGGAAGTACTGCCTATGATGGATTTATCAAAACGTTTTCTATTCCTGTAGATGGATCTACGATTACCGAAACGTATGAGTTGGAATACTCTACTGCTCAAGGAGAGCATAATTCTTTAGTACAAATGGATGAGAACAGCTTTGCTTTAGCGGAATCTGGCTCTAGTGATGATGGATTTATCATTACGTTTGATGTGCGCGGATCGGATCAAGTTGCGCCATCAATAACTAGCGTTACGCTTGCAAATGATAATGCAACCGTTGTAGTGAATCTAGATGAAAATGTATTTAATACGGCTAATGGAAGCGGCTCCTTGGAG
>SGYN01000026.1 GCA_004321715.1 bacterium | reverse complement strand
AAGCCCCGTTGGCCTTACTCTTTTAGAGCCACATATAAACTATACAAATGATGTTTTCAAATTATTGGATAACAATATTGTTATTAATGGAATGGCCCATATTACCGGCGGTGGTCTTATCGAAAACATTCCTCGTGTTTTACCAAAAAACTGTGTGGCAACAATTAGAAAAGGAAGCTGGGATGTTCTTCCTGTTTTTACCTGTATGGAGTCTATTGGCAATATAGATGAGCATGAAATGTTCCGCACTTTTAATATGGGTATAGGCATGGTTGTTATAGTCCCCCAAAACCAAGTTTCCTTGATCAAAGATTTAATTAATGTGGTGGAGATAGGGAAAATTGAAGAAGGGGAAAGAGGAGTTAAATTAATATAATGGGACTTGATATTGCTATAATACAGTTCCCAGGATCAAACACAGAGCGTGAAACGTTTATGGCTTGTGAGCGCGTCGGTTTACACCCTGCTGAGTTTTTATGGAATGCAGATCATGCTGATCTTGGCCGCTTTGATGGCTTTATTATTGTGGGGGGTTTTTCATATGAAGACAGATCCCGGTCGGGTGTAATTGCATCACTTGATCCGATTATTAACATTATAAAAAAAGAATCGGAAAAAGGAAAGCCTGTGCTTGGAATATGTAATGGTGCACAAATTTTAGTTGAGTCAGGGTTGGTTCCGGGTGTAAAAGACTACCCGCTTTCCTCATCACTATCCAACAATAAACGAATAGTTGATGGCGAAGTTCTTGGAACGGGATATTATAATGAGTGGGTTCATGTGTCGTGTTATATTAATCCCGCGAATAGCGCATTTACACAATCATTTAATGTTGGGGAAACAATTCATATCCCGCTTGCGCATGCGGAAGGCCGGTTTGTTATCCCAGAAGACCTGTTGACTGTGTTAATAAATAACGATCAAGCTCCGTTTCGGTATTGTGACCCTAGTGGAAATATTATTAATGAGTTCCCTACAAATCCAAACGGGTCGATTTATAATATTGCTGCCCTTACAAGCCCATCTGGCAACGTAATGGCTATTATGCCCCATCCAGAACGCACTACAAATGGAGATAAAATATTTGTTTCCATGCGAGATTATATTAAATCAAAAAACAAGAAAAACGTTTCTTTTCTAGATTATAAATTCAACATGAAAAACATTCAAAATTTTATTTCGAAAGCTAATGGTGAAGAGTGGATTGTTAATATGATAATCACAGATAACGAATCGAATTCCGTACAGAGCGCTCTTAATCAAATTGGAATATCTGTACAAATACAGCGGATGACTCATTGGGAAATTGTTGGGGGAACTGACTCAAACCTTTCTGAAATAAAAAAAAGCGGGGAATTGTTTAATAGCAATAAAGAATATATATCGGATTATTATCCAACTGAAAGTAGCGCCACGTTTTTAGTTAGACAAAATGAAGATATGTTGGGCATTCAAAAAAGGCAGTCTCTTGTAGATCGGTTTAAAATTGAGGGTGTAGATGAAATTTGTCATGGTGTACTATGGAACATAAAAGTAAAAAGTGGTAACTTTGATGAGGTCATTAAAAAAGTTTTAGCCAGTAAAATATTATTTAATCCATTTTCACAAAGGTGCTATAAGTATGAATGATCATTATAAAAAAAGGATATCATCGGAACTTAAGAATTGTCTTACAGAAACGAGCTTCTTAAAAGGAAACAAAAAAACTGGCAAGGTTCGAGACCAGTATGACGCTGGAAATGAAATTGTTCTTATAACAACCGATCGACAAAGCGCCTTTGATCGTGTTCTCGCCGCTATACCGTTTAAAGGGCAGGTTTTAAACCAAACAAGCGCTTGGTGGTTTAAAAAGACTGAGCATATTATTAAAAACCATTTGCTTGAGATGCCTGATCCAAATGTTATCATAGCAAAAAAATGTAAAGTTATTCCGATAGAGTTTGTTGTCCGTGGTTATATAACTGGAAGTACAAGCACGTCTCTTTGGACAGTATATAATAATGGGGATAGAGAATATTGCGGTAACCCCCTACCAAAAGGATTAATAAAAAATCAGCAATTAGATAATAACATGTTAACGCCGACAACAAAAGAGGAACACCACGATAGACCAATCTCTCCTGAAGATATTATTAAAGAAGGATGGATGACAAAAGAAGACTGGATTTATTGTAGTAAAATAGCTCTGGATTTATTTTCTTTTGGTCAAAAAATTGCTGCAGAACATGGAATGATTCTTGTTGATACAAAATATGAGATGGGCGTTGATGATTCTGGCAATATTTTACTTATCGATGAAATACACACTCCCGATTCTAGCAGGTACTGGATCAAAAGCACCTATGAAAAAAGAATGGCTGATGGGGTAGAGCCAGAAAATATAGATAAAGAGTTTTTGCGATTGTGGTTTGTTGATAATTGCGATCCTTATGTTGATGAAAAACTTCCACTTGCCCCTGAAGATTTAATTGTTGAATTATCTAATAGGTATATTTATTTGTATGAAACAATTACAGGAGAAAAATTTCCAATACCCAATGAAGGTGAACCAATTAAAAATAGAATTATAAGAAATTTAAAGGAATATATATAAATGAAAGTCGTTATTATTATGGGTTCTGTTTCAGATGAACCACATTCATTAAAAATTACAAAGAAGCTTGATGAGTACGGAGTTAAATGGGAGCAACATGCTGCTTCTGCGCATAAGGAGCCAAGAAAAGTTTTAGAAATATTAGATAATAATATTAATGAAAAGAGGTTGGTGTATATAACTATTGCGGGGCGGTCAAACGCGCTATCTGGTTTTGTAGCTGCAAATTCAACTTTTCCTACGTTGGGTTGTCCGCCTTTTTCTGATAAATCCGATATGCTTGTTAACATACACTCAACATTGCAAATGCCTAGTAACACACCCGTGCTTACAGTTATCGATCCGGGTAATTGCGCTTTAGCAGCAAAGCGGATTTTGGGTGCCTGATCAATTAAATAGTATTTCAACTATAGATGGCCGCTATAGTAAAGAAGCTGCTATCCTTTCAAACTATTTTTCTGAATCAGCTTTGATGAGATACCGGGTAATGGTAGAGGTTGAATATGTAATTGCCTTAAGTAAAGAAAAAAAGCTGGTTGAACTACCATTGATTAATAATAAAACTCAAAGTTCTTTGCGAAAAATCTATCAAAAATTTGATAGTATCTCTGCTAGAAGAATAAAAAAAATTGAAACTCAAACAAACCATGACGTAAAGGCTGTAGAGATATTCATATCAGAAAAATTACAAAAACTAAATAAATCTAAACTCAAACCCTGGGTTCATTTTGGATTAACCTCGGAAGATATAAATAATATTTCATATAGCATGATGTGGAAAGATGGAATAAAAAATGTTTATCTCGACAAGTTAAATGCTGTTATTAAAGCAATTAAATCGCTGACAAGCAAACACTCTAAGGATGCGATCTTATCTCTAACGCATGGGCAACCTGCTACGCCAACTACTTTTGGTAAAGAAATGGCTGTTTTCTACAATCGGTTAAATAAACATTATAAAAAACTAAAAGAATTAGAGTTGGAAGGAAAAATAAGTGGAGCCACTGGAACGTGGGCAGCGCATGTTTGTGCTTACCCAGAGATTGATTGGTTAAAGTTTTCAAAAAGACTGGTTAAGTCATTTGGGTTGAAGCACAATCCACTAACAACTCAGATAGAATCTCATGATTCTCTTGCAGAGCAATATCATTTACTTTCGCGTGTTAATTCGGTTTTGATAGATTTCTCGAACGATATATGGTTTTATATAAGCAGGGGAATATTAATACAAAAAAAAGTTGGCGGGGAAACGGGGTCATCCACTATGCCACATAAAATTAATCCAATTCATTTTGAAAATGCAGAAGGGAATTGTGGGTTGGGTAGTGCGCTATTGATTCATCTTGCAAACAAACTAACAGTTTCAAGGTTGCAGCGCGACCTATCTGGGAGCACAGTAATAAGGAATCAAGGTCTTGCGTTGGGCTATTGTGTTGTTGCGTTAAATAATTTAATTAAGGGAATAGGTCGTATTAAGATTAATAAACATAAATCCAAAGATGAACTAAACGAGCACTGGGAAATTCTTGCTGAAGCTGTCCAAACAATTCTTAGAAAAAACGGATATCCAGATGCGTATGAAAAAATAAAAGAACTAACTAGAGGAGAAAGCATAGATAAATCAATCCTACAAAAAATAGTCTCATCTTTGGATATTTCATTGAACGATAAAAAGAGGCTGATGAAATTAACCCCAAGTTCTTATACGGGATTAAGCTCTGTTTTAGCAAAAATAAGATAATGTGTGGTATAGCTGGAATACATTCTAACAAACCCGTGGCTGCCGAGCTTTATGACAGCCTTATCCATTTACAACACCGCGGACAAGATGCTGCCGGGATCATAACCTATAAAAACCGTATGCATAAATCAAAAGGCTCTGGTTTGGTTCGTGACATTTTTACAGATAAAAAAATAGCTCGGTTAAAAGGTAATGTTGGAATAGCACATAATAGATATCCAACCCATGGTGGTTTTGGCCATGGTGAAATTCAACCATTTTGGACTTCTGTTCCGTATGGAATCGCTTTAGCTCATAATGGAAACCTGACAAATTATAGTGAACTAGCAAAAACAATTACAAGCAATGAATCTAGGTACCTAAACACAGATAGCGATTCAGAGGTTCTTTTACATTTATTTGCAGATTTATTACATAACAAAAATCAACCCGATAACGATAATGAGTTTTTTAAAAACCTATGCTATGCTATAGAAAAAGTGTTTGAACATGTTCAAGGCGCATATTCTGTGGTGGCTTTAATAATCGGGAAAGGATTGGTTGCCTTTAGAGATCCGAACGGTATTCGGCCTCTTGTAAAAGGTGTTAGAACAAATAAAGATGGAGGAAAAGATCATATAATAGCGTCAGAAAACACCATGTTTTATCCGTTGGGTTTTGAGCCAGAGAGAAGCATTTTACCAGGGGAAATAGTATATATAAACCACAAAGGCAAAGAATTTAACAGGAGAATACTAAAACAATCTTTTAATCCCTGCATATTTGAATATGTATACTTTGCTCGTCCAGACGCAACGCTTAACGATGTGAGTGTCTATAGATCAAGATTGAGAATGGGTCAGAATCTAGCTGAAAAATGGAAACAACGGTTTCCAGATAACATTCCTGACATTATTATTCCTGCACCTAGCACTGCAAACACATCAGCTCTATCAATGGCAAACACCCTGGGTGTGCGTTATTCTGAGGGTTTATATAAAAACCCTTTTATTGGTAGAACGTTCATAATGCCCGGCCAAAGAGCGCGCAAAAAGTCTGTGCGCTATAAACTGACCCCGCAAAGAACAGAGATAGAAGGCAAAACAGTTATGATAGTTGATGATAGTATTGTTCGTGGTAACACATCTAGAGAGATAGTTCGTATGTTAAAAGATTTTGGTGCAACTAAGGTGTATTTTGCCGTAGCCTGTCCGCCTGTAATTTCACCTTGTTTTTATGGGGTTGATATGCCCACCCGAAAAGAACTAATAGCTAACAACAAAACCATTAGTCAAATTAAAAATTTTTTAGCTGTTGATGAGCTAATTTATCAAGATATTGATTCATTATCAGAAGCTGTTATGAGAAAAGGTGATCATCATATTGACAAACCCTGTATGGCGTGTTTTGATAAAAAATATATTACAAGTGAAATGAGTATCGAAAAAATAAACGAACTTGAGCAACTACGAATTAAAGACCGTAACGGAAAATAAAAATGAATATATTAATTGTGGGGTCCGGTGCGCGGGAACATGCGATTGCTAGAGCTTTACAGAAATCACCAAAACAGAAAACGCTTTATTGTTTAGCAACAAACGCCAACCCTGGTTTACAAGAACTATGTTCCGATCTACAAATTATAGATATAAATGATAATGCGATAATATCCCAATTCGCAAGGGATAAGGAGGTTAGCCTTGCTATCATAGGACCAGAAAACCCGTTAGCCAATGGCCTAACGGATATTTTGATGGGTTCCAATATTAAGGTGGTCGGACCAACAAAAGAACACTCTAAAATCGAGTCGTCTAAATCATTTGCAAGAAACTTGCTTGTTGAATACAAAATTCCTGCGTGTCCAAAATATAAAATTTTCAATTCTATGAAAGGAGTGCAGGCGTTTTTAGATCAGCTGGGAGATAATTTTGTTATAAAATACGATGGGCTTGCGGGCGGGAAGGGTGTTAAAGTCTCTGGAGACCACCTAGACTCACATAAAGAAGCTTTGCAATATTGTGAACAGTTAATACGTAAAGGCGGCCCGTTTTTAGTTGAAGAAAAACTTGTTGGTGAAGAGTTTTCACTAATGAGTTTTTCAGATGGTAACAACCTAAAACATATGCCTGCAATTCAAGATCATAAAAGAGCTTTGGAGGGTGATATGGGTCCAAACACTGGGGGAATGGGTACGTACTCTGACGCTGATCATTCTTTGCCTTTTCTTACAAAAAAAGAGATTAAAGAGGCGCAAAAGATTAACAACCTAACCGCTGCTGCTTTAAAAGATAAATATGGATACGGTTATAAGGGGGTTTTATATGGTGGTTTTATTGCAACATCCCATGGAATAAAATTAATTGAATATAATGCTCGCTTTGGGGACCCAGAGGCAATGAATGTGTTATCATTATTAGATACAGATTTTATTGATATTTGTTTAGCGTTAACAGATGGTACATTAAAAAATATAGATGTGAATTTTTTAAACATGGCTAGTGTTTGTAAATATGCTGTTCCTAAAGGATACCCAGATAATCCAATAAAAGATGAAGAAATCAACATAGAAAAGATAAATAATACAAAAGGATTGTTTTATGCATCTGTAAATAGCAATAATGATAAAATAATGTTGGCGGGTAGTCGTGCGGTGGCCGTTGTGGCACTTGCTGACACCTTATCAACAGCAGAGGCAGAAGCAGAAAAAGAAATCTCATGTATTAAAGGGCCGTTGTTTCATAGAAAAGATATTGGGAAAAAATTTATAATTCAGCAACGGGTTCAGCACATGAGAAAACTTAGATGATTAAAATTGGCGTTCTTGGATCAACCAGAGGAACAGATCTTCAGGCTGTAATTGATTCTATAAACAAAAAAGAGCTGGTAGCAGAAGTTGCTGTTGTGATTTCAAATAAAAAGGGGGCCTATATTCTTAAGCGAGCAGAACAAAATAAGATACCCTCTGTTTTTCTTTCGCATAAAGGTTTGAAAAGAAAAGAGTTTGATAGAAAAATAACAAATATTCTTAAAAAGAACAGTGTAGAATTAATACTTTTAATTGGTTTTATGCGTGTTCTTTCATCTGATTTTTGTCAAGAATGGAGAGATCGCTTAATAAATGTTCATCCTTCATTGTTACCAAAATATGCTGGCGGTATGGATTCAAGCGTCCATGAAGAAGTAATAAAAAACGGAGAAAAGGAAACGGGGTGCACTATCCATTTCGTTACTGAAGATGTGGATGGGGGACCAATTTTAATTCAAAAAAAATGTCGCGTTGATGATGATGATACGGTTGAAACGTTAAAAGCAAAAGTTCAGCAATTAGAAGGCATAGCATTTATTGAATCTATTAAACTAATACAAGGCAATATATATGTTAAATAACCCGATTTTAAACCAAAAACCTATAGAAATTAAGCGCGCACTTATTTCTGCTTATGATAAAACTGGGGTTGTAGAGCTTGCTAAAGCATTAAATAGTTTTGGTGTAGAAATTCTTTCTACCGGGGGGACCGCATCTGTTCTTAGAAAAGAAAATATACCTGTAGTAGATGTTAGTGAGTATACACAGTTCCCTGAAATTATGGATGGAAGAATAAAAACCATAAACCCTTTAATAGCGGGTGGGGTTCTTGGTTTAAGGGATCAGCATAATACAGAGGCCCTTGAAAATAAAATAAAGTGGATTGATTTAGTTGTTTGCAACCTGTATCCCTTTTCAGAAATTATAAAAAAACAAGACTCTAATCTAGCGGTGGCAATGGAAAACATTGATATCGGTGGACCCACAATGATTCGATCTGCTGCAAAAAATATTGGTTGGGTGTGTGTAGTTGTGGATCATACAGATTATAGTCTTTTTATCAATGAATTAAGCTCAAATAGAATATCATTTGAAACACGAAAAAAACTATCCACCAAAGCGTTTGGGTATACAGCTCAATATGATACAATTATACACAATCATTTAATCGGTGAAAACCTTCCTAGCAGCTTATCGTTTACTTATTCAAAACATTCTGTTTTGCGATATGGTGAAAACCCTCATCAAGTTGCATCGGCTTATCAGATTGTAAACGATAAATCAAAAAATGTTCTAAATGCTAAAATCCATCAAGGAAAGGCTTTGTCATATAATAATATAATGGATGCAGATGCAGCTTTGAACTGTTTAAAAGAGTTTGATAAAACAGCTTGTGTGGTGGTAAAGCATTCAAGCCCTTGTGGTGTTGCTGAGGGTGAAAAAATGTTGGAGGTTTATAAAAAAGCGTTTAACGCTGATAGCTTGTCTGCTTTTGGCGGGGTTATTGCTATAAACAAAAAATGTACTAAAGAAATTGCCAGTGAAATAAACAAGGTGTTTGTAGAAATTGTGCTTGCCCCTTGTTTTGATCCTAGCGCACTAAAAGTTTTTTCAACTAAAAAGAATCTTCGTATTCTAGAAGTCGGCAATATAAACAGCAGAGCGGACAAAATGGAGCTTCGCAACCTGGATGGTGGTTTGCTAGTTCAAGGAGTTGATACGAGCACATTAACAATTGATGATCTAAAAGTAGTGACCAATATTGCACCTAAAGATAGTGATGTTGAAAATATGTTGTTTGGGTGGAAGGTTTTAAAACACATAAAGTCTAATGCTATACTATTAGTAAAAAACAACATGAGCGTTGGTGTTGGAGGGGGGCAGGTTAGTCGAGTTGACGCAGTTGATATAGCTATAAAAAAATCCGGCGATAAAACATCTGGTAGTATACTTTGCTCTGACGCCTTTTTCCCTTTTCGCGACAGTATAGATAAAATTGCTGATTCTGGTATCAAAGCGATTGTGCAACCGGGTGGATCTATTCGAGATGAAGAAATTATTTCTGCTTGCAACGAACATGGTGTTGCTATGGTCTTTACAGGAAAACGCTGTTTTAAGCACTAAGTATATAAACCTAAACAATTGTTAATATATTAATTTGCGTATTGCGCACCGTAATACGCCCCATTTTGTTATATTATTCATACCGGATATTTTTCTAAATATTTTGGGTTATCGGTAATTATTCCATCAACACCAAGCTTAGAAAGCCAATCGATAGATGTGTTATTATTTGATGTCCAAACATTGATACTTAACCCTCGATCTTTACAATGTTTTACTAGGTTTTTAGTAACCAACGATTCTTTTGGATGTACACAATCAGGGTGTATAATATTTTTAAGAAATAAAAATTTAGGGTTTTCATATAAAAAACCGGTTCTTATATTTTTATCTAACCATTTAGTATACCATAATGCTAATGGGTTAAAACTCGAAACCAACACTTTATTAGCAATATTGTTATCGTTAATTATTCTCACTAATTCTTTAACAATTAATATATCTGTTAGTCCTCTTGTTTTAACTTCAATATTTATCTTTGTTTCATTGGGTATCTGGTTTATAACATTTGTTAATTCTGGCATTAGTTTTTATCATTTTTTAATTTATAGGCTGTGATTGCTTTCTTTATATAAGAATATTCCATTTTAGAAACTTCCCCCAAAAGTTTTTTTCCCTTATATAAGTAATGATTGTGTGAGCAAATAATTTTATTGTCTTTAGTTTTTACAACATCTACTTCAATTGCTTGTGCTCCTATTTTGATTGCTTCTAAAAAAGAAGCTACCGTGTTTTCTGGTTTTTTAATCAAATATCCTCTGTGTGCAAAAAACATGGGGCTGTTATTATAGAAGTTTTTCATCGGTTTGGGTTTCCATAAATACAGATGGTGTAAGACAAGCCCGGTTATAATGAAAAAAATAACTATAAATAAATACACTATTTTGGGGTAAGTGTGAGATGTTTAAATAGATTGCTGTGCCGAATAAAATTTTCATCTATATGTGTCGTCCGATACAATCCTTTATTATATAGCTCTGCTTGGTCAAAATAATGAGGGCTTTTTTGTTGCCCTGATTGCCCTGTGGGTAGAATAAATTGGGTTAGGTTCATATTGGCAAGATCTACAATTCTCCTGAAACTTGCACCAACGCTTTGGTCAAAACCGCCTATAACTTCATATTCCCCCTTGTTAACGGTCATGGTTGAACCGCCGGTTTTGTACGGACCCACGTTAAAACCAAAAAGCAAATCTAAGATTTTTATTTCACCTAAAGGGTGTGGGTGTGTAAGCGTGTGAAGCGATCCCCACTCCCAAACTGATGGGTTTAATCCAACCTGACTTTCTATCCTGTGTATGGCTTTCTCAAAAGATGTAATAACAATTTTCTCTAGCGTCTCTACTTCATCTTTTGTACGCACATCATCAATCCATGAAGATTTTCCTTCTGATAAGACCCAATGAATATTTCTATGGGGTAGCATCGAAAAATGCACAAGGGCATCAAATGCTTTATTATCAACAAGGTCAAGTTCATCTTTATATATATTTTTCAAAAGTTCATCTAAAACCACATGAAACACTGTCGCGGCATTAGACGAGGTGCTTTCTATAAAATCCCAATCTTTTAAATAATCATAAGCGCTTTTCTGATTTCCATCATAATTTTTGGGTAAATGTTTAAGAATATTTGGCGTCACTTCTCTGGCAAATGAAGAATACCTATCGTTCTGAATGCTTTTCATATCATCCACGCTTAACTTTTCTTTTTTTTCAATAAGTTCTTCTATTCGTTCAATTCTACTCGGCTCTGCCCATTGGTTAGATATGTAATATGGATAAGTATCGTCAACTATTTTGTTATTCGCTGTTGCTATATATCCTTTTTTAGGGTTATATATGTACGGCATTTCATCAAGCGGAATAAAGCCTTTCCAATCATAATCTGAATCCCACCCTGGTCTTGGAACTAAACTTTCACCATCTTTTCTTATTGGAATACGCGCAGCGGCTCTCCACCCAATATTTCCTAAGGTGTCGGCATAAATAATGTTTTGCCCTGGAACTGAAAATGTTTTTACTTTTTTAGAAAATTCTTCCCAGTTTTTTGCTAAACCAAATTGTGTTAATGCAGTAATTTCATTTGTTATTGTATTTCCAACCCAAGACATAGATATAGCATAATCTTTTTCTTTTAATAGAGGATGAATGTCGCTAATGATTGGCCCGTGGTGTGTTTCTCGTATCGTTATTGTGGTGTCTGTTCCATCTTTTAAATATATTTTTTCTTCTCTTGAAGTAATATCTAACCATTTATCGTCATGCTTATATTTGTTATTGTCTTCAGGGTGGATCTTTTCTATAAAAAAATCTATATCATCAGCCATAATATTAGTAAAACCCCATGCAATTGTTTCATTCTGCCCTAATACTGGTAATGGAAATCCAGGCAAAAAAGCACCGCTAACATTGTATCGACCGCCTTTTAAATGCATTTCATACCACTTTGATGGTTGTGTAAATTTTAAATGCGGATCGTTTGCAAGTATTGGTTTTCCTGTAAAAGATTTTTTCCCTGAAACAACCCAGCTATTAGATCCAACGCTTACGCCATTTGCGCCCGTTAATTCTCTAATTCTATGCTCATGATTCCAAATAGATGAAAAAAGAAGTTTTATGTTTTTATAATGTTCTTTATTTGAAATTGTTGGGCGGAACGGCTCGTACAGGGGGAATAATTCATTAAGTTTTTCAGAGCCAAAATACTCTAGTAATAATCCAAACAAAATCTCTGGTTTCCACGATTGCTGTAAATCGTGAGCCATCAAACGGCTGTATGCAATGATGTCTTCTGGTTTAATTTTTAATGGTTTTACTTTTAATAGTTTAAATTCTACAGGATATTTTCCATCTAGTTCGTCAATTCTGGCGTTAATTCCATCACATGTACTTTGTAAAATATTAATTGTTTTAGGATCTGTATTTTTAATAATTTTTTTTGCGGTTTTATATATACCCCATGTTCGTAAATATATATCATCTTTAAGAAAATCATTGCCGAAAAATTTCGCAAGACTCCCTCTGCTTGCAGAAACAACTAATGAGATTTGAAAAAGCCTATCTCTTGCTGTTTGGTAACCCGATGCAAAAAACAAATCTTGTTCATTTTGAGCAAAAACATGGGGAACGCCATACTCATCAGTGTATATATCTACTGGTTGTTGTAATCCAGCAACTTCTTTTTCACCGGAATATATTGGTATTGAATCGTGTAAATATATTCGCACTGATATAGTTATTAATATTATAATACCAATAGAATATCTCATTACTGTTTTCATATAAATATATTTAGTTTTGATAATGTTATTAAACAATATAAATATTTATACATATTTCCGTAAAATCCCACCTAAATAGTTAGTAAATATGTTATTAATAATTGCAACAATATCTGTTTTAGGGGTTCTTGTGCTTTTTATTTGGGATACAAGTAGAGATCAGGAAACTAATAGTAATATTTTTTCTTTTTATACACCTTTTATTGCAGAATCTATTGTTACTCATCAATATTTATCCTCGCCTGAATCAGTTTGGAAGGCTTTATCAAATTTGGATTCCTATCAATCATGGTTTCCAAAAATAAAACGTTTGTTACCAGATAGTAATACAGATAGATATGTACATCAATTTTCGTTTGACAGGTTTTCTTTGCTTCCTGGTTCTGGGTTGTTATTACGGCCAAATAGCTGGTCGCCGTTTTATAAAAGCCGCGTTGTGATTGTAAATAAGAATGAAAAAATCGCATTTGATTTAAAATTAAATCCATTTTATCGAGAGTATGTTGATTTTTCCCTAAAACCCGAACCGTATGGAACGTCAGTCATTTGTCGTAGAAGTAGCCGTGGTTTGTTTTCTATATTTTCACTTTGGGGGTTTTCCAGCTATAAATACAAAATTCTTGAAAATCTTGGTTATTTTATACCCTCTGATCTTAATGAAGATAGCGATTCGGATGTTACGTCAAGCGAGAGCGTACTACCTTCTTTGAGCAGGGAGGCTATTATAGCACAATCTGTACAGGCAGGTTTAGAGGGAAACATGGACCTAATTAATGCCATTCCAGATAAACCAACAAGAGGTATGGCTAAAGCAATGTTGGTTCAAGTAAAAAGGAAGGGCGAGGGATTGCCCGACCACTTGAAAGCTGCTTTATCTGAAACGCCGGATTCATCTACTACTAACAATACAAAAACTACTGCTGATACAGGTGTTGGGTTTTCATCGGAAGAAGATCATGTCCACTATCTGGTTAACCTAGCTTTAGATGGCAATGACGAACCTTTAAATGCGGTTGATAACAAAGTGATACGAGGAAAAGCGAAAGCTATGATTGTTAAAATCAATAGAGGTTCTATTGATAGGCCGGCTATGCCAACAACGCCTGATGCGCCTAGTAACAAACCACAAATCACAACCGAAACAAAGGCGTTAAAGGTTGAAGGTGATCAGGAGCTGATTGATCGCTTAGTCTTGGATGGGGTTGATGGGAAGATGGACGAAATCAACGCGCTAGACAACAAGGTTTTGCGAGGCAAAATTAAAGCAGCTGTTGTAAAACAAAAGCGCGCACTAAAGTAAAAATTCAGCCTGCTTTTATTTTTGTATCTTATATTGAAATTGAAATAGGTTTTTTCTATTTAATACTGGGACAACATTAATCGGAATTAATTTCATTTCGTTTTTAAGTCCTGTAAACAGTTTGATCCCTTTTGTAAAAACAAGTGGGTGAAAAGTTAAATATATGTGCGTTAAATATGGCGAAAACATTGTGTTTACGCGCCCTCCACCAATAACAAAACATTTTTTTGTTTTTATGTTATTAAGAATTTTTTTTGGATTATCATGTCGATGAACAACCACTTCTTCTCTTCCCGATAAATCGACCTTTAATGTCTTTTTTGTGTTAGAGCCCATAATCACAGGACAACCCATTGTTTGCTCTTTAAATAAATGCAGATCTAACGTCCAGTCTATAACTTCGTTGCTGTGTCTTGCGATATAACCATCAACCGTAGTTGCAGCAATTAGTATTACATCCATAAAGAGTTAATCTTTATGGAGCGCGCTATCAATAAGAAAATTGATATATTCTCGGTGTGCGCTTGTAGAAGGCGTGACCCCTGTTTGTTTTCTTGTGTAGTTCTTTATGTTTTTTAATGCTCTATGCGCTGTTGATTGTGCGTGGTGTCCATAGCTTTCTGTGTTTGATGGTTTTAAAATTTTAATCAAACGGTGGGTGTACTCTGTTTGTAGATTTTGTCTAAAAGTGTTGACGTCGCTTCTCATATCATCAACGTATATTGCAAGAGTAAGGTCTGATATAAATTCATTAAGATTATATTGATTGCCATAAAACTTTGAATCAGATATTCGCTTTAACACTCTTGGGTGTAAAAGATGATTAAACACGTCTTTTTGTATGTTTAGTACTCGATCGTGAATTTTATAATCTTCGGTTGATGAGATATGGTTAAAACCTCTTCTTTGAGGAAGAAGTTTTTCTAGTATATCTTTTGAAAAAGTAAAAGCGTCAGGGTGAAATAAGTTTTCCTCAAGGGATTTTATTGCTTTTTTTTGTTCTTTATATGGAACTGTTTTGAACGGTTCTCCAGAGCCGCGTTGCCCAATAAAAGATCGCTCAACATAAACACCACCAATATGTCTAGATACCACTCTACTTGCAATTCCTCTTTCCCTTAAAATTATATTAAACGCATCTAATAGGGATTGATATGATTTTCCTCTATCTGAATATTTTAATACTAAATCATCCATTAAATAGCGAGTAAGGGCAATTCTGTCGCTTGCATAATCAATAGGTTCACTTGACATATCATAAATCATTGCTTGGGGGTCAATTCCTTTTCCAGCCGCGCGCATATCATCTGCATCGTTACCAAACGACAGCTCTGGAGCTGTTGATCTTGATAAAATCGCGTTTATTCGACTTTCTTCTAGCTCAATATTGTCTAGAGGAATAGAATAACCAAACTCAATTGCCCATTTATCATATGGTCCCGGTGTTGTTGTATAGTATTCACCTTGCTCTATTTCTGGTGGCGCAATATTAACACCCGGGTATTCCATTACGGATCCTGTTAAACCCATTTCTTGTGTTATTCCTTTGTTGTGTACGCGCGTGTTGTCGTGTAAATAACTGGATTTAAAATTATGATTCAACCCAAGCGTGTGTCCAACCTCATGTAAAACCAATCGAATTAATGATTCGTTAATTATGCGTTTTTTTAATTCTTCTGAAAAAGCAGAAACTGTTGATGTTACAAATCCAAATTGATTTCCTTGGTTTAAATAATATCCCGCCATACAACCATCTGAAAAATCATTTCCATTAATTATTTCTTCATATAGTTTCTCATATTTTACCCTATTGGTAAAATAAACGAACTCTAGCATAATATCTGCACCAAGAATTTGTCCTGTTTTTGGGTTAACAAAACTTGGTCCATATCCCCCAAAAGGCGGCCTTGGTGAAGACGTCCACCTTAAAACATTGTATCTAATATCTCCCGCATCCCAATCAGCGTCATCTGGTTGAACCCTTACTTGAATTGCATTTTTAAATCCTGCGGTTCTGAATGCTTTATTCCAACGTAACACACCTTCTTTCACTGCATCACGAAATTCTAACGGTGTAGTGTTTTCAACCCAAAACGTAATTGGTTCTATTGGTTCTGATATTGGTAGCTCTGGATATTTTTTTTGTAGACTCCAGCGGTGAATCACATCTTTGTATGGTGTGTTGCTAACAGATGTCATGTCGGTTACCTGTGTCATAAAGTAACCAACTCTTGGGTCATCGTGACGCGGAACATAGTTGTTATCTGGGACCTCTATAAAACTATGTTGTATAACCAAATTAACTGACCTTGGGTCTGTAATTCCTGGCCCACCTCGATTTACAGGTAGGGGGTTGTCAAAAACATATTTAACAGCTATATCAGAATTAAAAGGGTAGTTTTTAATTGAAACATATTGGCATTTCTTTTTGTTAAGAGACCCTAAAGAAAAACGTGACCCTGGTTTTACGTTGGGGTTTGGAGACGGTTTTATTTGATAAAGACTTTCTGACAAAAACACATTGTCTGCTTTAATAAGAATTGAACCAGATTGTTTATCCGTAAACACAATTTCTGACGTTGCTAAAACAGATTCGTTTACATTTGCTGAAGAAGAGTTGCTTAATGGATTATCGGGGTTAAAATAATAGGACGTGTTAATTGTTACAAACTCGACTCTATTAAAATATTTTCTAATTTCAAAAATTTTACTGGATTTATAGGCTCCTCTAAAATGTCCAACATCTACTACGCCATCTAGCGTGTGAACGAAGTGAATGTATTCTTTATTTAATTGGTTCTTTTTAATTAACATTTGTAAAGAACCGTTTGAAGTGTCTTGATAAAAAGTAAACATGCCTTCAAAGAGTTTTGCTGTTTTTGTTAAGCTATCAAGCGTTACTTTTATTATGTTTGAATCAGGATTGCTTGTGGCTGTCTTAGGTGTCTCTTGTGATAACAAAGGTGCTGTCAAAACAACCAACAAAGATAAAAAAATACACCTGCCAATATTTGTTTGCTTCACGGTTTACCTCTTTATTTTTTCTGAATATATAAATCTGTTATAGTTTTTGTAAAAACTTCTGCTGCTAGACCCATTGTTTCTCCAAGAGTTGGGTGCGGATGTATAGTTAAGCTCAAATCTTCTGCATCTACACCCATTTCTATTGCAAGAACAGCTTCTGATATTATTTCACCAGCACCTACACCAACAATGCCCACACCCAGCACCTTGCTGTTTTCTGGAGAAAAAAGTATTTTTGTTTTCCCATAAGAAGAACCAACTGCAGTCGCGCGACCGCTTGCCACCCAAGGAAACTCTCCTTTTTTATATGGTATATTTTTATCTTTGGCTTCGTTTTCAGTTAACCCAACCCAAGCCACCTCTGGGTCGGTGTAAACCACGCTTGGGATTGCTTCAACATCAAACGCTGCGGGCTTACCAGCGCAAACTTCTGCGGCAACCTTTCCTTGGTGTGTGGCTTTGTGTGCCAACATTGGATCTCCTGTTATGTCACCAATTGCATATATATTATCAACCGTTGTTTGTTGATATTCATCAACAGAAATAAAGCCATTCTCTTGTATCAAAACATCGGTGTTTTTAATGTTTAACTTGTCGCTGTTTGGTTTTCTACCAACAGCAACAAGGGCTTTATCAAAAACCTCTATAAACGACTTTTTTTTCGTTTCAATAGTAATGTTTAATTTGTCCTTGTTGTCTTTGATGTTTACAACTTTTGATGACAAGTATATATTTTCAAACTGTTTTTCTAATTGGATTTGAAGAGGTTTAACAATGTCTTTATCTGCTGCTGTAATTAAATCTGGTAAAAACTCTACAACAGTAACTTTAGATCCCAGCGTTGAATAAACCTGACCCAGCTCAAGCCCTATTATGCCCCCACCAATAACCAACAATGTTTTTGGTATGCTATCTAATTCAAGGGCGCTTTTTGAAGTTAGTATTTTTTTGTTTTTATCATCCATGTTGGACAACAGGGCGGAACGTGACCCTGTTGCAATAATACATTTGTCAAACAATATTCTTAATTCTTCGTTCTTGGTTTTAACCAACAGATCATTGTTGGAAACAAAAGTTGCTTCCCCGTTTAACACCTCAATTTTTCTGGCTTTTGCCATATGAGATATTCCTCTGTTTAGTTTTGTAACTATTGACTCTTTATGCTTTCTGACTTGTTCTATGTTTATTTCTGGCTTTTCAAAATGCACCCCCATTTTGGACAAATGTTGGGCATCTAGAATGGTTTTAGATATGTGTAAAAGAGCTTTTGATGGAATACAGCCCCTGTTTAAGCAAACCCCTCCAAGTTGTTCTTCTTTATCAATTAATATTACTTTTTTTCCAAGGTCTGCTGCTCTAAAG
>SGYN01000025.1 GCA_004321715.1 bacterium | reverse complement strand
CACAGTAGTCAAATATATGAAGCTGATCTTTGGATAATATCTCCTGGGGTTCCCCAAGGTTCAGAATTAATTATAAGAGCTAAAGAAAATAATATTCCTATTGTTAGTGAAATAGAATTTGCTAGTTGGTTTACAGAAGCTCCAATTATTGCAATAACAGGTAGTAATGGAAAGACTACTACTGCCCATATTATTGAAAAGATGGTACAAACTGATGAAATTCACGGTCTTTTAGCGGGCAATGTAGGTATCCCCTTCTCACGTTTGGTATTAAATGATTTAAATAACCCAAATGCTAAAAGACTTTGGGTTCTAGAAATTTCAAGTTTTCAGATGGAGTTTATTATTCACTTTAAGCCCTTCATTTCAATATTTCTAAATATTACTCCAGATCACTTAAATAGATACACATCAATGAAAGAATATATTTCAGCCAAAATGAATATGTGGTCAAATCAGACAAAAGAAGATTTTATTGTGTATAATGCAAATGACAATATATTGGTAGAGGAAATTGCGGAGTCCACCTCTAGAAAAATCGCCTTCGGACTAAATTATCATCCGGAGGCGATTTTTCAACCAAATAAGACAAAAATTTATGATGAAAAGAATACCACTCTCATAGAAATGGATGAAATAACATTGCCTGGCAAACATAATTTATCTAATGCGTTGGCTGCATCTACTGCAGCCCATTTAATCGGCATTCCAAATAATATTATTCATTCAGTCTTATCTACTTTTTCAGGTGTGCCACATAGATTAGAAAAAGTATCTGAAATTAATGGTGTTACATATATAAATGATTCTAAAGCCACAAACTTAGATGCTGTAAATGTGGCATTACAAAGCTTCTCACAGCCCATTATCCTCCTCTTGGGAGGTGTAGATAAGGGCGGTGATTTTCGATCACTCCTTCCTCATACCCACAAGTACCTCAAAACAGTGATCGCTTTCGGGCAAGCTAAGGAATTAATACTCTTAGCTTTTAGGGATGCGGTAAGATCTACCTCGGCAATGGATCTTAATAAAGCTGTAACCCTTGCCCAGAACTACAGCCAACCTGGAGATATTATTTTATTATCTCCGGGTTGTGCTAGTTTCGACCAATTTGATGATTTTGAACATCGTGGTAATTGTTTTAAAGATATCGTTAGTTCTATGGAAGTACATCAATGAAATATATTGATGTAATAACAAAAAAATATGATCATTATTTATTAGTAGGTGTTGTTCTTCTTTGCGTCATTGGAACTGTCATGCTATTTAGTGCAAGTAATTCTATTTCTTTAGATCAATCCCAAAGAGCAACAGCAACCATTTATTTGCAAGCACATCTAAAAAGACTATTAATAGGAGTCTTTTTTATGTTTGCTGTAATGATGTTTGATTACCGCTATTTAAAAAATATTTCAAAATATTTATTAATAGGATCGATCGTTTTGCTACTTTCAACTAAAATTAGTTATTGGATTCAAGGTAATAATTCTCCTGCAAGATGGTTATATATTGGCGGATTCTCGATTCAAACATCAGATATAGCAAGGCTTTCTATAATTATTTATTTTGCAGCATTTATAGATCATTATAGGGGAAAAATAAAAGATTTTTATAATGGATTTGCAATGCTCATTGGCGTCCTAGCGTTAACAATGGGATTAATAGTAATTCAGCCTGATTTTAGTACTGCAGCTATGATTGGGTTAATTGGTTTTATGATGTTATTTATTGGTGGTGCAAAAATTTCTCATTTAACTGCCACAGGAGCTGTTTCCATGATGGTTCTTATTCCAATTATGTTAATGAAACCATATCGAATGCAAAGAGTCTTAACTTTTTTTTATGGAGAATCGGCTGGGATTCAAGAGTCGTACCAAATAAAACAATCATTAATCAGTCTAGGTAATGGAGGTTTTATGGGTTTAGGATTAGGAAATAGTTTAGGAAAAAACTTATTTCTTCCTACTCCCCATACAGATTTTATTTTTGCTATAATTGGTGAAGAACTTGGGCTATTAGGTACAATATTTATCTTGTCTGCCTTTATTTTTATATTCCAAAGAGGAATTAAAATAGCTAAAGAAAGCACAGATACTTTCGGTATTCTATTAGCAATAGGGATCAGTTTTAATTTTATACTTTACGGATTTATAAATGCAGCCGTAGTTACTGGTGTTGTTCCGACTACTGGATTACCAATGCCATTTATTAGTTATGGAGGATCCGGTTTATTAATCAATCTAGTTAGTATGGGGATATTACTTAACATAAGTCAGGCAAAAAGATCTTTAATTCATAAAGGTGGCTGGAGTCCAAGGGTGTATGGATGAGGAGATTACTATAATGATTGCTGGAGGTGGAACTGGCGGGCATCTTTACCCGGCATTAGCAATAGGTGAAGAGATTATGAAACGAACCAATAAAGTAAAAGTACATTATATTGGTTCGGAGTTTGGGTTAGAAGCAAATGTTCTCCCAAATAAAGGGTTATCTCACACACTATTACCCATTAGTGGATTTCAAAGATCCTTATCTGTAAATAGTATTTTAAAGAATTTGGCTTTATGTGTTCGAATACCAATATCTATCAAAAGAATTAAATCTTTATTTGATAAAATGAATCCCAAAGTTGTTATTGGTACTGGAGGATATGCTAGTGCCATCCCTGTAAAAATTGGTATAAAAAGAAATATACTCACTATAATCCAAGAGCAAAATTCTTATCCAGGCTTAACAACAAGATTATTTGCCAAAAAAGCAACTACCGTATTTGTAGGTTCAGAAGATTCTAAATTTTATCTAGATACTGATATAAATGTAACTGGAAATCCTATTAGGAGTGGAATTGAGAAAGGGTCAAAAAAGTTGGGGTTTGATACTTTCCAATTAAATAGTTCTTTACAAACTATATTTTTATTTGGCGGAAGCCAAGGTTCTGAACCGCTTAATAAAGCTATACATTCAATATTGAATATTTTTGGGAAGAATAATATCCAACTCTTATGGCAAACAGGTGAAAAAAATTATAATAGCTTGAAACACCTTGAAACTGAAAAAATTAAAATTAAACCATATATAAAAGAGATGAATCTTGCATACGCAATCAGCGATCTTGTTATTTCACGAGCTGGTGCGTTGACTTTGTCTGAGTTATTGGTCTGCGGTATGCCTAGCATCCTCCTCCCCCTTCCTACCGCTACCGCGGACCATCAGACTAAGAATGCAATGACGCTTGTTCAAGCAGGTGCTGCAATTATGATAGATCAACATAATATGGATATAAATTATCTTAAGAACACAGTTCTTGAATTAATTAATGATAAAAATAAATTATCTATAATGGGGAAAAATGCACTTCAATTAGCAAAGCCAAACGCTACACATAGCATTGTAAAAAATATTTTAGAGGTAGCCCAGATTTAAATGTTCCGGCATGTAAAAAAATTGCATTTTGTCGGTATTGGTGGAATTGGAATGAGCGGTATAGCTGAATTACTTATAAATCAAGGATTTAATATAACAGGATCGGATATAAATGATTCAAAGGTAATTCAAAATTTGAAAAACAAAGGTGCCGAGATTTTTCAAGGTCATAATGCTAAAAATCTAACTGATGCAGATGTGTTAGTCTTTTCTAGTGCAGTAAATGAAGACAATCCAGAAATCATCGCAGCACTTAAAAAAAATATTCCGATCATACGTAGGGCAGAAATGCTTGGAGAATTAATAGCGTTAAAAGAAACAAGTATTGGTGTGGCTGGTACCCATGGAAAGACGAGTACTTCTTCTATGGTCGGGGCAATGTTAAGTCAAGCAAAGCTAGACCCAACGCTTGTAGTTGGTGGGCTAGTGCGAAATATAAATACTAATTCTTTGCTAGGTGAAGGAGATTTAATTGTAGTAGAAGCAGATGAATTTGATAGAAGTTTTCTATCGTTACAACCTACAATTGGTATTATTACAAATATTGAGCTTGAACATACAGACTGCTATGAGGATTTATATGATTTGCAAAATGCATTTACTCAATTTGCCAATGCTTGTCCTTTTTATGGAGCAGTGATCATTGGAAATCAAAGTCCTGCTGCTGCAGAAATTATTCCTAATATTAAAAGACCAGTCATCACTTTTGGCTTAACTAAAAAAAGTGACTTTTATGCAAATGATATTATTCATAATCAATCTGAAACAACCTTTACAGTTTTTCATAAAGATAAAAATCTCGGCGTAATCCATCTACAAGTTCCTGGAGAGCATAATGTATTAAATGCTCTTGCATCTGTTGCTTTAGGTATAGAGATGAATATTCCATTCCATGATGTTGCGGCAGGACTCGAATCTTATAAAGGCGTTAGAAGAAGATTTGATATTAAAGGGGAAGCAAATGGAATTATGGTCGTTGATGATTATGCGCACCACCCTACAGAAGTTCGCGTAACGCTAAAAAGCGCAAAGAATGGTTGGAATCGTCGTATTGTAGGCGTTTTTCAACCTCATTTATATTCAAGGACGAAAGCATTTTATCAAGAATTTGCTATTGCACTTATGGAGACAGATATTTTGATTATAACGGACGTCTTTCCTGCTAGAGAAAAGCCAATCGAAGGTATAAATGGGAAAATGGTTGCTGATTTTGCGAAAGATTCTGGACATAAAAATGTATTTTATATTGAAAATCTTGAAAATCTTGAAAAAAAACTAGATAACCTATGTCAGCCGAATGATATGATCATTACAATCGGTGCAGGGAATATTTGGAGATATGCGGAGTCCTACATGAACCATCTAAACAATATAGAGGAAGCTGCCTGACTTGGATGCAATTAGTATGTTAAATGAAAAAGTAAAAGGTGCATTTTTGATAGATGAGCCAATGGCTAAACATACTTCGTATGGTATAGGTGGACCAGTGCATGCCTATATTACTCCTTCAGATGAAAACGACTTAAAACAAATATTAATTTTTGCGAAAGATCATGGAATTAATACATTTTTTGCAGGATCTGGATCAAATCTTTTAGTGGCTGATGAAGGATTTGAAGGAATAGTAATTACTCTAGGGAAATCATTTACTTCATTGAATATTAAAGATAATTCAGTAGAAGCTCAAGTGGGTGTAATGCTTGGTAAAATGGTAAAAGAGACAATCAAGCGTAATCTCACAGGGATGGAAAGCATGGTAGGTGTACCAGGTACACTAGGTGGCGCATTGATTATGAATGCAGGTGCATTTGGTGGAGAGATATCAAATTGCCTTGATGTAATTAAAGTAATGACCATGGATGGAAAAATAAAATTTTACAATAAAAATGATATCGGATTTAGTTATCGAAATTCAACTTTTCCAAAAAATGAAATTCTTTTATCTGCAACTTTTGCTTTAAATGAAAAACCTGCTGATGAAATTCAATTTGATAGAGCTAGAGCAAGTAAAGGTAGGAAAGAATCTCAACCCTTACGCTATCGTTCTGCTGGTAGTGTATTTAAGAATCCTAAAGCGGATTTAGCTGCAGGATACTTAATAGATCAAGCTGGGCTAAAAGGTTCGCGAATTGGAGATGCAGAAATATCAACAAAACATGCAAACTTTTTTATAAATCATGGTAAAGCGAAAGCAAAAGATATTGTTGGTTTAATTTTGCTTGCAAAAAAGACCGTACTTGAAAAATTTAATATTAATCTGCAATTAGAAATAAAAACCTTAGGCTTTTCACCAGGAACATTTGAACTATGAAACGTAAGAAGAAAAACAATATCGAATTAATTATTGGCTGTAGTATATCAATGATCATCATGGTATTAATTTATGCTTCATTTAGTTGGTCAAGTTATATAAAGCTGTCCCAATTAACAGATATCAGAAAGAATATAAAAATATCTGGTAGCTCCATAGTATCTGAGGATGAATTTTATTCCCAACTAGAAATATTGGAAGGAGTTGAATTAGAAGAAATAAACTTGAGAGAAGTTAGTCTTCTATTAGAAAGCAATCCATACGTTAAAGCTGTGAGAGTTTCACGTCAATACCCTTCTACCCTATTAATTGAAATTGTAGAGAGAGAACCCGTAGCAATATTAAATATCGATCCCATATTAATGCTTGATCGTGAAGGTGTTATTTTACCTGGCCAAGGAAAATCAAATGATTTTATTATTCCTTGCTTATCTGGCTTTAACCCGGCAAAAGAACTATATCCTGCTGGCCATCAAACAGTTTCTGTTAAAGTAAAAGAAACAATGGAATTAATTACGAGGATAGTTGATACGTATCCTTCACTATATAGCAATATTTCCGAAGTAACTCTTAATGCTAATGATGAATATGTTATCATACTTGCAGATTATCCAACTAAAGTGATTCTAGGAAACATTGATATATGGTCTAAGATAGAGATTTTAGGAAAATTTAAAAGTTCTCTTCAAAATAAGCGCCAACTAAGTGATTACACTTACCTTGATCTACGCTACACGAATCAAGTGATAGCAAAGGAACGTGTATGAGGAGAAGTATGAAAATAAGTGATAAGGATATTGAAATTGGTATTGATATTGGAACGTCAAAAACTTGCTGTCTTATTGCTGAAATAAAATCTGAAGAAGAATCAAATAAGATCTTAGGTGTAGGCAATGCTCCTTCTCAAGGAATAAAAAAAGGATCCATTATCCATCGTGATAAAGTTATGGAATCAATTGAAATTGCAGTTCGAGAAGCAGAATTAATGTCTGGTATAAAAGTTAATCGTGCAACGGTTTCTATATCTGGTAATCATATACGAGGCATTAACACACAGGGCGCAATTGCTATTCAAAAAGCTGCTTCAAGTAATGTTCCAATGGAACAAGAAATAACTCAAAGTGATGTATCTAGGGTATTAGAGCTTGCAAAAGCAGTTTCCTTACCAATAGATAGAGAAATCTTACATATCTTACCACAAGAATACCTTATAGATACCATGGATAGCATAAAAGATCCTGTTGGAATGTCAGGTAGAAGACTAGAAGCCAAGGTTCATTTAATTACGATGGCAGCAACGACTGCTAAAAATTTGGTTAACTGTGTTCATGAGTTAGCGATCGATGTGGAGGGATTAGTTTTTCAAGGTCTTGCATCATCAATTGCAACATTAGATAGTGATGAGAAAGATATGGGTGTAGCTGTCATTGATATTGGAGCGGGAACTACAGATGTAACAGTTTTTTATGATGGTGGAATACGACATTCTGCTGTAGTAGATGTTGGTGCCAATACTGTAACAAATGATATTGCAGTTATGTTACAAATAGGAATGGACGATGCAGAGCAAATCAAAATGAAATATGCATCTGCAAAAGCTTCTATGTCATCAACAGAGCTGGAGTTTGATCTTCCAGTTAAAAATGGTGGTATTGCAAGGAAAGTTTCAGAACATGAATTGTCCCGCTATGTTGAGGCTCGTATGATTGAATTGATTCAACTAGTAGGGAGAGAAATATCTAGAGCAGGTATAAATGAACAATTAACATATGGTGTAGTCTTAACTGGAGGTGGAGCAATGCTACGTAACCTTGTTCCACTTGCACAGGAAAAGTTCAATTTGCCAGTTCGTATAGGACAACATAAAAATTTTAGTGGTGCAGTAGATATAGCTTCTACTGCAGACTTTACAGCGGCCATTGGTTTAACTCAATGGAACAGTGTTACCAGAGATATGGTAATGAAAGATATGACTGTTACACCAATAGGTAAAGCAGTTACAAACATAAAAGATTGGGTCAGAGGACTCTTTACATAAACCACATGACCAATATCAAACCTAACCAACCAAGGAAGGAGCAGTGAAATGCTGTTTGAATTCGATAGTCTAGCAGAACAAAAAGCAAAATTAAAAGTAATCGGTATCGGGGGTGCTGGTGGAAATGCCACAAACCGTATGATCCAAGCAGGTATGGCAGGAGTAGATTTTATTGCAATAAATACTGATGCACAGGATTTGGAGAATAATGCTGCCGAAAATAAAATACAAATCGGTAAAAATTTAACAAAAGGACTCGGTGCTGGTGCTCAAGCTGAAGTTGGACGTGAAGCTGTCCAGGCAGATCAAGAAGCGATTGAAGCTATTTTAGAAGATGCTGATATGGCTTTTGTTACTGCTGGTATGGGCGGTGGAACCGGTACTGGTGCCGCACCAATGATAGCAAAACTATCTAGAGATATGGGTATCTTGACGGTAGGTATTGTTACATTACCATTTAATTTTGAAGGCCCAAAAAGAATGAACAGGGCCTTGGAAGGTATTGCAGAACTACGCAAAGCATGCGATACAGTTATAGCAATACCAAATCAAAAGTTAATGTCCATTGTTGATACGGATACAACGGTTGTAGAAGCTTTTCAATTAGCAGATTCCGTATTGCATCAAGCTGCAAAAGGTATATCTGATTTGATCAATGTACATGGGCTAATCAATTTGGACTTTGCTGATGTACAAACAATAATGAAAAAGATGGGTGAAGCCATTATGGGAACAGGTGTTGCTCAGGGTGAAGAAAGGGCTGTATTGGCAGCACAACAAGCAATATCGAGCCCATTATTGGATGATGCATCCATAAGTGGAGCTCAAGGTGTTCTAGTGAATATTACTGGTAGTGCAGATCTAACACTCCTTGAGGTAGATGCAGCAACAAATATTATATTTGAAGAAGCTGGTAAAGATGCCAATATAATATTTGGAGCAGTAATTGACCCATCTCTTGGTGATGAAATACGAGTTACTGTAATAGCAACAGGGTTTAATCATGGTCAATATATCGCAGAAAATGAACCAGAAGTTGAACGAGTTGCAACTCCTGCACAACGTCCTACACAAGAGTTGTTAGAACAGATGAATCAACCTGTCTTTAAGCAACAAGATGAATCGGTAGAGCCTTCAGTAGAAGCAACAGAAGAAGAAACGCCTCAACCCTCATTTAAGTTTGATGATACGAATCCTGCGATTTACGGTAAGGAAGACTTGGATGTGCCTGCTTTTATCCGTAGGCAACAGGACTAAATGGATAAATAAAAGCTAGATCTTAATATGGTTGTTGGTTGGCTAAGGTACAACTGTATTAATGAAGTGAATAAAATAAAAAAGCCCTCTTTTTGAGGGCTTTTTTATTAATATAATTTTATTACCAAATTAGGGTTATATCTTCTTACCCTGTGCGCGTAAGTCATTAACTACTCGGCGTATCCCTTTCTTATCAATTAATCGCATACCTTGAGTTGATACATTCAAGGTGATATAGCGACTCTCATCTGCAAGCCAGAAACGCTTCTTTTGTAAATTAATATTAAACCTGCGACGGGTTTTATTATGAGCATG
Organism: bacterium; assembly: GCA_004321715.1. Classification (GTDB taxonomy): domain Bacteria; phylum Fidelibacterota; class Marinisomatia; order Marinisomatales; family TCS55. The sequence continues at coordinate 10,037 of SGYN01000025.1, read as the reverse complement.
GCTCACATTATTCCCAAACATTGGTTTTTTTCCCGTTACATCACAAACTCTACTCATAATTTTCCTCAGTATTTATTTATGAAAAATGCCAGCGAATTTACAGGATATTAGTATTATGGCAAATGGAAAGGTCATTTTCTATAATTTTTATATAACTATTAATTTATTTCACTAATAACATTTTTAATGATTTACGATAAGGGCCACTTTGTATGTGATAGAAATACATACCTGCACCCACTGATTGTCCATTTTGGTTACGCCCATCCCATTTAGCATTGTAATAACCAGCATCCATATCTGTATTCACTAGTGTAACTACTTCCCTACCAAGCAAATCGTATATCAATAATGAGGTGTGCCCTGCTGTTGGTATATCATACATTATTGTTGTTGATGGATTGAAAGGATTAGGATAATTATGATGTAACGAATATTTATCTGGTATTGCTCTTATCTGCATATTTACCATGCCCTGACTAATTACGACTTCATCTACTCCATAAATTGTATACCCTAACGTAATAGGTATATCATTTCGGTCAAATGAATAACTATCAATTATAATTTCTGATTCACTATTATCAACAGAATTAGCCCACTCTATTAAAATCTTTCCTGAAGCTACATCCGTGCTACTTAAATATATTTGATCTTTGGTTGTTATATCGCCTTTTGTTGCAAGTTTCTTACTACTGGATGGATATTCAATAAATACCTGTCCAGCTGTAGAGCCCTCTGGTAATGAAACCACGATCGACTTATCTATTTGTTCGATTTCAATTCTAGATCCTATTTCAGGCATGGTAGTTGTAAATAATGGTAACGAGCTATTGGACCAGGACCACATCTGCACAAAAGCCATCACGTCACGTAAATCAAAAACATTATTTGGTGTAGGTATAAAATGAGGTGCAGTACCAGTTATAGGGCCTAATTCATATGCAAAATCTTGATTTGTTAACGCAGTTTTGAAAGCATTTAAGTCAAGTACATCAATTTGAAAATCATTATCATAATCCGCTAATAAATATGTCGTATATATTAACTGCTTTGGTTCTGTTGCATTATTAGACCAATCTAAAATATTGCTTATTTCAATATTAATAGTATCTAGAGATCCATACGGTTCTGTAAAATGAATTATGATTGCTGTATCTTCAACAGAGTATGTTGAATTCAGATTCATGTTATCATATGCAATACTTGATACCGTTATATTTCCAATATCTGATAAAGGTTGGGTAAAGTGAATCGTGATTGTGGTATCACTAGCATTTAGAAAATTTGGTGCATCTGGATTTGGATTTGCTCTAGTAATTAACGCGGATTGTGGAATACCCATAACATTACTTGTAAAGGCACTTTCATTGCCAGGTACATCTGTAGCCGTTATACGAAAATAATATGTAGTTCCATCTTCATAACTTGACATAAATGCTTCTGCTGTTGAATCGGCAGTAGTAAACAGTAATGTCGTTGGATTTTCTTCTGTACCACCATAAAGAGAGTAATGATTTAGATCTACTTCTTCATTATGATCCCATTCAACAAAAATTCTCCCGGAAGTAAACCATGCAACTAAATTCATAGGGCTAGATGGTGCAGATAGATCAATTAGAACTCCATCACTCATAAGAGGATCTCCCACATTGTACACACTATCAATTCCACGAACATGAACATTGTAATTAATATTTTCTACTAATGAAAGATCGCTAATATTACACAGCGTATCTAAGGTTGGTATCCATGAAGTAATATATTGAGAATTATCCATATCATATAGAGCATACTCATACGTTAAAAATCCTGACCCTTGCTCAATAAACTGCTTCCAATGAGACTGGTAAATATCTACATAGTTTTGTCGATCTATATCTATTGAATCACCATCAAATACCCATACACCGGAAGGTCCGGTAAAATCTGTAATAATCCCATTACTAGAAGATACCGATGAAATATTATTGACTTGATCTACTGCTCTAATTGAAAAATAATAGGTAATAGTCTCATCCAATTCAAGGCTTGCTGAAATTGATGTGTTTTCTCCTGCGGAAATCCATCCTTCCGTTATATCAATCGCACCAGAAGAAGTCCCAACAGCATATTCATACCGTTCTATTCCGCTAGTAGTATCAATAAAACCATCCCAATTTGCTACCAAGTTTGTATCTGATGGAGTATACAATTCATCCTCATGTAGCCCATCATATACGGAACCTATCATTGGTGGATGTAAATCAGCCATAATACCATCACTAGATTCAACTGTGGACAAATTTCCAGCCATATCATAGGCACGGATATTTGCATAGTATACGTACTCATGCGTAAGAGTAAAGTCAGAAATAGTTACTTGTGTTTCTGAACCATTATCAGTCCATGTAATTACATTTGTATCTCCTGGTGAGGTTCCAACAGAATATTGATAAAAAGAAATCTCTCTCGTATCATTTCCAGACCAAAATATGCCCAATGTATCCGAAGGGCCTTGATAATCTAAGTCAACCAATCCACCATCATTGGGGACACCAACCGTTGGATCAAAAATATCTACCACAATCCCATTACTAGTTGCTAAGGCTGAAACATGCCCCACAATATCCGTGGCTCTTACAGATCCATAATATGTACCATCATGAATCAGATCCAGATTGCTTACAACTACATTTGTATCGGCACCATTTTCAGTCCAAGAAATAATATTGGTAGCACCTGGTGTAGTTCCTACTCCATATTCATACAAAGCAATACCACTTACACTATCAATAAAACCGCTCCATGATAGCTCTAGTGTACTATCACTACTTGTCCAATCTGTATCACCACTAAGCCCATCATAAACAGAACCAGATACCGGTATTCCATAATCGATTGTTACTCCATCAGAAGAAAAGACATCGGAAACATTGCCTGCTAAATCAGTGGCTTTTAGAATAAAAAAGTATGTTTCCTGATCTAGCAATGTGGATAAGGTATCTATGCTATAATTAGAAGCAAGTCCCACGCTATCCCAGCTAGGAATATTATCAAATCTAGTTGTATCATCGGTAAAGGCAACTTCATAATTCACAATACTACTAACGGTATCTATAAACCCTGTCCAATTTGCAGATAAAGTGGTAGTAGATTGTGTAAAATCAATATCCATTTCCAATCCATCATGCATGGTACCAAATAATGGTGGTGTCAAATCAATAAGGATACCATCACCTGAAAATAAATCTGAACGATTTCCAGCATAGTCCGTTGCTCGAATAGATATATAATAGGTTGTACCGTCATTCAATTCTGTAGAATCACCAAGCATATTTAAGCTATACGAATCTTGAATAGTATACCAATCAATAATATTTGAATCTTCTCTTGCAGTACCAAGAGCTATTTCATAGTAAGAAACTCCAGACCCTGGACTAGAGTCTATACCTTGCCAACTTGAAGACAAGACACTATCAATATTCTGTATATCAATATCATTAGAAATAGAACCTTCATTTACATAATATATATCTGGGGCATCCATATCAATGGTAAAACCATCCGTAGTAACTGTATTAGACATATTAGAAACACTATCAATAGCGCGGATAGAAACAAAATAGGTGCTATCCCTTTCAAAAGAGAGAGAAACGGTTGCTATCGTATCTCCCCGGGACGCATTCGTCCAGTCTAATAATTCTGTACTATCTGCATTGGTTCCAACCGCGTATTCATAATAACTAATTCCACTTAACGAATCATCAAAATCATGCCAAGTAAATGTTAACGTTGTATCAGAATTATGCCAGTCCATATCTCCAACAGATCCATCCAAAATGATTCCCGTTTTAGGGATCTCTGTATCTACTACAATACCATTTGTGATAACGACAGGAGATAAATTACCTGCGCCATCAACTGCCCGAAGAGATACATGATAAGTAGTTGCATTATTTAATAATAGATTGGTTACCGTCCAACTGTTTGTATCACCAATATCTGTCCAAGACAAAATATTATTATCTAAATCATCTTTAATCAATAGACTATACGAGGCAATACTACTACGTGTATCGCTAAACCCTGACCAACTGATTGTTAAACTGCTATCAGAACCTGTATAGTTTATGTCGTTTGTTGTTCCATCAAATACATTTCCGGCTGTGGGATCGGTTAAATCAACAAGTACACCATCACCTAATGAAGGTGAAGAAATATTCCCAGCTACATCCGTTGCAATAACACTAAGAAAGTATGTTGCGCCTTCAATGAGTGGCTGGTACGATGGAAACACAACCGTATCTGCCGTTGCAAGTCCCACGGAAGTCCAAGGAGTTATCTGTGATCCTCCTGCGCTTATTCCAACAGCATATTGATAACTTGCCACGCTTGTTGCAGAATCCGATGCTACCCAGGAAACAAATAATGTATCGGATAAATTCTGAAAATCTCTATCACTTCCACCCGCAGATATAATTGCCCCTTCCGATATATTAGAAAATATGGGTGCAGAATTATCGATAATAAATGTCTTAGAACCTTTTAATGAATTGGAGGATCCAGGTGTAGGAAGTCGCAGAATACCTGCGCTTCCAAGAATATCAACAATATTCCCTCCATTAAAGGTTAATGAGCTATCACTCATATAATCAAGGTCATTGCTATTATCCATACTTGAAATAATATACCTGAATACCAATGATGCTGTATTTGAGCCACTAACATAGCTTGCCATTGCATTTGATCCCGTACGGAGCCGTAACTGAGGTACACCTGTTGCAATTACAGATTCATTAAAATTTACTGTTAATAATAAGGTGTCTCCTGCAATGAAAAATCCATCAGAAAGACTAGATGTAACGGAGACAACTGTAGGAACAGATCCATTTACGAAAATATCATTATTATCAGATAAAGAATTACCAGACCCTGCTTCTGGCATCGTTAATAATGCATTATTTCCAGCAGAATCAACGAGAGTACCATTATTAAGATTAAAAGGGTTTGTAGTATGGTAATCCAAATCAATAGCATTATCAGAACTTTGAACAGTATAAATAAATGTCAACACATTGCTACCTGACCCACTACTATAATCCACTGTAGCATCTTCATAACCGGTCTCAAGAGTTAATTGAGGGGTTCCAGATACTAATACAGGTTCAGAGAAATTTAGTTGAATTGAAATCTGAGAATTCATGGAATAAGAACTATCTGCAGATAACGAACTAACAGATACCACAGATGGAGACAATCCATCAATCACCAATGCCTTTGTTCCACTTATAGAGCTTGCGCCTCCTTTAATAGGTAATGTTAAGTCTGCTCCACTACTATCACTATCTAATATGGTTCCACCATTTAATGATAATGCATTAATACTGTTATAATCTAGATCCCTTGTTGTATCTCCTTCCTGAACCGTATAATTGAATGTCAAAATGGTTGTATCCGCACCATTTACAAAGTTTGCAACTGCGTCCGTTGATCCGGTCTCAAGTAAAAGCTGTGGTGTTCCTGATACTGAGACTGGTTCAGAAAATGTAATATTTATACTGATGACATCACCAAGTTTATAGGTCCCATCGGATAATGTTGAAGTAATAGAAACAACTGAAGGTATTGCTGAAGCAAGGGGATTCTCAATTGCACCAAGATCTGGATTACTTCCAGAGGGAGTGGGACGGACATTACCAATTACATCTATGGCAGGAACAGCAAAATTTGTTCCATAGAACACTGTATTTAATCTTCCAGAACCAATTTGATTACTCGTGTTGGATAATGAATAATCTTTATTACTTGAATTCGTAAATGGATCAAGATCTGAAAATGTATTATTTGATCCTAGAATGATATCTAATTGACTATCTATTTCTGAAAAATAATTATTATAGGCAACTAACTTTCCATTTGACTTATAGATACCATCGTCATTATTGTAAAAAATATTATTAACGAGTAGACTACTATCTAGACCCGTTTCTATCATCATAGCAGCCCCATTTCGACCCGATGGAACTCTGTTTGCGGCAAAAGTCGAGTTTAATACTTTTAATCTTCCTGAAGTATATATTCCACCAGCATCCTGTTGCGTAGAATTACTATAAATCAATGTCCCTTTAATTACTGTATTATCATCTTGAATATTCATCCCGCCACCTTTATTCACGCATTCGTTATTATAGAATTGTGAATTACTTACCGTAACAGAGCCACTATTAGTAGAGCTTACAAATAATCCTCCTCCATCATTGGAAGCTAAATTAGAAAATACATGTAATTTATCTAGTGTTATAGCACCGGATCCCTCAATAAAAATTCCACCACCATTATCCCCTAAACCATTTCGTAAAGAGAAACCAGAAACAGCAACGGTTGAATTACCGACAATCGTAAAACAAGTAGCTTCGTTGTTTCCATTCACAATAGTAGAATCAGATCCGCGAAATGATTGAACAATTACATTCTGGTTATCAATAGATAAATTTTCTATATAAGTACCCGGGTATACTAATACCGTATCATAATCAGATGTGGTTTCCACACAGGTTTGTATGGTAACAAAATCACCGGTGCTATCTTGTTTGACAGTATATTTTTGCGGTTTAGGTATTACATTAATATCACTGGATAACGCACTCTCATTTCCTGCTATATCAATTGCAGAAATTCGATAATAATAGGTAGTTCTATTTGTAAGTCCACTGTGAGTATATGACTGTAAGGTTGATCCCACCGTAATAAGTGAAATCACTGGACTTGCGGATGTATCCCCATATACCCTATATGATGCAATATCCCCATCCGTATTTGCTGTCCAAGTCAATGTTACGTTTGTGTTGCCATCATCTGCTACAATACCTGTAGGTACTTGAGGGATTACACCATCAATGAGTATTGCCTTATTCGCTTTAAGAGAATTGGTCTGACCTGGCGTAGGTAAAGTAAGGACAGCAGCTGTACCGCTTAAATCACGAATGGTACCACTATTGAAAGCAAGAGAGCTAGAGCTCGTATACCCTAAGTCACTATTGGTGTCTCCTGCCGCTACCGTATAAGTAAAAATAAGTACCGCGCTTCCAGAACCACTCGAGTAGTTTACCACAGCATCCGTTGTTCCGGTTTCTAGTGTAATCTGAGGCGTTCCTGTAACAGAAACCGTTTCACTCAATGTAACTGTAATTGGAACCTGATCTCCAATCTTTGCATTGCCATTTGTAAAAGAGGATGAAACAGATATAACGGTTGGAGCTGCTTCATCAAATAGATCATCAGTATTATTGCTTTGAGTTCTTAGAGCTTCATTTCCAACGCTGTCATAAATCTTATTATTAATTGGTATGACCGAAAGAACCTCGCTACCATCTGGCGTTCCGGATACGGTAAAACCTAAGGTGTATACGTTTCCACTTGCACTAATACTTGTGGCAATAGAATCGGATAATGTCGCAGCTCCTCCAGCCAGATATAATGCAAAATTACCTGCAACCATTGCCCCGCTGGCATTATTATTACTAAAAACAGCCTCGCTCATGGTGACAGCTACCAGAGCATTATTTGCATTTACCACAACAGAAACAATGGATGGCGATAACTGATCATTCAATGTGGCCGTATTATTACTTTGTGTTGTATTTGCCTCATTGCCAGCACCATCATAAATACCATCATCAACGGGAGAGACAGAAAGAACTTCGCTTCCATTTGGTGTGCCAGAAAGATCAACTCCAAGCGTATAAACATTTCCTGCGGCTAATATAGAGGTAGGATGCGCTCTCTCCAGAGTAGCATTACCACCTGTAATAGAATAAGTGAAATCACTTGTCTCCAATGCTCCGCTTGCATTTACAGTATTAAATACTCCCTCATTAAATGTTACAGCAATAGTAGAGTTATCAGCTGCAATGGCAACTCCCGTTATATTTGGAAACAGCTGATCAATCACTAATTCTTTATTTGCAGAAAGTGAATTTGTGGCACCCGGAGTAGGCAATGTTAATGTAGCCACATGATTCAATGCGTCTTTAATGGTGCCTCCATTGAGCGCAAGTGAACTTGTGCCAACATAATCTAGATCTGTATTGGTATGACCAGTTGCAACCGTATAATTAAATAATAATGTAGAAGATCCCGAACCACTTACATAATTCACGACCGCATCAGAAGATCCTGTTTCTAAAGTAAGCTGAGGGGTTCCTGTAACTGTAATGACTTCACTAAATGCTACTGTAATAGCAATGACATCATCCGTACGATATCTACCGTTGGCTGTGGTAGAAGAAACAGACGCAACTGTAGGTACAGCAGTATCTATAAGCAGAGCTTTATTCGCTGAAAGTGAATTTGTCTCTCCTGGAGTTGGTAGAGTCAAATAGGCATTACGATTTTCTGAATCTTTAATAGTACCACTATTAAGCGCAAGGGCATCTGCTCCAGTATAATCTAAATCGGCACTATTTTGCCCCGTGGTAACGGTATAGTTAAATGTTAATGTTGCGGTTCCTGTTCCACTTGCATAATTGATTACTGCATCAGAAGATCCAGTCTCTAATGTGAGTTGTGGAGTTCCTGTCACTGTAACTGCTTCTGTAAAGGTTATAGTAATGACTATTGCATCGTCAGCTTTATAGCTACCGTTGGCTGTGGTGGATGTTACCGTAGATACTATTGGAATTGTTTGATCATATAGGGTAACAGAATTATTACTCTGACTAGTACTAGCCTCATTTCCTGCAGCATCGTAGATCCCATTATCTACAGGAACTACGGTTAATGTTTCACTACCATTCGGTGTTCCTGAGATTCCTATCCCAACCGTAAATATATTTCCATTTATAGCGATACTCGTTGGAGTAGCACTCGATAATGTGGCCGCTCCACCACTTATCGATAATGCAAAGTCACTTGCCTCTAGGGCTCCGCTTGCGTTTACTGTATTAAATACTGCTTCGTTCATGGTAACCGCGATAGTGCTATTATCTAAAGCAAGAGATACAGAAGATATGACAGGTACAGCCTGATCAATTACGATGTCTTTATTTGCAGCAAGAGAGTTTGTCTCTCCTGGAGTTGGTAGAGTTAATACAGCATTATTTCCAGCAGCATCTTTTATGGTACCACTATTGAGGGCAAGAGCAGATGTACTATGATAATCCAAGTCACTACTGGTATTACCACTAGCTACTGTATAACTCCAGGTCAGAGTGGTTCCACCACTTCCACTGGTATAGTTTACTCCTTGATCCGTCGACCCTGTTTCTAACGTAAGTCTTGGTCTCCCTGTTCCATCATTTTGAAATAAATCCGAATTAACAAATACATTCTCACTAAATGTAATGGTAATAGCAATCACATCTCCCGTACGATAACTTCCATTATCTGTACTTGATGATACGGATGTAACCGTAGGTGTTACTGTGTCTACTATTAATGCTTTATTTGCTGCTAGTGAATTAGCAGCTCCAGGCTGCACAAGAGCTAAATTAGCATTGTTTCCAGCCGCATCCTTAATGGATCCTCCGTTTAATGCCAATGCTCCCGTACTGGCATAATCTAAATCTGCACTGTTATGTCCACTGGCAATGGTATATGTAAATGTTAATGTGGTAGTACCCGTTCCGCTCGTATAGTTTACAACCGCATCGGAATTACCTGTTTCCAACGTAAGCTGAGGAGTACCAGTAACTGCAACTGCTTCGGAAAACACAACTGTAACTGCAATGGCGTCTGCGGCATTATAACTGCCATTTGCTGTAGTTGCTGTAACCGAAGAAACTGTTGGAGGTGCTTTGTCAATCAGGTTAACCGTGTTATTTGTTTGGGTAGTACTCGCTTCATTTCCAACCGTATCATAGATGCCATCATCTACAGGAACCACGGTAAGCACTTCGCTCCCATTGGGTGTGCCCGATAAGGTAAACCCAAGTGTGTAGGTATTGCTGCTCACAGAAATTGTCGTAGGTGTGGCACTAGATAGCGTAGCCACTCCTCCCGCAACGGATAAGGCAAAATCACTTTTCTCTAACGCCCCACTGCCGCCATTGGTATTA
>SGYN01000024.1 GCA_004321715.1 bacterium | reverse complement strand
CAATGACTTTTTCTTTAAATAATATTTTTCAAGCAAAAACAATCGAAGACGAAAAAGAGAAAAAGGTGGAATTATTCTCTTGGCGAATGAATACCAGTTATAATTTTGCAAATGATAAATATCCATTAGCAAATCTTTCATCATCCGTACGTGCAAAAATTGCAAAAAAGATGAATCTTGATTTAAGCTTATCACATGATTTCTATGATTACAATAATGAAACTGGTCAAAGGATAAATTCTATTAATAAAAATAATAAGGGTATCCCCATGCCCCGATTAATTAATGCACGCCTATCAACAGGGTTTCGCTTTCAGGGAAATAGAATTGGGACTGATACAAAAAAAGATGTTAAGGAAGATAGTACTTCAAATTTGTACACACTAGATGAACCAAACTTTAATAATCAATCAAAAATAAATAATAGAAAACCATCAGCTGGTAAATTATGGTCAACATCTTTGAGCTTTAGTTATAGCATAAATAAAACTAATCCAATTAATCTTAATGAAACATTCTGGATGTCTTCTAATACTTCATTACAGTTAACACGAAATTGGAGAATGCAATATAATGCTCGATTTAATCTATTAAACAGGGATTTAGTAAATCATAATTTCTCAATTTATCGTGATTTGCATTGTTGGGAAATGTCAATTAACTGGACACCTAATGGATACGGATCTGGTTTTTACTTAAAAATAAATGTTAAATCACCGACTTTACGTGATTTAAAATTGGAACAGCGTGGCGGTATTTTTACTAGAAGGGCAAATTTCTAATTTTATTTTCGTTATTATCCAACGAAAATTTCAATAGATTAAATATACAAAAATGAAGTTTCGTTCTATAAAAGGCACCTATGATGTTTTACCAAATATTTCTGATAAATGGAAAAATGTTGAATTTTATATTCATCAATATCTAAGCCGCGCAGGATATAGTGAAATCAGAACTCCTATATTTGAAAACACTGATTTATTCAAACGAAGTGTTGGTGAAGATAGCGATGTAGTTTCAAAAGAAATGTATAGTTGGATTGATCAGGGTGGTACAGATTTAACTTTGAAACCAGAATATACAGCGTCTGTTGTACGTGCATATATACAGAATAACCTGAATTCAATCTCCCCTATATCAAAACTCTATTATATAGGAGATTTGTTTCGAAGAGAACGACCTCAGAAAGGGCGATACAGACAGTTCCGTCAATTTGGGATTGAAGCCATAGGTTCTAAATATTCCGAACAGGATGCAGAAATAATTTCCATTGCCTGGAATATTATTTCTGAACTTGGAATCCAAGATATTACGCTTAATTTAAATAGTATAGGATCTTCAGAAACCAGAAAAAAGTATAAACAGGTATTAATAGAATATTTGAAGCCAAACTTTGATCAATTATCTGAATCAAGTAAAAAGCGTTTTAATTCAAATCCATTACGAATCTTGGATACAAAAAATAAATCTGAAATAGAAATACTTAAACAAGTACCAAAGATTACAGAATATTTATCTAAAGAGGATGAAGTACATTTTAATGAAGTTCAACAACGATTAGATGATCTTAATATCCCCTTTTCGTTAGACACAAATCTTGTGCGTGGGTTAGATTATTATACCCGAACAACATTTGAAATTGTATCTAGTAAACTAGGAGCTCAAGATGCCCTTTGTGGTGGTGGGCGATACGATAAGCTTGTAGAATCTCTTGGAGCTAAATCTACTCCAGCCGTTGGCTTTGCAGCAGGATTTGAAAGAATTTTGTTAGCTATGGATAATGATAATGAACTAGTTGAAAAAAATATAAAAAAAATATATCTGATTGGTTTAGGAGATAAAGTTAGATCAACAATGACTAAAATATTGGGACAAATCCGTAACGAAGGGTTTTATATTGAATTTGACCCTTTAAGAAGAAGTATTAAATCGCAATTAAGAGAATCCAATAAACTTGGTTCCTCTATTACAATAATTCTTGGTGAAAAAGAAATGGAAGAACAATGTGTACAAATCAAAGATCTTTCTAATGGAAATCAACAATCTGTACCATTTGATTCAATAATTTCATATTTGAAAAGTTTAAAATAAAAATCTTATTTTTGATGAAAATTTATTTGGATAATTCATGAAAAATGTAAATTCGACGTCATTATGAGTCAAAAATCTGTAATTATAGTAGAGTCTCCTTCCAAAGCGAAGACCATCTCTAAATATTTAGATGATCAATATGAAGTTGTTGCCTCTGTTGGACACGTAAAAGATTTACCTCGCGGTTCATTGGGTGTTGATGTTGATAATGATTTTCAAATGGAATTAGTTATTTTAGATGATAAAAAAGACTTTTTTAAAAATTTAACTTCACAAGCAAAATCAGCCCCAGAAATTATTCTAGCAACTGACCCCGATAGAGAAGGCGAAGCCATTGCAGCTCATATTGCATCAGAAGTTTCAAATTCAAAGATATCTCGTGTACAATTTAATGAGATCACCAACTTTGGTGTAAAAAATGGAATGAAACATAAAGTGGATATTGATAAGAATCTTGTAGAGGCCCAACGTACGCGTAGAATAATTGATCGATTAGTCGGTTATAAAATATCTAAAGTTTTGTGGATAACTTTACAGAAAAATATGAATTTTGTTAAGCAGTCACTTTCTGCTGGAAGAGTGCAATCAGCTGCTTTAAAAATCATTATTGATAGAGAACGAAGACGGGCAAAGTTTAAAAAAGTGACATATTTTGGACTTACTGCTCAATTGATGACAGAAAAAGGAGATGCTTTCAACGCGCGGCTGTTAAATATGGATTCTAAACGAATCGCAAAAGGACAGGATTTTGATCAGGAAAGTGGTGAATTAAAAAAAGATGGTTTAATTGCATTAAGCGAATCTCAGGCTAAAGCTCTTGTTGAAGAAATTAACCCAGGTCCTTGGGTTGTTTCAAAGATTGATGAAAAACCAAAAACTTCTAATCCTAAACCCCCCTTTACAACAAGTACTTTGCAGCAGGAATCTGCAAGAAAATTAAAATTTAATACTCGTAAAACTATGAGTACTGCACAAAGACTCTATGAAGCAGGCCTTATTACATATATGCGTACAGACTCAATAAATCTTTCAGATGAAGCAATTAATGCATCTAGAGATATCATTAGTGAAGATTTTGGCTCAGATTATTTGCCCGATAGTCCACGAAAATATAAAGGAAAAGTAAAAAATGCTCAAGAAGCACATGAAGCAATTAGGCCTGCAGGAAGAAAGTTTAAAACCATTAAAGAAATAAAAGATTCTATGGGGCTAGATGAATCCAATTTGTACGAATTAATTTGGAAAAGAACTATTGCATCACAAATGAAATCTGCTAAACTGAAACAAACGAGTATTACCATTAAAAATCAAAATACAGAGTTTAGATCAAGTGGCCAAGTAATCTTGTTTGCAGGATATATGGATGTTTATATAGAAAGTAGAGATGATCCTAAGGCTCCAAATATTAATAAAGAAAATGTATTACCTGAATTAAAAGAAAATGAACTTTTATCTTGCGATGGTTTATCTATTGATGAATCAACAACTAAACCTCCAGCAAGATTTACAGAAGCGAGTCTTGTAAAAGAAATGGAAGCTGATGGAATTGGAAGGCCATCTACTTATTCATCAATCATTAATAAAATTCAGCAAAAGGATTATGTTCGAAATAATAAAGGGTCTCTTACACCGACTTTCTTAGCGTTTGCAGTTACTCAATTACTTGAAAATCATTTTAATCCTTTGGTAGATATAAAGTTTACTGCAGAGATGGAAGATGCTCTAGATTCAATTGCAAGAGGAGAACAAAATTCTCTTCCTTTTATAAAAGAATTTTATTTTGGATCAGAATCGGAGGCTGGTTTATTAAAAATGCTTGATGAAAAAATAGATATACCTAAAGCATGTATTATCCCATTAAATGGAGATTCTAAAGATCCAGTTATAGCTCGTGTTGGAAATTATGGACCATATATTCAAAAGGGCGACGTGCGAAGAAATATTCCTGATATTCTTGCTCCAGGAGATATTACTATTGAAAAAGCAATGGAAATTCTCAATTCAAATCCTGAAAAAGAAGATAAAGAACTTGGAGTAGATCCTGATACTAGACAAAATATCTTATTAAAAGTAGGTCCCTATGGTCCATATGTTCAATTAGGTGATACTAAAACAAGAAAATCTATTCCGAAGAATGTTGAATTAGAAAATATAAATATTGAATATGCTTTATCGCTCCTTTCTTTGCCAAGGAATATTGGAGAACATCCTGAGAGTAAAGAACCGATTTTTGCTGATTATGGGAGATACGGTCCATATATAAAAATGGGGAAAAAGAATGCATCACTCAGAGGCCCAGAAACCCCACTAGATATTACACTTGACAAAGCTGTAGATCTTCTTGCTAATAGAAACAAAAAAAGCTCTACTTTACGATCTCTTGGTTCGCATCCAGATAGTAAAGAGGAACTTGTTGTAAAGGATGGCCGTTATGGTCCATATGTTTCTGATGGAAAGATAAATGCTTCATTAAATAATGCCTTTGATCCTGAATCAATTACGCTCGAGGAGGCAACTGAATTGATAAATGAAAAAAGAGCAAAAGGACCAACTAAAAGAAAGCGTAGAAAAAAGAAAAAATGATATCACTATGTCTGAATCTTCATTAGATAAAATCATTTCTCTATGTAAAAGAAGAGGTTTTATATTTCAAAGCTCAGAGATATATGGAGGATTCAGAGCAGTATACGATTATGGCCCTTTGGGTGTTGAGTTAAAAAATAATATTTCTCAATTATGGTGGAAATCCATGACTCAAAATCACGACAATATCCTTGGTCTTGATAGTGGAATATTAATGCACCCAAAAGTCTGGCAAGCCTCTGGGCATGTTGATGCGTTCAATGATCCTTTAGTTGATTGTAAGCAGTGCAAAGCTCGTTATCGAGCTGATGAACTTGTTAATGAAGACTTTTTAAATGCAAAATGGGACGAAATCCAATGTCTAAAATGTGGGACAACTGGTAATTTAACAAACCCCCGCCAGTTTAATTTGATGTTCAAAACAAATATTGGTCCCATAGAGTCTGATAGCGATATTGCTTATTTGAGGCCAGAAACTGCTCAAGGAATCTATGTAAATTACTTATTGGTGCAAGGCTCAATGCGTCAAAAAGTACCATTTGGGATTGCCCAAATTGGAAAAGCATTTCGTAATGAAATAATAGCAAGAAATTTTATTTTTAGAACCAGAGAGTTTGAACAAATGGAAATGCAGTATTTTGTTAAACCAGGTACTGATGATGATGCTATGGTGGAATGGAAAAATAAGCGATTCGATTTTTATATTGATCAATTAGGGATTAATAAAGAAAAATTACGTTTTCAAGAACATGGAAAAGATGAGCTAGCTCACTATGCAAAAGAGGCTTGGGATATTGAATATGATTTCCCATTTGGTTGGTCTGAAATTGAAGGAATTCATAACCGTACTGATTTTGATTTACAAAAACATCAAGAGTTTTCAGGGAAAAACATGCAATATTCAGATCAATTATTGAATGAAAAATATTTTCCATATATAATTGAAACTTCAGCAGGTTTAAATCGAATGTTATTTACTATACTTTGCGATGCGTATTGGGATGACACTGAAAACAAACGTATCGTTATGAAACTTCATCCAAAATTAGCGCCGGTAAAAGCAGTAGTTTGTCCATTGCTAAAAAAAGATGGCCTACCAGAGATTGGATATAAGATTGTTGATGATCTAATGAAAAGTTTTAAAGTTCTGTATGATCAACAAGGGTCCATTGGTAAAAGATATTATAGACAGGATGAAGCTGGAACCCCTTTTTGTATTACTATAGATCATGAATCTAAAGAAAATAATACAGTAACATTAAGAAATAGAGATGATCAAAAACAGGATCGTGTACCGATCAATGATTTAAAGAAGATCATACAAAATAGAATGGAAATCGAATGAACAATCATCTATCTTTAAGATCTGGGAACCCCGTTCTACGGTCAGACACTTTTATTAATAGACACACAGAAGTACGTACTGGAACAATGACTATAATGGGAACTGTGAATAAAACCGCATTATGTCTATTGCTACTGATGACAACAGCAATATTTGTATGGAATCTACCCGTAGCAGATCCAAGGACATCCATGTTTATGCTTATTGGAGTGTTTGGTGGACTTATTGCTGCATTGATAACAGTATTTAAACAACATTTAGCACCATATACAACTCCAATATATGCTCTATTAGAAGGGTTGGCTCTTGGTGGAATATCTAAATTTTTTGAAACGTTATATCCTGGTATAGTTAATCAAGCAGTTTTCCTTACTTTTGGTACACTTGCAGCATTATTATTGGCATATAGATCAGGACTTATTAAGCCTACAGAAAACTTTAAACTTGGTATTGCCGCTGCAACAGGAGGAATTTTTTTTATTTATCTTATTAGTTTTATTTTAGGTTTTTTTGGAATCAATATTCCTCTCATTCATGGTAATTCTAATTTTGGTATTTTATTTTCATTTGGTGTAGTTGTAATTGCTGCTCTTAATCTTGTTCTTGACTTTGATTTTATTGAAGAAGGCGCAGAAAAAGGAGCCCCTCAATATATGGAGTGGTTTGGCGCATTTGGCCTTCTGGTTACATTAATCTGGTTATATTTAGAAATTTTACATCTGTTAGCAAAATTACAATCTAGACGATAAGATTAACTTCTAATCTAACAATTCAGCCACTTTTTCTCTTAATTCATCACCATTCAAATTTTTAGCAATGATTACACCCTCATTATTAAGTATTATACTGTGTGGAATAGCATTCACCGCATACAATTTCCCGGCTTTATTATTCCATCCATTTAGATCAGAAACGTGCATCCAATTCAAACCATCCTTCGCTATAGCATCAATCCATTTTTGCTTATCAGTGTCTAAGGATATACCAAGAATATCAAAACCTTTTCTGTGATAATCTTTATATACAGAAACAATATTTGGATTTTCTCTCCTACAAGGGCCACACCAAGATGCCCAAAAATCTATTAGCAAATAATTACTTCCAACTAAAGATGAAAGCTGAACCGAATTTCCTGAGGTATCATCCATGGTAAAATCAATATAAGCTGACCCTATAGATACTACCTTTAGCTTATCTACTCGTTCAGCTAAAGATTTTACATACTTGGACTCTTTTATAGAATAGTCGAAATTATTTGTTATTGAGTCTATTTCATGTAAATCCAAATAATAATTATTTGACATCGCTAAGTATGCCGATACAATACTTTTATTATTTTTATACACGTATCCTAGAGTTGCATCTAAGCGTTCTTGGTCTTTATTATCAATTAAATCAATTATATATTTTATTGAGTCTTTATTATCTGATTTTATAATTATGCTATATTGTTTATAAAGATCATCTAAATCATTTGTTATGGATAAAATACTTGCCTGAAATAAATTTAATTCTTCATTTGATTTTGATCCGGAAATATAATTTTTATCTAAACTATCAACGTTCGCCTTAAATACTATATCCCCTGCTTCTAAAAATATACCAATATAGGTTTTTCCAAATTTAAGATAATAAAATTCAGGTTCATTTATTGAACCACCCATTTTTATTATACCTGTCTTAATATTACTAGAATCTATATTAACCCATTTTCCAAACTCTCTTTTTACGAGATAAGTGTCCTCTTCTAAAACACCAGAAATATCTAATGTAAGAGTAAATTTATCCTCTATTAATAGTGAATTATTACATCCAACTAAAAATATAATTAAAAATACTATTTTTAATATTTTACACATAAAAATTAGTGAATATCGGAACTTAGGTATAAATAAGGGATTTTTAAGAAAATGCATTATTTATTGACAATTTATTAATTCTTATTATAAGTTAGGGTGAACTAAGGAATGTTCAGGCTACTCCACATACCTGACTTCAAATAAACAGAAGAACATTAATGCTATGAAAAAAGGAGCTAAAATGAAAAATATCATTATAGCAATTAATTTTGTTGCCTTATTATTTGCTCAGAATGGTTCTATTTCTGGAACTGTTACCGATGCGGATGGTAATCCTTTAGCTGGGGCAAATGTCGCAGTAGAGGGAACACCAATGGGCGGCGCAACAGTTGGATCTGGTGCATATTTAATTAATGGAGTTTCTGCTGGAACTTATTCAGTTACAGCTTCATATATTGGATATAAATCAGGTACTAAATCTGTAACTATATCTGATGGCGCAACAGCAACTGTAGATTTCACACTTTCAGTGGATGCTCTTGAGTCTTCCATTGTACTTGTTACTGGAACGAGAGCTGCTGGTAGGACTTCAATGAAATCTCCATCTCCAATAGATGGTTTTGCAGAAATGGAATTAAGAAAACAGGGAAATGGTGATTTCACCGAAACTTTGAAGAACCAAGTTCCATCTTTTAATGCAACTCCTCTAACAGGTGATGGGTCCGCATTTGTACGGCCAACTTCAATGCGCGGTCTTCCACCAGATAATATATTAGTTTTAACGAATTCAAAAAGACGTCATCGATCTGCATTAATATCTCACTTTGGTGCAGCAATGAATGTTGGTGCTCAAGGAGCTGATGTTGGAATGATTCCAACTATAGCAGTAAAACGACTTGAAGTACTTCGAGATGGTGCTGCGGCACAGTATGGATCTGATGCAATTGCTGGTGTTATGAATTTTATTCTAAAAGATAATAGCTCGGGATATGAAGTCAACGTTACAGGTGGACAATGGATGCAAGCCCCAAATGGTCGCGGTGGTGAAACCGATCTGACATTAGCAGCAAATATTGGATTACCCTTAACCGATGATGGGTTTATAAATCTTAGTTTTGAATATGCTGACAGACCAGAACTTTCTAGAGGTAACCAACATGCATCTGCCGCTGATGGTTACAAAGGCTGGGATGAAAATGCCTCAGATCAAGATGTTGATGAATGGCAAACAGCCATGAACTGGGGTCGTCCAATTAGTAGCGGTTTTCGTTCTGTATGGAATGCTGGCTTGAAAATTAATGATAATGTTGATGCTTATGCATTTGGAAACTATGCTGATACTTTTGGTGAATATAGCTTCTTTCTACGTGCTGCTGGAAAAGGTGGAGCATTAACTGATATTCCTCTTGATCCAGCTGATCCTAGTAAAGGTAATTTCTCTTGGGGAGATACATACCCCTTAGGTTTTACTCCACGTCTAGAAGGCCATAATGATGACGTCAGTTCTGTTCTTGGTATAAAAGGAAGTTCTGATTGGGGTGTTGATTATGATTTTAGTGCAAGCTACGGAAGTAATTACATGCATTATAATCTAAGAAATTCATTGAATCTGTCATGGGGGCCATATTCTCCTCATAATTTTGATATTGGTGATTTACAACAAGAAGAAACCAATATGAATGCAGACTTTTCGTATACTGTATCTGATGCAATGAATATAGCTTTTGGCGCAGAGTGGAGAGAAGAAAAATACACTATGTATGAAGGTCAAAAAGAAGCTTGGATGCCTGGACCTTGGGCAATGTCTCATCTACTTGTAAATCCAGAATCTGCTGATTCATCTAATTATACTGCTCCTGGCTTAGCCGCAAATGGTATGCCAGGAACCAGCCCGGATGCAGCAGGTGTATTTGATCGTCAAAATACTGCATTTTATGTAGATGCTGAGTATGCAATGGGCGATGCCTTGCTATTGCAAGCAGCTTTCCGCTCAGAATCTTATTCAGATGACAATACAACTTCTGATTTTAAGGTTGCAGGTCGTTACTCTTTTGGAAATCTTCTTACGCTACGTGGTGGATACTCTACTGGTTTTAGAGCACCAACGCCTGGTCAAATGAACTATACAGGTGTAACAACTTCATTTGATGGTGTTACAGGTATGCAAGTAAATGAAGGCACATTGAAACCTACAGATCCATTATGTGTTGCTTTGGGTGGTAAAGCTCTAGTGCCAGAAGATGCAGTAAACACCAGCTTTGGTTTAACTGCTAATCCAATAAGTGGTTTAAATATGACATTTGATATGTATACAGTTGAAGTTACTGGAAAGTTATTAAAATCACGCTCTATAGGAATAGAGGGCAATCCAGAATTTTCTGAACTAGCTTTCTATACGAATGCTTTGGATACAAAAACATCTGGTTTTGATTTAGTTGCAGTTTATAACCTGGATAATACAACAGTTAGTATGGCATATAACCATAATGAAACTGAAGTGTTACAACAGACTCAAGTAAATGGAGTTAATCCTGTATCAGATGGTGGTGTTGTTAATTTGGAATTGAATCTACCAAAAGATAGAATGACTATGACGCTAACACAAAATTTAAGCGATGCATGGTCTTTGATGGCTCGATTAAATTACTATGGTGAATCATGGGATGAACGTGGTGATTATGCCGCAGGTACAAAAGATAAGATTGATGCTGTTAGTTTCATCGATCTTGAAGCTAACTATCGTGTTAGCAATAATCTTTCTGTAGTATTGGGTGCTAATAATATCACAAATGCATATCCAAAAGAGATTGCTACTCGCGCCTCACAAGGTATGCCCTATCCACGTAGATCACCACTTGGTTATCATGGTGGATTTACCTATATGAGATTAATGTATTCATTCTAATTGTATAACAATTAATGATAAAAAGGCGGTGATTAGACTCACCGCCTTTTTTGTTTTAAGAAGAAATGGAATTTGTAAATTTTACATATTCTTATGAGTGAATATATACATTCTAACCTTAATGCATTGGAACGATCCGCAACTCTTGCAATTAATGAATATTGTGATACCTTAGAAAAGCAAGGTAAACATGTTTTTCGTTTTGGATTTGGTCAAGCCCCCTTCCCTATTCCAGATAAAGTTGTTAATTCATTAAGAGAAAATTCATTTCGAAAAAATTATTTATCTGTAGAAGGGTTACCAGAATTACGAGAAGCAATTGCTAACTATCACCAAAGTTTTGATAATGTTAATATTCAATCGGATCAAGTGTTGGTTGGCCCTGGATCAAAAGAGCTGATGTTTTCGCTCCAACTCGCATTAAAAGGAATAACTATCTTGCCAACGCCTTGTTGGGTATCATATTCTCCACAAGCAAATATATTGAATCGAGAAATAATTTTTATTGAGACCAGGTATGAGGATAGTTGGCAATTATTACCAGATCAATTAAATGAATCTATTAGTAATCGCACTGATCAACCTAAGCTACTAATATTAAATTATCCAGGTAATCCACATGGTTGTACATTTGAATTAGAAACATTAAAAGAACTAGCAACAGTCTGTCGAAAAAATAATATAATTATTTTATCTGATGAGATTTATGGTCGCATTCATTATCAAGGTGAGCACATATCAATAGCAAGATATTACCCTGAGGGAACAATTATTAGTTCTGGCTTATCTAAATGGTGTGCTGCTGGTGGTTGGCGTCTTGGGCATTTTTCATTTCCAAAAGAATTAAAGTACCTACAGAATATAATGAGTTCAGTTGCTAGTGAAACTTATTCATGCGTTTCAACGCCTATACAGTATGCTGGGATAACAGCTTACGAAGATGAATCGATTGATCATTATTTGTTTCATTGTAAAAGAATATTAGAAACTATTGGTCAATATTGTGCTTCGACCCTAATCGATGCAGGAATCAAAGTTAGAATACCTAAAGGAGCATTTTATATATTCCCAAATTTTCAACCATTTGAAGAAATTTTAAATAAAAAGAATATTTTTGATTCAAAAACTTTATGTAAAAGATTGCTAGATGATTCTGGTGTAGCATTATTACCTGGGTCTGATTTTGGAAGAGACGCGAAAGAACTGTCTGCGCGATTAGCATATGTAAACTTTGATGGTGAAGGAGCTATAAGAACAAGCATGGATCTATCAAAAGAGTCAACATTAACAATGGACCATATATCAGAATCAGTTTTAGATATTACTAATGGAATAAGAGAAATAATTAATTGGATTAAATCATAAATGTTTAAACTGATTCTTCTAGTAAGTGGTTTTTTTATAAATCAAATTATTTCCCAAAATCAAGATCCAATAACTGCTGAAAACGGTATGGTAGTTTCAACAAGCAAACATGCATCAGAAGTTGGAATTAAAATATTAAAAAACGGTGGGAATGCTATTGATGCTGCATGTGCAGTTGGCTTTGCTTTAGCAGTTACATCTTCATCAAATGGCAATATAGGTGGTGGTGGATTTATGGTTACATATTTGAACGATGGGATGGTATTTACATTAGATTATAGAGAAAAGGCGCCTGCCGCAGCTTATAGAGATATGTACCTTGATGATAATGGAAATGTAATAAATGGTATGTCCTTAAATACTAGAGCTTCATCAGGCGTTCCAGGGAGTGTAGACGGTTTGTTAAAGTCCTGGGAAAAACATGGATCAGGTAATATCTCACTTCGAGAATTATTATCCCCATCTATTTCTCTAGCTGAACGAGGATTTAAATTAAGTTTATATGAAGCACAAAAATTAAATGCTTTTAAAGAATTATTTAGTAAAAATGAAGCTGCGGCTAAAATATTCATACGTAGTGACAATAGAGAATGGAAAAAGGAAGATAGATTAGTTCAAAAAGATCTTGGGAAGACGCTTAAGCGTATAGCAAGATATGGTCGGGATGGTTTTTATTCTGGAAAAACAGCTGATCTAATCATTTCTGAAATGGATAAAGATGCAGGATTTATTACTTATGAAGATTTAATATCATATGAATCCAAGTTTCGAGAACCAGTTAAAGGAGAATTCAAGCAATACGAAATTATTTCAATGGGGCCACCAAGCTCCGGCGGGACTATACTTATAGAAATGTTAAATATGCTTGAGTTGTTTCCTTTAAATGATTTTAATTGGAATTCTTCTAAATATATACATTTGTTAACAGAAGTTCAGCGTAGAGCATATGCTGATAGAGCAGAACATCTTGGAGATTCTGATTTTTGGAATTCTCCTATTGATATTTTATTAAGAAAATCCTATGCCAAAAATAGAATAAAAGATTTTTCTCCAAAACAAGCTTCACCAAGTAAACAAATATTTGCTGGGGATCCATACATTTATGAAAGCTCTGAAACAACACACTATTCTGTAATAGATAAATATGGAAATGCGGTAAGCGTCACTACAACTATAAATCTTGACTATGGTAGTGGAATAATAGTGGATGGAGCAGGATTCTTTCTTAATAATGAAATGGACGATTTTTCCTCAAAACCTGGAGTCCCAAACTCTTTTGGATTAATAGGAAATGAAGCTAATTCTATTGAGGCAGAGAAAAGACCCTTGAGTTCAATGACTCCAACAATTGTTTTAAAAAATAAAAAACCTTTCTTAATTCTAGGTTCTCCTGGGGGATCAAGAATAATTACTTCTGTATTACAAACCATACTAAACATTACAATTCATAATATGTCAATTAAAGAAGCTGTATCTTTACCAAGGGTTCATTCCCAATGGTTACCAGATGTTATTTATTTTGAAGATAATAGTTTAAATGATGATACAAAAAGATCCTTAATAGACTATGGGCATTCTTTATTGCCATATAATGGTATTGGAAATGTAAATGCCATTGTAATTAATGGAAATAAATTTACTGGTTATGGTGATCCTAGAGCAGAAAATACCGCTAGCGGATATTAATTAATTGGTCTTCGATTAATTGCACAAATATCGAAGACCCAATTAATAGAGCATTTTCATCTATATCAAAATGAGAGCAATGATGGGGAACGGATCTAAGTTTTTTATCGCTGGGCGCAGAACCCACAAAGAAAAAACAGCCAGGAATTTTTTCTGCATAATAACTAAAATCTTCACCACCCATTGATAAATATGGAAACCCACATTTATCACCAACTATTTTCTTTGCAGATAGCATTAATTTTTGATATGAAATTTCATTATTTACTGTTGGAGGATATCCTTCAGAATAGTTGAAATCAATTTCAGCAGAAAAAGTTTTTGCAATTCCAGAAATAATCTCCTCCATCCTATCTTGTATTAACTGGCGATTCTCTTTTGAGTAAGATCTAGCAGTTCCTTTTAGCACTATTTTATCAGCAATTACATTAAAATTATGGCCACCATTAATTTGTCCTATGGTGACTACTGTACTTTCTAAGGGATTAGTATTTCGACTTACTATACTTTGTAAGGCAGTAATTAAATGGGCAGAAACTAAGACAGCATCTATAGTTCCTTGTGGGGCTGCACCATGGCCACCTATTCCCTTTATTGTTATATCAAAAAAATCAGCTGCAGCTAAAATCGGTCCTTCTTTTACACCGACTTCACCATACGGTTGGTAATTCCATAAATGTATACCAAATATTTCATCTACGCTTTCTAAACAACCATCTTCAATCATATAACGAGCTCCTCCATCTCCTTCTTCTGCTGGCTGAAAAATAAAACGTACATTACCATTTAATTGATTTTGAAATTGTTTTAATACTGTTGCAGCTCCAAGTAGCATTGCAGTATGTCCATCATGACCGCAAGCATGCATAATTCCATCATTTACTGATGAATATAGAAGATCACTTGTCTCTTGTATTGGTAAAGCATCCATATCTGCTCGTAAGCCAATAGTTGGACCACTACCATGACCAATTAGATCGCCAACAACACCAGTTTTTCCTATACCATCAGATACATTAAATCCCAGTTTTTTCAGATGATTTGATACTAGCTCCGCTGTCCGATGAACTTCAAACCCTAGCTCAGGATGCTTATGAATATCGCGTCGAATAGCAATTATTTCTTCTGCTATATCCTTTACTTCTGAACGAATGCTTATTTTCATTTTTAAATCCTTATCACAATTTCGGTTAATAAATTGGCAAAATCATCCTCAACCTGCGATGAGACATTTATTACTTCTTCATGTGACAGAGGCTCGTTTGTAATCCCAGCTGCATAATTTGTTATTGTAGAGATAGCTAGAATTTTCATATTTAATTCTGCTGCTTGTTGGATTTCTGGGACTGTGCTCATTCCCACGGCTTGTCCGCCTAGTGACTGAATAAAAGAAACCTCATCTGGGGTTTCATATGCAGGACCCATGGTCCAACAATAAGTACCTTTTGAAATATGAATTCCAACGTTTTCAGCGCTAGCAAAAGCTGTTTTTATGAACGATTGGTCATGAAACTTTTTACTATTCTGTTTTTTTGGTATAGATATACTTTCTCGGAATGTGCAATCCATATGGCTATCAAGAATCATCATCGCTCCTGGTGGAAGATTTAAACTAACTGATCCTGCTGCATTTGTAATGATTAGTTTTTTCACTCCTAATGAATGAAATAATTTTATAGGCAAGGTTATTGTTTCCATATCATAACCTTCATAATAGTGAAATCTTCCTTTTGCAACTATTAATGAAATATCTCTAATGGAACCAATAGATAATTCTCCACTATGGCCCTTTACAGTCGAAAGAGGATAACCTGGAATATCGCGATATGTAATACTAATCAAATCATCTAGTATATTACCAAATGCACCCATCCCAGAACCAAGTATAATAGCAGTATCACCATTAAATTGTGATTTTGAAAGAATATAATCTTTCATTTTTAAAATATCATATTTTGTTATTTTTTTCAAGATTCTAATACAGCAAGTTGACCGCATCCACTATTTATATCTGTCCCTTTACTCCATCTTACTGTAACAATAAATTTTGAATTATTGATTTGATTTACGAATTCATTTATTCTTTGCACTGAAGGCCTTTTAAATGGCCCCTCTATTTCATTATAAGGAATTACATTTACTTTACAGGGTAAGTCACCTATTAAATCAATCAACCTATTAGCATCTAAAATAGAATCATTTACGTTCGATAATAATACATATTCAAAGGTTACTAATTTTTTTGTTTTTTTATAGTGGTACCATACAGTTTTAATTAAATCGTCTATAGAATGTGTTTTGGAAATCGGCATAATTTCAAGTCGTTGACTTTGATAAGAGCCATTTAAACTAATAGCCAGTTTGAATTTATGCCCTTCTTCGCTGTACCGTTTAATCTTGGGGATAATCCCAACTGTAGATATTGTGATTCTTTTTGAACTTAAATTGATACCATCTTTGTCATTAAATAGTATAGCCGCATTTATCACTTGTTGATAATTTAAAAAGGGCTCCCCCATGCCCATAAAAACTATATTTGTTATTTTTTTATCTATCGAATTACTTATCATTAAATATTGATCAATAATTTCGCCAGCTGTAAGGTTCTTTATAAAACCCATTTTTGCTGTAGCGCAAAACTTGCAATCGACCGCACAACCAACTTGCGTACTTACACATAGAGTTACACGTTTATCTTCATACATAAGAACAGACTCAATCTTTTCTCCAGTGGATAGCTTAAATAAATATTTCTGTGTTAATTCAGTATTAGATCCAGTTTTTTTAATTAATGATAAGGGGTGGAGAGTATATTTATCTAATAATTTATCCCGAAATATAATTGGTAGAGTTTTTATATTTTCAAAGGAGTCAATTTTTTGTTTGTATACTGAATTAAATAATTGTCTTCCTCGAAAGCGCGACTGATTAGATTCTTCTGATAGATTTTCTAGCTCAGCAAGGGTCATGCCAATAATCTGGCTATTTTGTCTTTTTATTATCTCAGACATATAACATAATATCTTTTAAAAAGTATACTCTAACAAGACAATAACATTGTTTCCTGATAGGTGTCCATTTAATTTTGACCCTTTCTGAAACTTAGCTACATAACAAATGGAAATCATATGGATAAAATGACAGATATAAAACTAGTAAAACAACTTACAAAAACAAGAGATCAGTTCAATGTTGAAATCTCAAAACGCGTATTAGGTCAACAAGAAGTAATAGATCATATTTTGATAGCATTACTTTGTAAAGGGCATACTCTACTAGTAGGCGTTCCTGGTCTTGCTAAAACATTGTTAATTAAATCAATCGCAGAATTATTAGATTTAAATTTTAGTCGTATTCAATTTACTCCAGATCTAATGCCTAGTGATATAACAGGTACGGAAATCATTGAAGAAGATAAAAATTCTGGTAAAAGAGAATTTAGGTTCTTTAAAGGGCCTATTTTTGGAAACATAGTTTTGGCTGATGAAATAAATAGAACTCCACCCAAAACACAATCTGCTTTATTAGAAGCAATGCAAGAACACAAGGTTACAACCGCTGGACAAACATATGTACTAGAAGAACCTTTCTTTGTATTAGCAACTCAAAATCCCATTGAACAAGAAGGAACATATCCTCTTCCTGAAGCTCAATTAGATCGATTTATGTTTAATATTAAAATTGACTATCCATCACACGAAGATGAAGTATCAATAGTTAAATCAACCACTAGTGAAGAAGATCAAATATTAAATACAATAATTAGCCGTAATGATTTAGTACTGTATCAAGATCTTGTTCGAAGAGTGCCAATTGCAGACAATGTTGTTGATTTTGCTGTTAATTTAGTTTCTAAAACACGGCCAAAATCTGATAAATCATCTTCAACAATTAAAGAATGGATTGATTGGGGGGCGGGCCCTAGAGCATCACAGTATTTAGTATTGGGTGCAAAAGCAAAAGCAATATTGGATGGTCGACCTGCTCCTGAAATAGATGATATTAAAGCAATGGCTAAACCCGTACTGAGGCATCGATTAATTACAAATTTTAATGCAGAGGCCGAAGGATTAAGTACGGATGATATTTTAATCAAACTATTAGAAGAGAGCTAAGTGAATGGATCATATTGATAAGCGAAAATATTTAGAACCAGAAATGGTGGCGCGATTAAGCAATATGTCTTTGCGGGCTCGTTTAGTTGTTGAAGGATATATTATTGGCCAGCACAAAAGCCCTTTTCATGGATTCAGTGTTGAGTTTGCTGAGCATAGAGCTTATGGGCCAGGAGATGAAATACGACATGTTGATTGGAAACTATATGGAAAAACAGACAGATATTTTGTAAAACAATATGAAGAAGAAACCAATTTGCGTGCATATATATTATTAGATACGAGTAGATCGATGGAGTATACAAGTAGTAAAATATCAAAACTGGATTATGGGAATTATTTATCTGCAGCATTAGCATATCTTATGATTAATAAACAGGATGGTGTAGGATTAACATTGTTTGATAATCAAATACAAAAGTTCATCCCTCCTAGATCAAAACCTAGTCATATTAATACTATTTTAACTCATTTAGATACAATTGGATCTGGAAAAGACACCAATGTTGGGATTGTACTACATGAAATGGCAGAAAGAATTAAAAAACGGGGTCTAGTAATCTTAATATCTGATTTATTTGATGAAACTGAAAATATAATTAAAGGTTTGAAACATTTCAGACATAATAAACAAGAAATCATTGTGTTTCACATTATGGATCGAAAAGAACTTGATTTCAATTTTACTAACAGAACAAAATTCAAAGACATGGAAACAGATGAACAGATTACGACAGATCCTTGGAAAATTAGAAAAATTTACCAGCAATCAATTCGATCATATCAAGATGAGTTGCGTCTTAGGTGTAGAGAACAAAAGATAGATTATGTCCCCTTATTTACTGATCAAAATCTGGATTTAGCTTTGAATGAATTTTTAAAGAAAAGACAGCGTCTAGGCTAAAAAATTTCTTATAATATAATTATCCTTCAAGAGCTTTTGCTTTATCTAAAAAGCGCTTTGATTGATCAGGCTCTCCTTGTTGTAACTTTACACGAGACATCCCTCTATAATGTTCAGGATTATCTGGATCTATAGAAATTAACTCGCGATAAAATTTTTCTGCCTTCCTCCATTTTTCTGCATTTTCAAAAACTTGTGCCATCCCCATTATTGCTTCGACATCATCGGGGTTTTCATCTAGAGCGTTCATAAAATTGAATTCGGCTTCTTCAAAATTATCTACTCTATTATATAAAATACCAAGATTAAAATATAGATCTGCTTTTACTTTTCTATCTGTTTCCTTATTAATTGCATCTTCATATGTTTCAATTGATTTTTCCATATTGCCTGTGTCGTAGTATATCTGTGCAAGATTTCTAATAGATTTTGTATTACTAGGATCTAACTCAACCGATTTTTTAATATAAGGTAATGCCTGCTCAAATTCTTGTTTTTGCATAAAGATTTGACCAGCAGTTAAATTAATGTTTGCATCATCTGGGGATAATTCAACTGCTTTAACAATATATTTTTCAGATTCTAATTGATCACCTGCTATAAATAGACAAGTTGATAGCATTAAATATGATTGAGCCTCATCTGGTTTTATTTCAGAAGAAGTTATGAATGTATTAATCGATTTTTGCAATTCTGCATCTTTGTCACTCAAATTACCATTTCTGTAATTATTGAATTCGGCTACACCTTTATTATAAACTTCCGCCCAAAATTGTGTTCTTGCCATAGCGACAAATTCTTTAACAGTTTTTGGCTGGCCTAATATTTTTTTATTTGGATCAATAGAAAGAGCCTTATCAAAGGATTTATTCATCATCTTCCAGTCTTTTTTCTGAAGACCATAAATATGATAACCTAATTGATAAGGTATCTCAGGATTTTCAGGCTCTGCCACAAGCGCTTTAATAAGAAACTCTTCTGCTTTTTCCCATTCTAGCTGTTGGATGTATAATTTAGCCGAAGTGTATTCCTGACTAGAACAACGAAATACTATCAAAACTAGTAATAGATTTAGTATTCCTGTTAAATATTTTTTGTTAAACATTTTACCCCCTTGGTAAATTCATTCATTCAAAACCCGTGAAATTAGGATCAGATTATAATCCTATCAAGAATTAAGGGTTGTTCTAAGATGTTCTTTTCTTTTTTCAATCTCATTAATACTAGAATTATAAACCGTATCTATTCCAAAACCCTCAATCGTTAAGCTTGCAAGAGCTGAACCATTAATTATTGATTCAATCATATTCTCTCCATTTGCCAATGATGAGGCTATCCCTCCACCAAAAGCATCGCCGGCTCCAGTGGGGTCAATAACATTTTTTATAGGGAACACGCCTATTGTATCCAGGCGATGACCTGAATATAGCTTTGCACCTTTAGATCCACATTTTATTATAATATTTTGTGGTCCTAATGCTTGTAAAACTGTACCCTGATCATCATGATATTTTCGTCTAGTAAATTGTTCGGCTTCAAATTCGTTAATGAGCAAAACATCGCAAAAACTAATTACTTCTTTTAATTTTTCTCTTTCTGTATCAATCCATAAGTTCATTGTATCTATAATAACATATTTTCTTTTTGAGCATTGATTGAGAACAGATAGCTGAAGCGCAGGATGTATATTTGCGAGAAATACAGTAGAGGCTGCCTTATTTTGCTCTGTTAAAATTGGATTGAACTCCTTAAATACACCTAATTCAGTAAATAATGTTTCACGATTGTCCCAATCTTTGGCATACTTTCCTCCCCAACTAAACGTTTTTCCTTTTTTTTGCTCAAGATTCGATAAATCAGCTGTGGATTCTTCGAGGATCTGAATTCCTTTTGGAGGAAAATCATCACCTATAATACCAACTAAATGAACATCTGAAGATTTAGCAGCAGCAATAGTTGCATAAGTTGCAGAACCTCCTAAAAGAGATTCCTTACGATCAGAAACAGTTTCAATAGTATCTAGACTAATCGAACCGACAATTAATGTATTAGAGCTACTCATAACAGTAGTCATATTAATAGAAATTGATTAGATGATCAATTCTATATTATCTTGCTATAAGGAATATCATATAGGTATATTTTATAGTAATGAGTAGTAAAACGTTTGCAATTCTGACTGATATACACTCCAATATATCTGCATTGGAGACAGGTATCTCTATCATTAAAGAAAGAGAAAATATTGATCAACTAATATGTTTAGGTGATTGTTTTGCATTAGGTCCAGCTCCAAAAGAAACTCTGGCAGTCCTTAAAAGCTTAGATGATTGTATTTTTATTCGGGGAAACCATGACAGATATCTAATTGAGAAACTATGGGAAAAAGAAATGCCTTCACTCGAAGGAATGGATCCGTACGATCCTATTAATAAAGCAATTGTTGCTAATGAGCAATGGACTGCAGAACAACTCGGAAAAGAAGGTGTTGATTTTGCTTTAGACATGCATGTTGCTCACAGAGAAGTCATTAATTCAATATTAATAGAATTTACACATGCGTGGTACCAGCGAGATGAGCAACCACCTAGTATGATAGAAATTAAAAACTGGAAAAACCATGTTCAGAATTCACATCCTGAAGTTAAAAGGTTTGTGTTTGTTCATGGACATATACATACACCAAGATTTGAGGAAGAAGATAATCTTTCCATATATTGTCAAGGAGCTACGGGCCTACCTTTTGATGAAAATCCAAAAGGCGCGGTTGCTTTTTTAACTGTTGGAGAAACAGTTGATTGGGAAGTAGTTAGATATGACTATGATGTGGAAGCTATGATTAATTTACTCGAAGATAGACAACCACCTTTCTATACTAATCTTCAAAATACTGTACGATATGCTGCAATAAAAAACGAATAGTATAATTATTCTACTTATAATACTTTTCATTAATTATAAAATATAATCAATTCTAATGCTTTATTTTGACCATAGCGCAACAACGCCTATAGATGCAGATGTGCAATCACTAATGAGTGAATTAAATCAGAATATCTATGGAAACCCTTCTAGTACATATGATTTAGGAAGAAAAGCTAAACATGCGATTGAAATAGCAAGAAGACAGTTTGCAGATTCAATAAATTGTGAGCCAAAAGAAGTGATCTTTACTGGTGGAGGGACTGAATCAAATAATATGGTTCTTTGGAATGTGGTTCACCAAAAAAGAAAGCATGTGATAACATCTTCTATTGAACACCCTGCTGTTCTTTTAGTGTTAAAAGAATTAGAAAAATTTGGTGTAGAACATACTATTGTATCCGTGGATAAAAATGGATGTGTTAACCCTGACGATATTAAAAATAATATTACATCTGATACTGGACTAATATCAATAATGATGGCTAATAATGAAGTGGGGACGATTGAACCCATAAAAAATATTGCAAATATTGCAAAAGAGTACGATATATTATTTCACTCTGATGCAATACAGATGTTAGGGAAATTACCTATAGATGTAAAAAGATTGAATATAGATATGATGAGTTTTTCAGCTCATAAATTTTATGGCCCTAAGGGCGTAGGTGCTTTATTTATAAAAAGTGGAATTACCATTAAACCAATGATTGTTGGAGGTAGCCAAGAAAAGAATCTGCGCGCAGGTACGGAAAATATTAGTGGAATTGCAGGTTTAGGTCTTGCAGCTGAAATTGCAAACAGAGCTCTAGATCAAAATTTTACACATTTATTAGATTTAGAAAACCACTTTAGAAATCGTATTATGGAAAAAAATGTTGATTTAATTTTTAATGGATTTGATAAAAATCATCTTCCTGGATTAATTAACCTAACAATTCCAAATATTTCTAGTGATCTTTTATTAATTCATTTAGATAAAGAAGGTATTGCAATTTCAAATGGTTCTGCTTGCTCCTCAGGAACGATTAGCCCTTCACCTGTTTTAAAAGCTATGGGTATCTCTGATAAAAAGAATTTAGAATCAATACGGATAAGTTTTGGAAAGCATAATACGATTAATGAAGTAAATAAACTTGTTGAGTCAATACGATCATCAATTATTACTATTCAAAAGAATTCCACGTGAAAGAAAAAATAGTTGTAGGAATAAGTGGCGGTGTAGATAGTTCTGTAGCTGCACTTTTACTAGCAGAGCAGGGTTATGATGTGGAATGTATATTTATGAAAAACTGGGAAGATCAGGATGATGAAATCTGTACATCAGCTGATGACTATAATGATGCGCTTCAGGTATGTAATATTCTTGGCTTACCGATACATAGTGTAAATTTCTCCAAAGATTATTGGAACAAAGTTTTTTCTTATTTTCTTTCAGAGTACAAGGCTGGACGAACTCCAAACCCCGATGTGTTATGTAATCGAGAAATAAAATTCAAAGCATTCCTCAATTATGCTTTCAAATTAGGAGTTACAAAAATAGCGACAGGTCATTATGCAAAAATTGAATATAAAAATTCAGAATATAGACTTTTAAAAGGAAAAGATAATAATAAGGATCAAAGTTATTTTCTTTATATGCTTTCTCATGACCCTTTATCAAAAAGCAAGTTTCCACTTGGTGAATTAAATAAAGAAGATGTAAGAAGTATTGCTAAAAAGGCAGGGTTACCAACAGCAGAAAAAAAAGATAGTACGGGTATATGTTTTGTAGGTGAACAAAATTTTAAAGAGTTCCTTGAAAGATATCTACCCGCAAACCCTGGGGATATAATTTCACTTGATCAGAAAAAAGTTGGAACTCATTCAGGTTTAATGTATTACACTATTGGACAAAGAAAAGGGTTAGGCATTGGCGGAGGCCATAGCAATTTATCAAGCCCTTGGTATGTTGTTGGAAAAGATATGATAAAAAATAATCTAATTGTATGTCAAGGAAAAGAAAATCCAGCTCTTTATAGTGAAAAAATTATTGCAACCAACTTGCACTGGATTTCCAATTTACAACCAGATACTACTAAAGAATTAACTGCAAAAATACGTTATCGACAGAAAGATCAGTTCTGTAATATTGAAATATTAAATAATAATTCGTCTATTGTCACTTTTCAAAAACCAGTTTTTGCCGCAGCTCCTGGACAGTCTATTGTATTTTATAATGATGATACATGCTTAGGAGGAGGAATAATTGAGGCATATGTTAATTAATAGTAATAATATAAATAAACACGAACATTGCTATTTAATACATATTAAACCCAAATTTAGAATATGGTAATTATCCTAAAATGGATTACTTTAATAAGCTATGAATAATCAAATAAGATATTTTATTATTTTTTCTGTGCTAGCTAGCTGTATTTCAGCTCAGCTAATATCACAATTACCAAATCAAAGCCCGGGAACAATGATAACGGGCAGCAATAGCTCTGAACCGTTACCCCTTTTTGATCCTAGCAGATTTTCTATGAACCATAGTTTTTCTATGTCTGCAATGAATGTAGGTAATCAAATGATCAATGTAGCTGCTTATACAAATATGATGAATTATACATTAAATCCGAATTTACATATTGGTGCTAGCTTTAGCCTCATTCAGCCTACTGGAATGCAAAATCCTTTAAGTTATGGTATGGATAAAACACAATTTGTATACGATGCACATTTACGATATAAACCAACTGATAATACTTTTTTTGAATTTAGAATGTCTAATAACCCTTACAACAATGAACGAAGATCTATGCATAACTACAAACGTAATCCATATTTTAATAATTATTACAAATAATAAATGGTTATTTTATAGATAAAGAATAACAAAATAAATGCCTCGAAAAAAATCTTCATTATTTAATAAAAAAAAGAAATCAAAAAAAGGTTCTCGTAAGGATTTACAAGGATCAATAATTAATTCAGCTATTGTGGTGTTATCATTACTATTAGTTGCGTTTATATTCTCCTTCACAACAAAGCAAACACATAATGGGGTCCCTATAGAAATTACTTTTCCTGATATACCTGATCAGCCCCGGCTAGCTGTAGAGGTTTACGAGAAAAAACCCATTATGGATATTGAAGTTGAGATTTTAAATGGATGTGGTGTTTCAGGGCTTGCGTCTAAAGTATCAGATCTATTGCGAGACAATAATGTTGACGT
This sequence comes from bacterium, assembly GCA_004321715.1. Taxonomy (GTDB): domain Bacteria; phylum Fidelibacterota; class Marinisomatia; order Marinisomatales; family TCS55. The sequence goes on along the minus strand of SGYN01000024.1, from coordinate 942 downwards.
AGTTAGGTCAGAAAATGCTGATAATTTTAATTATACTCAAACAATGTTAATATTAAGAAATGAAAACCTTGAAGATTTAAACTATGTCGCTAAATCACTTGGTTTAAATCCTAATGAAGATCCTCGAGTGATACACCAACCGGATGAAAGTCTTAGCGTTGATTTAACATTAATTCTTGGAAAAGACTTTAGCTCTATAAAATCAATCCAAACCTATATGGATAAATAATTTACTGCCCTGTCAAAAACTGATAAATCAAATTCTTCTTCGCAAATACTTGCTGAATCTATAGCAAATCTAGCTTTAGCTAAAAAAGCTGAAGATGTAATTGCTATTCATGTTTCTGAACTAACAAGTATATCTGATTATTTTGTTATTTGCTCTGCTTCAACTGATGTACAAGTAAAGGCAATAGCAGATGGAATAAGAAAAGGAACAGAAACTAAAGCGTGGCGGATAGAAGGATACGAACAACTGAATTGGGTATTATTAGATTATATTGATGTGATTGTACATGTATTCCGAACAAGTGAAAGAGATTATTATCAAATTGAGAGGTTATGGGCCGACGCAGAGATAATAAAATATAATGATTGATTTTAAAGAATATATCAAGGACATGATTTCCAATGCATTAATAGAATTAAATGTTCAGTCAAATGTTATTGTTGAAAAATCATCTAATCCAAATTTTGGGGACTTTTCTACCAATATTGCATTGTCACTAACAAAACAATTAAAAAATAACCCAATAAAAATTGCGGAAAATATTGGTAGTCTATTGAAATACGATAATGATATTATTGCAAAATATTCTATTTCAAAACCAGGGTTTTTAAACTTTCATGTTTGTGATAATTATTATCAAAAATCAATCAATAATATAATTTTAGAATCAGAAGGATATGGAAGAACAACCGTTGGTAAAGATAAAACAGCAA
>SGYN01000023.1 GCA_004321715.1 bacterium | reverse complement strand
TGGAGCGCTCCAAGGTTTAAATAAATCTGAAACAGCAGAAAAATATGGAGACGAACAAGTATTGAAATGGAGACGAAGTTACGATATCCCTCCACCTGCTTTAGAGAAATCAGATGATCGTTGGTCCGGTAATGACCCTAATTATTCAAATATAGATCAAAACAATATTCCATTATCTGAATGTTTAGAAGATACGGTTAATAGATTTTTGCCATATTGGGATAAAACAATAAAGCCTTCAATTCATAATGGGAAAAGAGTTCTGATAGTGGCTCATGGTAACTCATTGCGCTCTTTGGTAAAACATCTGGATAACATTTCTGATAAAGATATTATTAGTTTAAATATTCCAACAGGGATACCTCTTGTATATGAATTGAGCGATGATATAAAATCGATTAAAAATTATTACCTGGGGAACAAAGAGGAAATTGAAAAAGCTATTTCTTCAGTTAAGAATCAAGCAAAGACTTAAATAGTTCTATTCTTGCACAATAGCCAATCCTGTTGGCATATGCATACTATTCATGTTCATATCTTCATCCATATCCATATTTATATCTGAAAAATATATACTATGTAATAGGATCATTGATTGAGCATCTACAATATATACAGTATCTCCCATGGAAGAGCCAACTAATAATTTACTATCATCAGCTGTAAGAGCTATACCATGGGGCATAATAAGATTTTCCATTGTAAATGCTTTTGCATCTCCACTTAATAGGTCTATTTGAACCACATTATTTGACATTCTATTAGTAGTGTATAGATATCTATCATCTCTTGAAATGGTCATATGCCAAGGCATTATTCCAGTAGAAAAATATTTTAAGCTATCCCCATTTAACGTGTCAAAAATTCTTACCTCACCTTTTCCAGAACAAGAAACAAATAGTTGAGAATTATCATTGCTTAAGATAAGCTCCAATGCATTATAAATATTATCATTGATTTCATAATTGGCTGGAACATCATAACCTAATTGAAAATTTTCTGCTTGATTATTATACAGTCCAAATGTAGATGTAGGTATTTTAAAAAAATGAGAAGCCTCATTACTAGCTACCCACAATGTTGAACCATCATTACTAAGCGCTATTCCATGAGGAGAGGAAGCCCCCACATTCTCTGTATTTAAAATTACCATCGTTTGGGCATCTATTTGATGAATCAACTGGGAGCTGGTTCCATCCATTCCCATACTTGGCATTGGCATAAACCTTGAAACATATAAAATTTGTCTTTCCCGATCGATATCCATTAAGGCTGGTTGATTACCAACAAAAACCGAGTCTAATAGTTGATCAGTGTCTAAGTCAAATTTACAAACATATCCAGATGATATTAGCGTTACATACCATGCACGGTGTATCTCATCAATTACAATATAATGGGGACGGTCACCTGTGTTAATAAAATCTACTTCAACCTCATTAATTAATTCCCCATTATCAACATCAATTATTGCAATCTTATCAGACCCTTGAAGTGCGATATAAGCTTTTGTGAATTGATGATTACCACTATCTTTCTCAACACATGAAACAAGAACTAATGATGTTAAAAAAACCAATGTTCTAAAATTATATTTCATTTATTACTCGCATTTATTTTATCTAGTATTTTATTTTCGATTAAGTTTGTATAATTAAGTACCTGTAATATATTAATTAAGAAATTTAATCTATGTCAAATTCAATTATAAAACCTCATGGTGGCAAACTATGTAGCCCCATGCTTAATAAAAAACATCTTAGGGAAGTTAATAATGATATTCTTCAATTGAAATCATGGACTTTGACAGATAGGCAATTATGCGATATAGAATTGATTTTAAATGGAGGTTTTTCTCCCTTAGATGGATTTATGAATCAAGATGATTATAATAGTGTATGTGAAAAAAACAGATTAAAAAATAACCTGCTTTGGCCTATTCCAATAACATTGGATGTAAGCAATTCATTTGCTGATAAACTAGATACTAATGAAAAAATAGTTCTTAGAGATAAAGAAGGATTTGCGATTGCTTTATTAACTGTTAGTGATTTATGGCATCCTGAAAAAGATAAAGAAGCGCACCATATCTATGAAACAACGGATACAAATCATCCAGGTGTAAATTTTTTATTAAATGATACACATTCAACTTATATAGGTGGAATAATAGAAGGTATTCAGAATCCAAAACATTATGACTACCCTGAATTAAGACACACTCCTTTTCAGCTTAGAGAAATTTTTAATAAATCAGGGTGGAGTAATATTATTGCTTTTCAAACCCGTAACCCTATGCATCGTGCTCACGTCGAGCTTACAAAAAGAGCATTAAATGAAAATAACGCAAAACTATTAATCCATCCTGTTGTTGGATTGACAAAGCCAGGTGATGTTAATCATTATACTAGAGTTCGATGTTATAAAAATATTATGAATAAATATAATAATGATATGACTGCATTAAGCTTATTACCCTTAGCAATGCGAATGGCCGGACCTAGAGAGGCTCTTTGGCATACAATCATTCGAAAAAATTATGGATGTAATTATTTTATTATTGGAAGAGACCATGCAAGTCCTGGGTTAAATGTAGACAATAAACCATTTTATGGACCATATGATGCGCAAGATATCTTAAATAAGCATTCAAAAGAACTAGAGATGAATATCGTTCCATTTAAGCAATTAGTGTATGTAAAAGAAAAAAAATCTTTTATGGGAATTGATGAGGTTCCTAAGGATTGTACCTCTTTATCTGTTTCAGGGACAGAGTTACGTGAAATGCTTGATAAAGGAAAAACAATTCCTGAATGGTTTTCTTATCCAGAGGTTGTAAAAGAATTACAAAAGCAGCGTCCAGCTCTATCAAAAAGAGGTTTTACTATATTTTTTACTGGACTATCGGGATCAGGAAAATCAACCCTTGCTAATGGACTCTTAGTAAAATTGCTTGAGGATGGTCGTAGGCCTGTAACTTTACTAGATGGGGATATAGTTCGTACGAACCTTTCAAGTGAATTGGGATTCTCTAAAGAAGATCGATCAATAAATGTACGTAGGATAGGTTTTGTTGCAAGTGAAATAACAAAGAATGGTGGAATTGCAATTTGCGCTCCTATTGCTCCATACAGGCTAGACCGTCAATTTAATCGTACAATGATAGATCCTTTAGGTGGGTATATTGAAGTATTTGTAAACACGCCGTTGGACATCTGTGAACAACGAGATGCTAAAGGATTATATGCAAAAGCTCGCAAAGGATTGTTAAAACAATTTACAGGAATTGATGATCCTTATGAAAAACCTGAAAATGCTGAAATCGTAATCGATTCTAGCATAGAAAACCCAGAAGTTCTTGTAAATCAAATTTTAGATCAAATCCATAAAATGGGATATTGATTATTTTTCGGATAATTCGATTAATAAATCAATAGGGAAAATTCCCGTTGTGTGATTATCAGCCCAAAGGGGCTTTAATCCATAATACCCAACTAGAAGCACTTGCTTTAATTCATAGCTAGATTCCGTTTTAGGCTGAGGTTTTGGTTTATATAGATTCCCCAAAGCATCCGTTTCTCCCTCGCAGCCTGCGCATGGACATCTATCTCGTAAACGCCTTAAAGAGATAACCGCTTCTGATCCATCTGAAAAATTCACTAAAAGCAAATCATTCAATAGGTCAAAGTCTTTAATGTTTTTATCACCTTTTATCATCAATGTCAATTTACAATTTATAATAATTAAATTTTTATCAATAAATAATAGAAAGTTATTATCTTCTGATTAATTTAGTACATACTGTTATGTTATTTTGAGAATAGTATAATCAAATATGAATAGAAATTTAATTATAATTACAATGGTGCTGATGGCAGTAGCAACTAGACTGCTACCTCACCCCCCTAATGTAGCACCAATAACAGGTATTGCTTTATTTGCTGGTCATCAATTTGGAAATAAAAGGTTGGCCCTTATAATTCCAATATTGTGTATGTTTATAAGTGATCTTTTTTTAGGGTTTCATTCTACACTTCCATTTGTATACTTAGCGTTTATCAGTATTTCTTTTCTGGGAATTTTTTCCAGGAATATTCACAATGGCACAATACTTACAAGCTCTACCATATTTTTTATAGTTACTAATTTTGGTGTTTGGCTTTTAGGATATCCGAATACTCTAGCTGGGTTCATCAGCTGTTATACTTTGGCAATACCTTTCTTTGTTAATACAATTCTAGGTGATCTATTTTTTACCCACAGCTTGAATTATAGTTTTAATAAAATAGAAAAAAAATATCCTAATTTATCTTTAGAATCTTAATTCTCTTTCTTATCATTAATAAATGATAAAAAAATTATATTATCAGTTCAAAAGATATAATATCAAAATCGCTAGAGAGAAAGCTACCAAAAAAGGTCTTCCATTTGATGAAAATAAATATATTAAAAAGCAAGATGCATCACTACCTATCTTATTATTTTATGGTGTCTTTATTGTATTCACTGGCCTGTTTCCTAGCTTAGTTGAATATATTCCCTTTTGGGCTTTTTTTACTATTTTACTTATTCTAATCATAAGAGGATTAAATCATTACTTTGGATGGATAAGGATTGAAGATCGGTAGATAGAATGGACATGCACCCTTTGATAAGAATTGTCTGGATTGTATTAATAGGAATTATATTAATTAGCATTAAACGTATTTTTGATGAAAAAGGATGGAAGATAACTAATTTCATTCGGTTGGAGGATGATAATGATGGTGATGAATGAGTCTACATATAATAAATTATGTTAAATGTTATCAAAAATAATATATCTGAATTAATAACCAATATCCCTTCATATATATTCCTGTTCTTAATAGCCTCTACAGCAATTATTGTTGGGATTGAGTGGGACATATCATGGCACGAAACCATAGGTCGTGACAAACTATTATCCCCTCCTCACATCGTAGTCTATGTAGGTGGAATACTCTGTGGATTAACATGCGCATATATAGCATTACGACAAACATTTGTAGATGAAAACTTATACAATCGATATGTAGTTTTTTGGGGTTTTAAAGCCCCTTTTGCTTGCTGGGTATGCATATGGGGTGCAATCGCCATGCTAACATCTGCACCATTTGACGATTGGTGGCATAATGCGTATGGATTAGATGTGCAAATAATTAGTCCACCTCATTTGGTGCTTGCGGCTGGAATTTTCGCTAATCTTTTGGGAAGTTTATTTCTTCTTATTGCAGAAAAGAATCTAGCTACGGGTAAACAGAAATATTTTCTTGAACAATTATATATGTACGCTGCGAGTTTAATTGTGGTTCAATTCGCAATACTTCTTACCGAATCAAGCTTTCATAATAAACAACATACTTATGAGTTTTTTAAAAACTCATTAATTATATATTCATTTTTGATTGTTGCTTTTCGAATTATTGGTGAACATAAATATACAGCAACTATTATCTCTATACTTTTTATCGTTCATCGGTGTATAATAATTTGGATTTTGCCTTTATTTAAAGCTGAGCCATTGTTAGGACCAATATACAGAGATATTGATCATTATGTTGCCCCATATTTCCCTGTATTAATTGTGATTCCAGCTATTATTATCGATATAATTCACAACAAATTCCACAAATCGAATAGGATAATTAATGCTGTTATGATGGGTAGCTCTTTCTGTGTTATCTTTTTTTTAGTTCAGTGGTATTTTTCTGAATTTCTTTTATCCGAATATGCTAGAAACTGGTTTTTTGCAGGAGATAATACTTTCCCTTATTGGGTTCGAGTAAATGAAAATAATTATAAATTTTGGTTTTTTGATAGGACTCCATACGGACAACTATCTGAAATGGAAAGAGTGTCTGTTAATAATTTCGGTCTTTTAATTATTTTTACGATTATTTTTTCTTATTTAGGTGCAAGCTTTGGTTCATGGATAAAAAAGGTAAAGCGTTGAAAAAAATATATTCATTAATCTTTCTATTATGCATTCTAAAAGCAGATATTGGTCATAATAATGTCGTGTACGAAGGCAAAGCAGGTGAAATACCAATACGTGTTTTTGTTAAGTTACCAGGAGTAGTTCCTGGCCTTGCAGATATTTCAATTAAAGTATTTACAGACAATATTCACAAAGTCACTATTCAGCCAAACAAGAAAGATAAAGAAGGGGAAAGCAAATCTCCACCTCCTGATATCGCGAATCCAGTTCAGGGAGAAAATAATCTATTTTCTGCTCAATTATGGTTAATGGATTATGGGTCATACAGTCTAGATATACGATTATTTCAAGATCAAAATGTTCATCGGGCATCTATACCTGTTACGTCTGTTTCTTCAAGAGTACTGGAAATGAGCCAAGCGACTACTATATTGTTATCAACTTTATTGTTATTATTATTCTTTGGTGCTATTAATATTATTCGGATAGCATATAAAGATAGTACTCAGCACCCTGGGGACCAGCCAGATCAGAAGCGAATTTTTAACTCATATATAATAAGTTTTTTAAGTATTATAATTTTTTCAGCAATGATATTTGGTGGAAAAAAATGGTGGGATAATATTGATATCGCTTATCAAAATAATATTTTTCAAGGATTAGAAAACAAAATTCAAATATTAGATAATGGTAAAGAAACATTTATATCCATAGAAATTGTAGATGAGTTATGGAAACAGGATAGAATGTCCGATGTAATACCTGATCATGGAAAAATTATGCATATATATCTTGTTAGTGACGACTATGAATCTATCGCGCATCTGCATCCTTCCAGAACTGAAAATAATGATATCTTTATTGTAAAAATGCCTCCTGTTAATTTTGGGAAATATTACTTATTCATGGATGTTACTCATGAAACTGGCTTTTCACATACAATGACAAACAATATTGTTTATAGTAAAGAAAATATTATATCTATTAATTCAATAAAGGATATTGAAAGAGATAAAGATGATTCATGGGTATTAAATAGTGATGAAGATAGAATTACTTGGAAAAATAAAAAAAGCTCATTCAAATCAGGAGATAATATTGATTTACAGTTTCAGGTTTTAAATGAGGGAAAGCCTGCTGTATTAGAACCATACATTAGTATGGGTGGACATGCTGCCTTATTAAAAAAAGATCAAAGTGTTTTTGTTCATATACATCCAATTGGAACAATTAGTATGGCATCACAAGAAATGTTTCAAGAAAACTTCATTCAGAATATTGTAGATCAAGATGATATTTGTTTTTTTGGATTCGTTAATGACTCAACAGAAAATTATTTTAATAATATATCTCCAAATGGAGAAGTATCATTTCCCGCAATTAATCTTGAAAATACGGGCAAATATGGTTTGTGGGTTCAAGTCAAAAGCGCAGGTGAAGTCATTACTCAAAAATTTGATTTTGAAGTAACACTATAATCAATTTAAAAATCTGATGAGATTTAAAATCCTTTTTATTCTTTTTGTCTTTTTACAAATTTTTATCCAAGCACAAGATGAACTTGTTAATCGCAAGAAGTTTCAAGTTGAAATTTCTCCTACGAATGAAGAAATAATAGTAGATGGAAAGAATTCAGAAAAAGTTTGGAAAACATCGCCAGTAATTAAAGATTTTTTTCGAATAACTCCGATTGATACAGGATTTGCAACTGCACAAACAAAAGTTCAACTTACATATGATGATAATTATTTATATGCTTTAATTATTTGTTATGACACGGTAACTGGTAAACGTCCAGTTGAGTCATTACGCAGAGATTTTAGTTTTCCTAAAAATGATAATTTTATCATTTTTATTGATACATATAATGATCAAACAAATGGATTTGCATTTGGCGTTTCTGCTGCAGGAGCTCAATGGGATGGAATTCAAGCTGATGGTGGAGATGTATCCCTAAATTGGGATTGTAAATGGTTTTCGGAAGTAAAGCAACATGATGATTATTGGATAGCAGAGTTTGCAATTCCATTTCGGAGTATTCGATATTTAGAAGGTGTAGATGAATGGGGAATCAATTTTAGTCGATTTTCACTATTGCAAAATGAAAAATCATCCTGGGCTCCTGTCCCTAGACAATTTAAATCATCTACTCTAGCTTTTACAGGAACTCTTAAATGGACGAAACCTCCTCCATCCTTGGGTACTAGATTTTCAATAATCCCATATTTTTCCGCAAAAGCATTTGAAAATATTAATGAAGAAAGAAAAGCTAATACCAATATTGATTATGGCATGGATGGAAAAGTAACATTATCTACATCATTAAATATAGATTTAACTGTTAATCCAGATTTTTCTCAGGTTGAAGTTGATCAGCAAAGAACAAATTTAGGTCGATTTGAATTATTTTTTCCTGAAAAAAGACAATTTTTTTTGGAAAATAGCGATCTTTTTGCAAGCCTAGGTAATAGAAATATTAGACCTTTTTTTTCCAGAAGGATTGGTTTACAAAGCCCTGTAAAGTCTGGTGTGCGATTTAGTGGAAAAGTTGGATCAAATTACCGTTTAGGAATTATGACTATACAAACTGATTCATCAAATGAAAACTCATCAAGCAATTTCACTGTTGCAGCGCTTCAAAGAAAAATGTTTTCTCGATCAAGTCTTAGCGCATTTATTGTAAATAAAGACTCGGATGTTGCTGATGATTATTTTAGCTCTTATAATAGAGTAATTGGTGTTGATTTTAATCTTGCAAGCAAAGATAACTTATGGATGGGAAAAGCTTTTTATCATCATTCATTATATGAAAATGCAATAAATAATCCATACGCAGCTACAACATCAATACAATATAATAATGGTATTGTGTCTGCTAATTTTGGTTATTCTTTTGTTGGTTCTGGATATAAAGCGGAAGTTGGCTATATTAAAAGAAATGGGTTCCATCGATTTGATCCAGAAATCGATTATAAGTTTTACCCAAAAAGAGGTAAAATTCAAAATCATGGTCCATCATTTAAGTTTGATACATTTTTAGATGAGAATTTTGATTTAACAGACAGAGAATTTGAGCTTAAATATAATATTAATTGGCGAAATCGAAGCAAATTTACATTTGAATTAGAAAATGGATATGTCAAACTGTTAACTCCGTTTGACCCAACCAATTCAGATGGGGACTCTCTCTCTGCTGGTAATAAATTCAATTGGAATGAGTTTTCGATGAATTATGTATCTGATTCCAGAAAAACTATAAACTTTAGTTCCAGTGTTCGTTACGGAGGTTATTATAATGGAATAAAGTTATCTATTAACGGGAACGTAAATTATAGATTTCAACCCTATCTAAATTTGTCCATAAATACGACGTATGATAAAATAGATCTTCCAGATCCATTGAATGATATTGATTTTATATTATTTGGCCCGCGCTTAGATATAACATTCACTAATAAATTATTTTTTACTACGTTTGTTCAATATAATGATCAATCTGATAACATCAATATCAACTTCCGGTGCCAATGGCGCTTTGCACCAGTATCTGATTTATTTATTGTATATACAAATAATACCTATCCTGAAAATTTTAAAATAAAAGATAAAGCTTTAGTAGCAAAACTTTCATATTGGTTTAATTAACGTATGCCTGAACTTCCCGAAGTAGAAACGGTAGTTCAATCAATTCGTGATGGACTAATCAATAATGAATTTGAACATATTGAGATAAGATGGCCAAAAGTATTATTTAATTTTTCAGAAGATGAATTTTTAAATAATTTAGTTAAAAGGAAAATTCAGCGAGTCGAGCGTAGAGCAAAGTTTATTATTATTGGATTTAATGAAGATATACTAGCCATTCATTTACGAATGACAGGAAAACTTTATTTTCAAAATAATATTCCTCAAAACAAGCATATATCTGCCGTTATTAAAATAAATAATGGCAACTATTTAATATTTGAAGATACAAGAAAGTTCGGGAGGTTTTATTATTATCAATCACAGGATTATCTTAATAATAAACTAGGAATAGAGCCATTAAGCAATGAAATGAATGGACGTATTCTCTTAAATATTTTACATAGTAAAAAAAGGATAATTAAAGCATTATTGTTGGATCAACATATTATTGCTGGATTGGGCAATATATACGTTGATGAATGTTTGTGGAAAAGTAATATCCACCCAGAAACCATTTCAAACAAAATTCCAGAAAAAAATATTACAATATTGAGTAAAATGATTAAATCAACTTTGCAATCATCAATAAAGGCTAAAGGGACAACTGTGGTCGATTTTACTTTTTTAAATGGTAGATCTGGAAAATATTCTGATCAGCTAAATATATTTGGTAAAGAAGGAAATCCATGTCCAAAATGCTCAGAGATAATCATAAAGAAAAAAGTAGCTGGTCGCGGGACGCACTTCTGCCCCGATTGCCAAGTAATAGAATATTAAAAATTAGGTCTTATTTATTTTAGTCTAAGATTAAAAAGTAATTAAGCGTGTTATATAGAGAAATATTAATTTTTCACGTAAATTAACAGCTCATGAGTCAAAATTTAAAAACAAAACAAATAATTATTCTTAATATTTTCCTGATTGGATTTCTATTCTCTCAAACTCGAGATTATGTTGAATCGGTACATGAAAATGGAATGCCAAAAATAGTAACGGTTGTTAAAGAATATAAAAATAGAATTATCGTTTTGAAGCGCACTTACTGGTACGAAAATGGTCAAAAACAAAAAGAGGGGACATATCAAAACGGACTATGGAATGGAAAATGGACATACTGGAATAAAAAAGGTGTGCGCTATGCAGAGGGGCAATTTAAAAATGGTAAATTACATGGAACGTATAATTGGTATTACGATAGTGGAAAAAAATTTAAACAAGAAGAATTCAAAGATGGTGTTCGACACGGAAAAAGCGTTCAATGGTATGATGAAGGGTGGAAACAGATTGAAGGAGAATACGTTGATGGAAAACGATTTGGGAAATGGATTTTCTACAATGATGATCGATCTATTGATGTAGAAAAATTATTTGGTGAAGAAATTTAATTTTTTTAATAATAAGCAGTAAAAAGAAATAATATTAAATTTGTGTTAAATGTTTGCGAAAGTTATCAGTTTATAAGAACTTCCAGCACAGTAGAATGTATTTTACGTGTTAAATATTTACATAATAAATATAATTAAACTTGAAAAACAATACACAAGGGAGTAAATAATGAAAAATCATTTTTTTCTATTCTCATTAATATTAGCAATCCCTCTAGCCATTTTTGCACAAGATGATGCAGTGGTAGAAGAAGCAGCTGTTGAAGAAGCTGTTTGGGGTGAAGCAGGAACCGTTGCAGGTACGGTAAGCGATGTTAGTACTGGAGGCGTCTTGCCAGGTGCAAACGTTGTTGTTGAAGGTACAGAGCTTGGAGCTGCCGCTGATGAATCTGGTTCATTTATAATTGAAAATGTACCAGCTGGTTCCTATACCGTTACAGCTTCTGTAATGGGTTATAAATCATCAAGTGAAACAGTTACTGTTGGAACAGGAACTACAGTTTTAAACTTTTCACTATCAACTTCCGTTTTACAAATGAGTGGTTTAGAAGTATTAGCATCACGTGCTGGTGAAAATACTCCTGTAGCGTACTCAAATGTTAGTAAAGCAGATATGGAATTTCGTCTTGGATCACAAGATATTCCCTTGGCGTTGAATGCTACACCTAGTGTATATGCTACAGCGCAAGGTGGTGGTGCAGGAGACGCACGTGTAAATGTTCGTGGATTTAATCAACGTAATGTTGCAGTAATGATTAATGGCGTTCCTCAAAATGATATGGAAAATGGATGGGTGTATTGGTCTAATTGGGATGGGGTAGGTGATGTAACTTCATCTATTCAGATGCAACGAGGACTCAGCGCTGTAAACCTTGCTGCACCATCAATAGGTGGTACAATGAATGTTATTACTGATCCTACAGCAATGGAAGCTGGCGGCATGTTCAAGCAAGAACTTGGTGCTGGTAATTTCTTAAAATCAACATTTAACTATAGTTCAGGGTTGATCAATGATAAGTTTGCGGTTAGTGGTACTGTAGTCCGTAAAACTGGTGATGGCGTCATTGATAAGCAATGGACAGATGCTTGGGCTTATTATCTAGGTGCAAGTTATGCGGTGGATGAAAATAATCGTCTCGAATTATATGCGATTGGTGCTCCACAACGTCATGGCCAAAATCTTTGGAAACAAAATGCCGCAGCGTATGACCAAGATTTTGCAAAAACTGAGTTGGGTTATGCTCAAGCTGCCTTAGATGCATTTTCTGAAGCTACTTCACATGATCTACAGCCAGGAGCTGAAAGTGGTAGATTCTATAGCCAAAACTGGGCAAAGGTTAGTCCTTCATATGATGGCAAACAGTATATGTATATGTATGGAGCTAAAACTCAGGCTCGTCATGATCCTAATTTCATCAATGAACGTGAAAACTTTTTTCATAAACCACTTGTTAATCTGAATCATTTTATGACAATAAATGACCAAATGAGATTATCATCTGTCCTTTACTGGTCTGGTGGTTCTGGTGGTGGTTCTGGTACATATAGAAATAATGATGGATTTATTTGGGATTATTCTGGCCCTTCTAGAATTTTTGATCTAGATGCAACCATTGCAATGAATCAAAGTGATGAAACTAGAAAAGGTGAGGCCAAAGGTCTCGGTGAGTCAGATGCAATTTTAAGAAACAGTATTAATAGACAAGATACATATGGTCTTATTTCTAAGCTTAATTATGATTTGAATGATGAAACAACTCTTGAGGTTGGTGTTGACTGGAGAACTGCTGAAATTGAGCATGCACGTGAAGTGCGTGATTTATTAGGCGGTGATTACTTTGTAGAAACTTCTGATGATAATCGTCCAGATGGATATCAAGCAGGATTAGGCGATATTATTGCTTATCATAATACAAACACTGTTGATTGGATGGGATTATTTGCTCAAGGTAATTATACAAAAGATGCTCTTTCAGCTTATGGTATGTTTGGATGGTCTTCTATTACTTACACACATACAAACTATTTCCTTGTAGGCTCACCAAAGTTTGAAGCTGATCCAATTTCTGCGATGCAGGTTAAAGCTGGTGTTATGTATGATCTAGGTGGAGCAATGTCTATGTTAAGCGCTATTCCAGTTGTTGGAAAAGTTGGTGATCAAGCCAAAGTGTTTTTCAATGTTGGAAATGTTGAAAAAGTTCCTATTCTTGATAATGTCATTGATGATAACAATGGTACAATATCTACTGATCCGCTTAATGAAACATTTACTAGCGTAGAAGCTGGACTAAAGTTGAGATCTGATGATGGCTCTATGTCTGCAAATGTTAATCTATACAACACCCAGTGGAAAGATCGTAATCAGGTTAAATATGTTAATGCTGGCTCCAGTGATGGTGCAGACGCTATGGTTTTCTTAACTGGCGTAGACCAAAGCCACCAAGGTGTTGAATTAGAAGCTAATGCCCAGTTCAGTGATATGCTCAGTATGTTTGGTGCAGCATCATTTGGTACATGGCAACATGATGGTGATGCAAGTGGTACATATAAAAATTATGATACTCAGGAATCCACTGAATATGATTATGCGCTTGATGGCCTAAGAATTGGTGACCAACCACAGTGGAGTATTGTCTTAGGACCTACGCTCACTCCAATGGATGGAATGAAGCTACAAGCAATATGGGGTAAATATGCCCGTCACTTTGCTGATTGGAGCCCAGGAAGCCGTGAATATGATGGAACAGATGCTGATGCAGATAGAAATCAATCATGGGAAACTCCTGGATATAGCAAAGTAGATCTACATGCATATTATGATCTTCCTTTCAGCTTTGATGCTGCAGGGTCAACTGTTAGTATGCAGGCGTTCCTACATGTATTCAATGCATTAGATGCTGTTTATGTTCAAGATGCTGTTGATAACAGTAGTTATAATGGTTATTACAGTAATGAAACTGGTAGACATAATGCGATGAGTGCTGAAGTGTTTCTTGGTTCCCCAAGATATTTTAATCTTGGTGTAACATTTAGATTCTAATTAATAAGTATATTAACTAGATGCAATAAAAAAGCCCCTTAACTGGGGCTTTTTTATTACTATAATTATAAAGAATAAATAAACCCCGCATGAAATAATATAAAATTATTATTTGCTTCTTCATCTCGTGGGTCTGCCATTGAATGTACTACTCGAAAACCAAAAACATTTTTTATTCGTGAATTAGAAAATGCATTGCTAACTAATCGAAATTCTGCTCCACCTATAATAGCGAATGAGTTCACATTATTAACCTGACCATATGATGCTAGGTGTATACCAAAACCACCAATAATATTTAGTCCCTGAATTGAACTTAAGCTAATCGGAGAGCTAATTAAGGCATTAAAGCCATTGAGATCTAACGGATAATAACCACCTGGGAGCGAAACTGACATATATTCAAATAATAAATAATATAATGATTGATCAAACCTAAAAATCCAAGGCAATTTAGTTCCTATAATAAAACCAGGCCCCCATTCAGTTTTTTTCATATTCAAACCTATGCCATTCATCATTGGTACTGAACCATATATATCAAGATTCATTATGGCTACATCTTTTTCCTCTTCTACCGCTATTATCCTATCTCTAACTACTTTTCTTTCCCTTATACTTGCTTTCTCTTCTTTTTCATCTTTATAAGTTCCGCCTAATCGATACTGTCTCCATAATGTATTTGCTTTAGATACGATATGTCGACCAATTATTTCACCTTGCTCATTTGCTGTAGTAACAATTACATCTTTAAGGATAGGATCCATCCAATACGCATTTCTTGATATTAATGACCCATCAATATTAAAATAATCTAGTTGTGTTAGAAATTTTTCCTTAGCAATATAAACTTCATGACT
Organism: bacterium; assembly: GCA_004321715.1. Classification (GTDB taxonomy): domain Bacteria; phylum Fidelibacterota; class Marinisomatia; order Marinisomatales; family TCS55. The sequence continues at coordinate 11,587 of SGYN01000023.1, read as the reverse complement.
TCCTAGGAATAAAGTGTCTCTTTGAAAATATCTTGAAGTAATTTTTTCTGTTTGATTTATAGAATCTTGTAAATCTTCATAATAAAATTTATAACTATAGTATTCACTACCAAGCTCATCATAAACAGATACTGATTTTGGCCTACCATCTTTTATACTTCGAAAATCAGCAACCCAATTTTTTCGAATCTCACTTGCTGGATTAGCAAATAAAACACTATCTAATTGAGTAATTATCATATTTGTATGAAATGTAATTTTATATGCTGACCTCGTTCCAGCTTTATTCCATCGCAAACTATATGTATATAGTTTTTTTCCCAGGCCATTATACCTTTCAACAAATTTTAATCTACCATTTCGTCCAAAAGTTGCTTTGTAGTGGGGAAGTCTTTCAGAATCCCATTCAGAAATAGGATTACTGAGCTCTCTGTTATAATCATTCCAATCTGAATAAAATAATGTTCTTGTTTGTGCAGTATCTAATATGTCTTTTTCACTCTTACTTGGTATATATTCTATTTTAATTAAGTCACCACTTCCATCATAAGTTGCTTTGAAATATGCTCCTTTTTTTACCTTTTTTTTATCCATACCATCTTGTAATAAAATGGATCTTGTAAGATCTGTTGGGAAATATTTTACTATAGTGGTATCTATTTCTTGACTGATCAAAAAGAAAGGTATAAATAAAACTGTGTAGCGAAAAATTATGTCTACTTTCAATGTTCTTTTATCTATAAGCCCCAGATAATAATAAATAATAAAGCAAATAGCATACTTGCTCGTACCCAAGTTCCACTTTGTGTCTGTCTTTGATATTCTTCTATCTCTGCATCAATCGCTCGATAACTCATTACGACTAACTCTACGCTCCCTTCTTCCACCATTACATCTTGCTGGCCTAATCGTATAATATCTTTTAGTGTTCTATTAGATGGAACAGATTGCTCTGGAACCCCATCGTCAGGCGGAAAAATACTTACTTTATGCCAGCCCGGGGTAACCGTTAACGCCTGTCTTATCGGTGTTTTACCAATAAAGTAACCATCTAAATATATAGGCACACTATCCGTATCACATGAAATTTTCATTGCAGTATACCTTGCTCGGTTATCCCATTTCATAGTTTGTCCATATACAAAAGTAAAAAAAAATATAACTATTAGGCATAATCTCACAAATTTACTCTGTTTCAATATTTTCTGTTAATTCTTGTAGCGTTTTCTGTAGCTTGGTTACTTGAATAATAATTTCTTTTGTATCTTTTCCAGAAGATTCGAATTCTCTTATTTGTATTCTTGCTTGCTTAATTTGATCTTTTATTAATTTTTTCTTAATAGTTGAAAAACATTCTTTTATAATTAATTGTGGGTCATCAGAACTCAATTCATCAAATAAAATTTCAGATACCAATTTTTTATCCTCCATATTTTCAAATTGATCAATTATCGCAGGTAAATCATTAGATTTTTTATCCTCTATTAATAATAAACCAATTTTTTGGAGGATTGGTTCATCAAATATTTCAAAATCAATTATGTTTTTCATAGAGGGATACACTTCATCAAAATTAAAAGCAATAGCGCGAATAATTTCTAATTGTGCTTTCTGTGTTGTATTAGTGAATGGCTGATCCTTCGTACTAGATTGTTCCGGATTATCTTGAATTTTCTTTATCCTAGTTTGACTATTGAATAATCGAAATACTTCTACTTCATCTAATTGAAGCTCTTGAGATAATGATTTAAGTAAGTCATCCCGAATAATTCCATCATTAATTAGTGATATTTCTTTGAGAATTTCTTTTACAGTGCTGGATCGATCAGTAGCTGATAAATTCTTAACATCTTTCTTTTGTAAGTGAAATAATAAAAGAGACATACTTGATCCCATTGCTTCTTGGAATGCATTCACACCCGCTTCTCTAACCCAATCATCTGGATCTTTATCATCAGGCATTGGTATAACCAAAGGTTCTACACCTGCTTGAAATAAAACATAGCCTGCCCTTAAAGTTGCATTTACTCCTGCATCATCACCATCGTATGCTAAATAAACTTTGGATGCAAACTTTCGTATCTGATTAGCATGATTTTTTCCCAGTGAGGTTCCAGAAAGTGCAACAACATTTGGAATACCTAATTGTACTAATTGCAAAAAATCTGTATAACCCTCTACAAGTATTGCAGTTGAGAACTTCCTGATAGAATCTCTAGTTTTATGCAAACCATAAAATACTTCACTTTTTCTATACAATGGAGTTTCTGGTGAATTAAGATATTTTGCAGGATCATCACTATTAAAAATTCTGCCACCAAAAGCAATAGCTTTTCCTGATTGATGGTATATAGGGAACATTATTCTTGATCGAAATCGATCACGCCATCCCCTATCAGTTTTTATAAAGAGGCCTGTTTTCTCATAAATAGCATCTTTATATGATGATTCCTTAACAGTATTAGATAATGTATCCCATGAATCAGGTGCAAATCCAATCTGATATGTTTTTATTGTATCATCATTTAATCCACGGTTATATAAATAATCAAGCGCTGATTTTCCTTTTTCTGAAAAAAGAATATTATGATAAAGCTTAACCGCAAGATCATGCAATTCATATAAAGAAGAGAAAATTTTACTTGATGGACCAGATTGATAGTCTACGTCTATACCATATTTTTGTCCTAGCTGTTGAACAGCCTCAATAAATGAAATCTTTTCATGCTCTACAATAAAACTAAATACATTTCCACCCGCTCCACATCCGAAACAATGATATATTTGCTTATCAGGAGCAACGCTAAATGATGGAGTTTTTTCAGAATGGAAAGGACATAATCCAAAAAAATTTCTCCCTCGTTTCTTTAAATCAACATATTGAGCAACTACATCATATATATCTGCTGTATTCCGAATGCGTTCAATTGTTTCTTCAGGAACGCGCGCCATAATTAAGACTTATCATTATTAATTATTGTATCATTATTAATCATGTCTTTCAAAAATATTTCCCCTTCTTTTATAGGGTCCTCAAGATGAAACAAATTAATTATAATGAATCGCGTATTAGTAAACCTGTACGATAAATTAGATTCATTACGTATTATAGATATCCATTTATTTGAAGGGAAAAGATCCATAGTCCAAAAAAATAACATTAATATGATGATTCCTTTTATTGCACCAAAAATAAATCCCATGGAACGATTAGCAAACTTTGTCCCTCTTGATGTTAAAAGAATATGGAAGAATCTTGTTAGCACTCTTACTATAAACAATATTAAAACAAAGATAATTGAAAAACTAATTACCATCACTACAAATGTATTAAGATCTATAAAGGCTAATATTTTTGAAGATAGAGCAAGATAATACTTTAGAGAAAATATCGTTGAAATAACTAATCCAATTAAGCGCCCAACCTCCTCAATAAAACCTCTACGGAAACCTATGCTTCCCATTAAAACTATAAAAAAAAATGCGAGAAAATCTAAAAATAAAATCACGCTTGCTGTAAAATATTACTTACAATTGTTTGAGTCATTTTACCATCGGCTTTCCCTTTGGAACGCTTCATAATTTCTGGCATAACTTTTCCCATATCACTCATACTAGTTGCTCCAATATCTGAAATAACTTTTTTAATTAATATGTTTAGCTCTTGTTCTGACATCATTTTTGGTAGATATACACTCAATATTTTTAATTCATCCATTTCATTTTTCATAAGTTCTGAACGATCATTTTTTTCATATATATCTGCAGCTTCTTTACGTTGTTTAACTAAATTTTGAATTATTTTGATTTCTTCATTATGATTTAAATCTTCTCTTTTTTCAATTTTTTTATCTTTTAGTCTTGCAAGGGCGACTCTTAAAGTAGAAGTCTTAAATTTATCGCTACCTTTCATTGCTTCATACATATCAGATTGTATTGTTTCATATAATGACATAATTATATTCCTAACTTTGATCTATTCTTTTCATGCTAATTAATAATTGATCTTGATCAGTTTCAAAACCAATAAAACGCCTACCAAGTTTTTTTGTTACAACGCCTACACCTCCAGTTCCCATAAAAGGATCCACAACCCAATTAAGCTTGAAGCTACTAGCATCTAATATACGCTTAATTAACGCTTCGGGTTTATCACCATTCATTTCTTCAGATTTACCTGTGTGTGTATCAATAATATCTGCCCATAAATTACTAGGCGCTGAATCTTTTTCTAATGATGGCTTGAGATCTTTTTGATCTGTAATAGCTTCTTGATGAAAAAGAAAATCATTAGTTTTTGTTGCAAACCAAATATCTGAAGTCTGATTTTTCCAGGTTAAAGCCTTCGAGTTCTCTCCAGCTAACATTTTTCTCCATGTTATACGCGTTTGTATATGAAGAAAATTTGTTAACATTGAATGATACATCCCTGATAATCTCCAGTCACAGAATAGATACAATGCACCTGTTGATTTCAAAACTCGGTGTGCCTCCTTTAGCCAATTATTATTCCATTTATAATATTCCTGTAAAGTCATAGGAGATCCAGGGCGATCCTCCCCCCTCCACGGATTTTCAGGGGGATCTGTTATAATGACATCAATACTTGATGAAGGTAACTTTCGTAGTCCTTCTAATCCATCAGATAAAAAAACACCATCACGCATAGAATCATTTGTCATTTGCATATCATCTACTTTTTGTAAAGCGGGTAAATATCTATTTAAATCAGATACGGTTAAACCTGGATATGGTTCAATTGGGTTTGAAAGTAAAGGTTTCGCTATATGTTTTTTATTCATATCAGGGTAAAATTTATAATTTCTTATCTTTTATCACTATGCATTCATGCTGAAATTTGCAGAACGGAATTTATAAGAGTAATATCAAATATGAATAAAAAGAAAGTGATTTTTATATGTACTGGGAACGCTTGTAGATCTCAAATGGCTGAAGGATTATTACGTGAAATGGCTGGAAATTTATTTGAAGTCTTTAGCGCAGGGAGCCATCCATCTAGATTGCATCCAGCATCTGTAATTGTAATGAATGAAATTGGCGTTGATATTTCGCACCATTTTTCAGAATCAATTGATAGGTATATAGATTCTGGTATTGATATCGTAATAACCGTCTGTGATAATGCCAAAAATTATTGTCCAACCTTTCCAGGGAATCAAGAACAATTACACTGGAGTATTGAAGATCCTTATCATGGATGGACTTCAAATAATGAAGATCTTCCACCCTATAGAGATACTAGAGATGAATTAATTAAAAGGATAACAACATTTTTAAAAAAATAACATATATCATTCTATTGCTATTAATAATTAGTAACTGTAATAATAGTGACACAGAGCAATGGTACAAAGGAAACCTTCACACACATACTTTTTGGAGCGATGGTGATGCCCCTCCTGAAATCACTGTTGATTGGTATAAAACTAATGGATACGATTTTCTAGCATTATCGGATCATAATATCTTATCAACTATAGAAAAATGGATAAAAGTACATGATACAGATCCTGGTGGATGGCCACCAGTAATGACGAAAGAAAAACTTAAAGATATTCAAAATAGGTTTGGTTTTGATTGGATCAAAACGCGTACAAAAAATGATACGCTTGAAATGCAGCTTACTACATTAGATAAACTGAAAATAAAATTTGAAAGTGCTAATGAGTTTCTATTAATTCAATCTGAAGAAATCAGCGATGTATATGAAGAAACACCTATCCATATTAATGCAACAAATATAGCAGAATTTATTCCTCCACAAGGTGGAAATAGCGTATTTGATGTTTTACAACGAAATATAAATGCTGTTCGAGAGCAACGTGAAAAAACAGGTCAGTCTATGATTGCCCATATCAATCATCCAAATTATGAATGGGCACTCTTATCAGAACATTTAATTAATATAGAAGGAGATTCCTTTTTTGAAGTCTATAATGGCCACCCTTTAGTAAACAACTGGGGAAATAATGAAAAGCCAAGCACAGATAAGATGTGGGATATAGTGCTAACCATGAGAATATTAAAAGATCTGCCTCCCATGTATGGCCTAGCTGTAGATGATGCACATGCCTATTATAATTATAAAATTGGAAAAGCTAACCCAGGTCGTGGTTGGGTAATGGTTAAAGCAAAAGAATTAGATGCAGATAATATAGTTTTATCGCTGGAATCTGGAAATTTTTATTCTTCTACTGGAGTAGTGCTAAAAGATATTAAAAAGAATAATCAATCGTATTTAATTCATATTATTGAAAAACCTGGTATTCGATATAAGACTCAATTTATTGGATCTATAAATAATATGAATTATTTAGATGAAAAAAATATAAATAAAATTGGAAACATTTTGTTTGAAACTGATAGTAATCCAGCAAAATATAATTTTACAGGTGAAGAAATGTATGTTCGCGCAAAAATTGTATCAGATAAATTTCAAGATAACCCATATTCTGAAGGGGATCTTGAAATGGCTTGGACACAACCTATTGTACTAAAATAAAAAAGGACGGAATATCCGCCCTTTTTTATTAAATCCAATTATTTACTAAAAACCCATCCCAATTCTAAAATTAAGAGATCCAAATGATTTAGCGTCAAGTACATCTTCAAAATCTCCTAATGTATGACGATAAAATAAAAATGAATCAAGAACAAATAATTTAAATTGCATTCCTACCTGAAAGTGCAAACCACTTTTATCTATTTTGTTTTCATCAATAAAATCAACTAGATCATCCTCGCTAAATGTTGGTTCTGTGTTTAAATCTCCACCCATTAAACTTTCAACTAAATCAAGGTTTGCGAGGGGAGCAAAAGTATGACTATTAAAACCTCCACCCGCAAATACTTGTGCTTTTCCAATGAAGGGGATCCCAACACCAACTAGTTTTCTTCTAGCCGTTATATATGTAGATGCTCCTCCCCAAACTGCGTCATATGGCCCTGCGGTCCCTAATAAATTAAGAAATGCAAATTCATATACTTGAGCCATTATATTTGCATCAACTTCTAAATCAAAAAATGGTATGATATCAAGATAAGCATATACACCAAGATTTAACGAATTAGAAAATTCTGCGGTTGCCATACTTGCAAAACCTGATGGGTCATCTAAACTTCTAGCGCCAACTGTAAACAAACCTTGTCCACCTTGAACTCCAAATCCTAAAATGGCAAATGCGCTATTAATTGGTGTGATAGCTAAAATAATTCCAATAATAAATGCTTTATATTCTTTCATTTTACCTCCGTTAAAATTTAAAAAGTAAATCCATAGAATTTACATTTTATGAACTAGTAAACAAGGCATCAATTTTTTCAATTATAAACATAAAGAAAAAATTTTATAAAATTAATGATTCTGTCTTTGAATATGCTTTTTCGTATAAATAAATTGTTTTCATCATGAAACAGTTTCATCGCTTACTTATCATTATATTATTTTCTACTACAGTGAATGGCCAAAATTATCAATGGCCAACGATTGGAAGTCAAGCAATATCCTCAAATTTTGGGGAGTTTCGTGATGGTGGATACCATATGGGGATTGATATTAAAACCCTTGGAGAAACTGGGTGGCCTGTTTATGCTGTTGAAGATGGATATATATCAAGGATGGTTTCCAATTTTTCAGGATACGGTAAAGGGTTATATTTAACATTAAAAGATGGAAATGTTGCGGTCTATGCGCATTTAGAAGAATTTGCATTTCGGCTTGAAACAGTTCTTTATAGTCTCCAAGCAAAAAATAATAGTTACATTGTAAATGAATACTTTTCACCTGAACAATTTCCATTTAAAAAAGGCGATGTAATTGGCTATACGGGGAACACCGGTTCCTCTTTTGGTCCTCATTTACACTTTGAATTACGTAATAGTAAATCTCAACCAATCAATCCATTAATTAATGGTCTAAATATAGAAGATTATCGCAACCCTAGAGTTATTCAAATTGGTATTATTCCATTATCCACATCCAGCAAAATTAATGGTAGTTCGATTCCCCGGGCATATCCATTATTTGCAGCAAGCACAGGTGGTGGTTTAGAACTTCCGGACACAGTTAGTTGTTTTGGTCCTATAGGAATAGCAATTGAAGTTGATGATAAAATTCAAGGTGCAAAAAATAAATATCAAGTACAATCAATTCAGCTATTGGTTGATGATCAAAATATTTTCTCACTTAACTATAATGAACTAGATTATGATCAAAAACCTACAGTAAATCAAACGAGAGAAAATCGCTTTCATCGATTAAACTTGGGATCTTTTACCAAGCTTTATAAGCTAAATACATTTTCTAATAGTACGATTGTAAAGACAGGTGCTTCTGGTGTCCTAAACTTGACACCTGGATATCATAAAATTGAAATACAAATATCAGATGCCTCTGGAAATACTACCAGAGTAAAAGGAACTTTTATTAATTACCCCCCTGTAAAAATAGCCATTAAGGATGTTGAATGGTATGATAATACTATCGAGTTCAATATCCAGCCTGTTACATTAAATATTCCCCTCACAAAAATTAGCTGTTATAGCTACACTGCATATGGATACCCAGATGAAGAGTTAACAATTGTAAACACTAAAAAGAATCGTTCAGGACTTAGAATTCAACTACCAAAATCTAAATTAGGGAAACATGGTGTATCTTTTATTGTAAAAAATAAGCTTGGTGTCTATGGTTCGCCACTAACTTGGCATGATCCAAATTCGGAAAGAAGGCTCACAGAAATGGATGTTGATATAACATTTAGCTCCATAGAACACAAACTAATTGCTCAAATAAAAACTAATGGTTTTACCTCTGGCAGCACGAGCCTACGATTATTAAAGGAAGATGAATATATTTCAATACCCTTAACAAAGATTCAACCTACAGTATACACTTCCAATTTGCTTTTACCTTCTTTGTTTACAAAAACAAAACGGATTGATGCCTTTTTTGATGGAGAAATTGAGCGAATAATACAGCTCAATTTAGATCCAATCGTTGCCTCACCGAACAAACAAGTAAATATCTTATCAAATGATAAAAATTGCTCCGTACAAATAACAAATAATTCTTTATATGATACATCATTGATTTGGATAGAAAAAATAAACCACCCAGTCGAGCCAAAAGGAGGAACCAGACTATCTTCTGTTTATCAATTACAGCCATTTGAACTTGCGTTAAAAGATACAATTCGTATTGGTATTCGATACGGAAATAAGATTAAAAACATGAAAAATATATCACTGTATTACTATAATCAAAAACATGGTTGGACATTTTTACCTAGCTCCATGCATTCAAACAGGCAGATAATTTCTAGTACATTATTTAGTTTAGATGCGATTACAATAATGCAAGATATTGAACCACCATTTATAAGAAAAGTATTTCCTGAAGATGGAGGCAAGTTTCACTACAAAGATTTAAAAACAATATCTATCATTGCTGATGATTATTTATCTGGACTTAACTCTAATGAAAAATCTATGGAAATTAAGTTGGATGGTCTTACTGTTCGATATGCTTTTCAGCCGATAAAAAAAGAACTATCTTATTACTTACCTACGCCTCTTGATGCTGGTGAGCACACTATGGAATATAAAATATCAGATTTAGCAGGAAACACTGTATCTGGACTTTCAACTTTTCTAGTTGATTAATGTTTTTTCCTTATAAAGATGACAATCCACGAATTTTATTTCCGTTTATAACATATTTTATTATAGGGATAAATGTTCTGGTTTTTGTATATCAATATTTTATTATTCCCAGTAACGAATTTGAAGAATTTATCAAAATATATGCCCTTACACCAGCTAGCCCTTCTATTGTAAATATATTTTCATCCATGTTTATGCATGGAGGGGTAACACATATAATATTCAATATGTGGTTTCTATGGATTTTTGGCGACAATATTGAAAGCATCTTTGGGCACAAGAAATATTTATTATTTTATTTATTATGCGGTGTAGGCGCAGGACTCTCTCAAATCCAAGTTAACCCAGAATCTATTATTCCAATGGTAGGCGCAAGTGGGGCAATTGCAGGTGTTCTTGGCGCATATTTGTTTCGCTTTCCAAATGCGACAGTACATGTTTTAGTAATTTTAATTATTTTTATAACTCGTATTCGTGTACCAGCCATGCTGGTAATTGGATTTTGGTTTTTATCAAATCTTACTGCAGGTATAGGTACATTAGGAATTGAAGAGGCGGGCGGTACAGCGTGGTTTGCACATATTGGAGGATTTATTTCCGGCGTGATATTTAACTATTTATTTAAAATGATAAGAATAGAATGAATGATCAATTAATAGAAAAAGCAATTCATATGCGGGAAAATGCAATAGCTCCTTATTCAAAATATAAAGTTGGTTCAGCTGTTTTAACTGATTCTGGAAAAATATTTGGTGGATGCAATGTAGAGTCTAGTAGTTATGGTCTAACATGCTGTGCAGAAAGAATAGCGCTCTATAATGCAATATCGAATGGCTATACAAAATTTACTGCATTAGCAGTTGCGACAAAAAATGGCGGGTATCCTTGTGGTGCATGTCTTCAGGTTATTTGGGATCTCTGTGGGGAAATATCAATATATATATCTGATATTTCTGGAAATATCAAAAATAAAACAAGTTCAGAATTATTACCTAATGCATTTGATAAAAGCTCATTATGAAAAAAGAAATCAATAATTTTGGATGTATAGAAGTGATATGTGGTAACATGTTTAGTGGCAAGACTGAAGAACTTATAAGAAGATTAAGAAGAGCGAAAATTGCAAAATTAAATGTTAAAATTTTCAAACCAAAGGTTGACACCAGATATGATGAAGATAATATTGTCTCTCATAATCAATTAAAACTAAAGTCATTTGTAGTGGATTCAGCAGCAGCAATATATGAACTTGTAAATGATGCTGATGTTATTGGTATTGATGAAGCCCAATTTTTTGATGATGATATAATCGATGTTACAAAAAATCTTTCTTCAAAAGGAAAAAGAGTGATTGTAGCAGGTTTAGATACTGATTTTAAAGGAAAACCATTTGGCCCTATGCCAAAATTGATGTGTGAATCAGATTTTTTAGATAAACTTCAGGCAATATGCGTCAAATGTGGAAACCCTGCTTCTTATACACAAAGACTATCTAAAGATGATAGCCAAGTAGTTATTGGGGAAACAGATATATATGAAGCCAGATGCAGACACTGTTATATGGAACCAACATAATATATGGAACAACTAACAGGTATTCTTGGAATTATAGTATTACTAGGTATTGCTGTAGCAATGTCTAATAATCGTTCAGCTATATCATGGAAACTTGTAATGTGGGGTATTAGCCTGCAGTTAATTTTTGCAATTATAATTTTAAAGAGTCCAATAGGGATTCCATTTTTCGGCGCAATAGATATATTTATAAAAAATTTACTTAGCTTTTCAGATGCAGGAAGTGACTTTTTATTTAAATCATTTAGTCAAAACACAGTAGAAGGACCGTTGTTAAATTTTGCATTTAGAATATTGCCAACATTAATATTCTTTTCTTCATTAATTA
>SGYN01000022.1 GCA_004321715.1 bacterium | reverse complement strand
GGAGCTTGTACTCTAGCGCCTACTTCAATCTGATCACGCAATTTTAATGGAACTTTGTAAGAAAAAATTTTATAACTAGATATAGGAAATGCGATTTCTACATACATAACACTTTAAAATAGTGGAGAGCTAAAACTAGTGCAATGAAAAATCCTGGAATACAATTATTTATAAAATAAATAAGTTTACCTAAGAAATAATTCTTTAGGTCTTAATTACATATATTTTTAATTCGGCTTTTAATTCGCTATCAAGCTTAATAGGTATATGATAAATACCCAGGGCCTTTATTGATTCATCTAGAAGAATAGAATTTTTATCTAATGCAATTCCCTTTTCTTCTAAAGCGCTATGTATATCTTTAGAAGTAATAGCCCCAAACATTTTTTCTTCATCTCCAACCTGCGCTTCAAAAGTTAATTCTATTTTATTTATTTTATTTGCTAATGATTCATTTGCTTTATTAAGGCGCTTTGATTTTAGCTCTTTATTTCTTTTTCTTTCTTCGGCAACCGCTCGATTTTTCTTTGATGATCTTAGAGCAATTCCTCTTGGAAAAAGATAATTGCGGGCATAGCCGGGCTTTACCCTAACTATTTCACCAGAAGCACCTAATCCTTCAAAATCTTCAAGTAATATAACTTCCATATAAACCTCTCTTAGATTAAGATTCTAAAATTAATTAATCGCCTTCGATATTTGAGTAAGGCATTAATGCAATATTACGAGCTCTTTTAATTGCTCTTATAAGTTTACGATGCATTTTCGAGCTCGATCCTGTAACTCTTCTCGGCATAATCTTTCCGTGTTCGGTTACAAAACGACGTAAAAGCTTTACATCTTTATAATCAATTTCAGTTATCTTATTTTCTTTGAAATAACAATATTTTCTCTTACTTACAAAAGCCATATATATCCTCTATTTATTAAATTATTTACTGAACTTCTACAGAGTCTTCAGCCACATCTTCACCCTTATCGCTAGCTTCTTCTACAGAGTCTTCAGCCACATCTTCACCCTTATCGCTAGCTTCTTCTACAGAGTCTTCAGCCACATCTTCACCCTTATCGCTAGCTTCTTCTACAGAGTCTTCAGCCACATCTTCATCCTTATCGCTAGCTTCTTCTACAGAGTCTTCAGCCACATCTTCATCCTTATCGCTAGCTTCTTCTACAAAATCTTCAGCCACATCTTCATCCTTATCGTCAGCTTCTTCTGTAGGGTTATTATTATTTTTGGATTCTTTGGATAGTTGTTTCTCAACTGCTCCATCTGATTCATCTGAATCAACAGCAATTGTTTCTTGTAATGAACCAGCCGTTGGTTTAGATTTTAATCTAATGGTCTGTGCTCTTAATACAGAACTATTTAATTTCATAAACGATTCGAAATCTACAATACGGTTAGAGCTTTCTGATTCAAAATGTAATAAAACAAAAGTTCCATACTTTTGACCATCAATTTGGTATGCTAACTTTTTCTTTCCCCACATATTATGTGAAAAGACCTTACTAAATTCACCTATGAACTTATCTACTTCTTTAATAATACTATCCACTCGACTTTGTTCGAAATTTGGATTGATTATATATACTGTCTCATAATATCTCATATTTCTCTCCCTAAATAATCAAATCAATGGCGCAATAACAAGTGACACTACTGACATTAATTTTATTAATATATTTAATGATGGCCCTGAAGTATCTTTAAACGGATCTCCAACTGTATCTCCAACAACTGCTGCCTTATGCGCTTCTGATCCTTTTCCATACTTATTGCCCTCTATTTCAACTCCTTCTTCAATCATTTTTTTTGCATTATCCCATGCACCACCTGAGTTTGATTGAAAAATCGCCATTAAAACTCCGGTAACTGTAACCCCTGCTAACAAACCACCTAGAGTTTCAGCCCCAAATAAAAACCCTACAATCACAGGTGTTAATACAGCAAGAAGCCCTGGCAATACCATTTCCTTAATAGCAGACTGTGTAGATATGTCAACGCATTTACTATATTCTGCTTTGCCATTTGCAGCATCAAATATTTTTTTGTCCTTATCTGTCCATTTATCATTTTCACCATATTTATTCATTACAGCTAGAGCAGCAGATAATTCAGGGATATCATTAAATTGTCTTCTTACTTCTTCTATCATTGCCATAGCAGCACGTCCAACAGCGCCCATCGCCATGGATGAAAAAAGAAATGGTAACATTCCTCCAACAAATAGCCCAGCCATAACCATAGGATCAGAAATATCTATTCTTTTTATACCTGTTTGAACCATAAAAGCAGCAAACAAAGCCAATGCTGTTAATGCAGCTGATCCTATTGCAAAACCTTTACCAATGGCTGCAGTTGTATTCCCTACTGCATCAAGTTTATCTGTGCGATCTCTAACTTCACTAGGAAGATCAGCCATTTCAGCTATTCCACCAGCATTATCCGATATTGGGCCATAAGCATCCACTGCTAATTGTATACCTGTATTCGCAAGCATCCCAAGAGCAGCCATTGCTATACCATAAAGACCTGCAAATTGATAAGCCCCAACAATGCTAGCAGCTATAATTAGAATAGGAATTGCGGTTGACTGCATTCCAACACCCAATCCGGCAATAATATTTGTAGCTGGTCCAGTTAAAGATTGTTCAACAATTGAATTTGTAGGTTTAGTATTTGTACCTGTATAATGCTCTGTAATTAATCCAATTCCCAAACCAGCAAACAGACCAATAGTAGTAGCAATAAAAACACCCATATTTGAATAAATAATATCATTCTGAGCAAAGCTGTCTGGTAAAATATTTGTAACTAATAAATAAATTACACCAATTAAAATAATTGAGGAACCAAACTCTCCTCTGTTTAATGCCTTCTGAGGGTCGCCACCCTCTTTGACTTTAACAAGAAAAGTACCAAGAATAGACATTATTATTCCTGAAGCAGCTATTAACAAAGGTAGGATAACAAAGCTAATATCAAATCCACCCATCACGATAATACTTGCACCCAAAACCATTGAACCAATTATTGAACCAACGTAAGATTCAAATAAATCTGCTCCCATACCCGCTACGTCTCCTACATTGTCTCCGACGTTATCAGCAATTGTCGCTGGGTTTAAAGGATGGTCTTCAGGAATACCAGCCTCTACTTTACCAACAAGATCAGCTCCAACATCAGCAGCTTTTGTATAAATCCCACCACCGACACGAGCAAACAATGCGATGGATGAAGCACCTAAAGAGAACCCAGAAATAACTGTTATTACTTTATTATAATCATTAATAAAAATATTTTGATATAATAAGAATAAAGATCCTAGGCCTATTAACCCTAAGCCAACTACACTTAATCCCATTACAGAACCACCTGTAAATGCTACATTCAAAGCACTCTCCAAACTAGTTCTTGCTGCATTGGTTGTCCTGTTATTTGCTTTAGTAGCCACCCTCATTCCTAGAAAGCCAGCTAAGCCAGATGCAACGGCACCAGATATGAACGATAAGGAAATAAATGCACTAGAATCTTGACGACCGGCATTAGCAAACCCAAGAAGTAAAGCAACAATTAATACAAAAAAACTTAAAACACGGTATTCAGCCCGTAAAAATGCCATCGCACCTTCAGCAATGCTCTTTCCGATTTCCTCCATTTTATCAGTTCCTTGATCTTGCTTATTTATCCAATTTGTTTTTATAAACGCAAAAATAAGCGCTATAACTCCGGCATTTAAAACTATCCATAGGTAAGTATTTATATCCATTTAGATTATCCCATCTCTAATTTATTATATTGATTCATTGTTTTATCTAATCCATTATATAAAATGGACTCAGCTGCATCAGCAGCAACTTGTATCATTTCTTTAGAAAAATTTTGATCTTTATTTTTGAATGGTTTCAAAACATATTTTTCTGATGGTCTTTTATAGTCATTTGAAGCAACACCAATTCTTAATCTTGGGAAATTTGTATTTCCTAAATGATAGATTATTGATTCTAACCCTCTATGACATCCATCTCCTCCTTTAGGTCGTATTCTTATACGGCCTAAAGGCAAATCAACATCATCCACACATATATATAGATTATTTAAATTAATATTAAATAATCTAACGAAATGCTTTAATGCCATTCCGCTATTATTCATTCCCGTACTAGGTTTCATTAACATGGCATCTTTGTTTTTTTTTTCTGAAAAAACATAGCTACCCTTTCCTGGTTTAAAATTACAAAACCATCTTTTGGCCAATTCATCAACTATCCAATAACCCGCATTATGCTTTGTGTTATGATATTCATCTCCAGGGTTTCCTAATCCTACAAAAACCACCATTAATCAGATCCATCACTTGAGGTCTTTTGACTATCGCTTTCTTTACTATCATCTTTATTTTCAGGAGATTGTTCTTGATCTGATGGTGCTTCTCCATCAGCCGGCTCTTCTCCTTCAAGCATCTCTTCACCTTCTTCAAGTTCTTCAACAACAGGTTCTTCTTCTTCTTTTGGTGGAGCAAGAGTAGCAATGGTAGCTTCTAAGTCAGATAATATTTCAACATCTGTAGGTATATCAATAATATCTCCAACAGTCATATTGCTATTCAGTTCCATTTTTGATATATCAACTAAAATATTATCGGGTACGCTTGTAGGTAAACAATTAACTTCAACGGAGGTCAAAATCTGACTTAAAACTCCTCCTTCTTTAACTCCTTCTGCTTCACCTTCTAATGAAATTGGGATAGTGAACTTCATTTTTTCAGTCATATTTACTTGCATTAGATCTACATGAAGAACTTCATCAGTTACGGGATGATATTGTACCCCTTTTATGGTAACATATTGTGTCTTACCATTCATTTCTACTTCAAAAACATGCTGACCGGAACTCATTGCATGATAGAGTTTCTTTTTATCAATTTGTAAATTAACATTTGCTTCTCCGTGAAAATAATATATACCCGGAATCATTCCCTCTCTTCTTAAAGAACGAGCTTTAGACTTTCCCTTATCTGTTCTTTGATTTAAATCTAGTTTTTCATATTCTTGTGCCATAATAAAATTCCCTATATTTATAAGTTAAATAATGCACTAACAGATTCACCCTCATGAATACGTTTTATTGCTTCAGCAAAAACATCAGCAACTGAAACTATATGCATTTTAGAAGTTTGTTTATCCTTAGAAAGAGCAATTGTATCTGTTAAAATAATTTTATCAATTGGTGCATTATCTAATCTTTCTAGTGCTGGACCAGATAAAACGCCGTGAGTAGCAACTGCTATCACAGAATTAGCACCTTCAGTAATTGCAGCTTTTGCTGCTGATACCGTTGTTCCAGCTGTATCAATCATATCATCAATAATCATAACATCCTTACCTTTTAAATCGCCAATAAGGTGACTCACTTCTGCCTTATTTGGAGCATAACGGCGCTTATCTATAAGTGCAAAATGAAAACCTAAGCGCTTTGCATATGATTGGCCCATAGCAGCAGATCCAACATCTGGAGCTAAAACAGTACATTTATCAGAGTCAAGATTTAATGATTTCAATGTATCAAGCAAAACCATGCGGCTATATATATGATCAAAAGGGATTGAAGCAAAACCTTGTATTTGTGTCGAGTGTAAATCCATACTAATAATTCTATCTGCGCCTGTCGTTGAAATGATATCGACCATTACCCTTGATGATATTGGAACTCTAGGTTGGTCCTTTCTATCTTGCCTGCCATAACCAAAATATGGTATTACAGCCGTTACTCTTTTTGCTGATGCTCTAACTGCTGCATCAAGAAGTAAAAATAATTCAATTAAATTTTCAGCCGGACCAGATGTTGATTGAATTATAAATACATCATTACCTCTTATATTTTCTTCAAATTTTACCCATAGTTCCCCATCAGAAAATGTGCGTATAGTAACATCTCCAAGATCAAATCCTAGATGATCAACAATTCCTTTTGCAAGAATCGGATTACTTCTTCCACTAAATATTTTTAATGTTTCTTTCATAACAATCTTACCTCAAGCCATTATGACGCATGATTTTTGCTGGGGCGCAGGGAGTCGAACCCCGACTGCCAGGACCAAAACCTGGTGTCCTACCATTAGACGACACCCCAAATTATCTTCATATTCAGGGATTGTGCTTATCTGCTAAATAGCGGCTGTGTTATGATTGTCTTGTAAGACTTGGAAAACAATAACTCTGCAGATATAGCATCTGCTTCATCGTTAAATAATCCGAACACAGTCGAGCCACTACCCGACAGACTGGCAAATCTTGCATTATTATCAAGCAATTTGCTTTTAATCAATCCAATCTCTGGATATGTCGAAAAAACTATTTTTTCAAAATCATTCTCAAAAAGCTGAAAAGGAATTTCGTCCTTTCCTATAAGGTCGGCGAACTTAACTGCCTTGATAGGTATTTCCAACTTGTTTCTAATTTGCGAATAAGCCCATCTTGTATTAATAACTGTATTTGGAAAAATTAATAATATAATAAATGGAAGCTTTATTTTTAACTGTGTTAGTTGATCTCCGATACCTTTTCCAACCTGCGTTCCACCTTCAATGAAAAAAGGCACATCTGCACCTATGTTTTTGGATATATTTCTTAATTGTATTTTTTTTAAACCTAGATTATACAATTTATTTATTCCAATCAAAGCTGAAGCAGCATTGCTAGAGCCTCCTCCTAAACCAGCACCCATAGGTATATTTTTATTAACATGGATTTTGACACCTTCAAGCTCAGGAAACTCTTTTTTTAACCTAATATAAGCTTGAGCGCATGTATTTGAAGAAGATATTGGAAATTCTATATTATTAGATGATAACTGAAATCCTTTATTTGATGTAGATATTGTTAGTTCATCATGGAATTCTAATTCCTGAAAAACTGTTTCTATATTATGATACTTATCAGCCTTTTGGTTGATTATTTTTAAGCCAATATTAATTTTTGCGTATGAATTGATTATTATGGACTTCAAATATTATTTGATATTGTAGCTATAGCCAATACCCCAATTCCTTTGTTTTTTCCAATAAAACCTAGTCCATCTGTTGTTGTAGATTTTATTGAAATTGACGATTTTTCAAGATTGATCGCATTGCTAATATTATCAATCATATCAAATATTTTATTCGATACTTTAGGGTGCTCCAATATAATTGTACTATCTATATGATCAATGTTGTATCCTTTTTCAATTAATAGGCCCATTGCATATTTTAAAAAGAATAAACTGCTCTTTCCTTTCCATTGCGGTTCGGAACTTGGAAAATATTTACCTAAGTCACCTAAAGCTGCCGCTCCCAATAATGCATCTACCATTGCATGCAACAATACATCTCCATCAGAATGCGCAACCACACCAATTGAGTTTGATATTGTAACGCCACCTAAAAGCAAACTCTTGCCTTTTTTAAGACGATGGATATCATACCCTATTCCTGTTTTAACCATCAATCACCTTTTCTGCTAACTTCCAGTCATCTACAGTGGTGATTTTAAAATTCATAATCGATCCCTCTGTTACAGTAATCATACCTCCAGCCGCTTCAACTATTGAAGCTTCATCTGTTGAATTGTGATTTGTCATTGCATCTAGAAGTGTGTTTTTTTTAAAAGTTTGTGGAGTTTGTGCTAACCATATTTTATCTCGATCAATAGTTCGTACAATATTTAGGTTTTTCACTTCTTTTACTGTATCCTTTGATGGTAAGGCTGCAATACACCCATCATTATCTTTACAACCCAATATAGTAGATAATATGAGATTGTTTGTAACAAATGGTCTAACAATATCATGAATTGTTACAAGTTGTACAGAGTTTGATAATGTTAAACACCCATTCATAACTGAGTCTTGCCTCCTAAAACCCCCAGCTATAACTTTAATAGATTTTTTAGTTTTTAATGATTGTATTTCTTTATTGACATATTCAACATCTTCTTTATTAGTAACTATAACTACCTCAGAAATTTCTTTACAATTTAAAAAAACATTTAAAGCATAAAAAAAAAGTGGTTTATTAGCTAAATACTTGAGCTGTTTTTTTTCACCGAACCTTACACCATTTCCTGCGGCTGGTAATACTGCGCCAACATTTAATAATGATTTGTCCATCAATCAAAGAATAAGCATGGCATCGCCATAACTTAAGAAACGATAATTTTTCCTTTTAGCCTCAGCATATGCCTTCATAATTAATTTTCTAGTTGCAAATGCAGACACCATCATTAACAATGTGCTTTTAGGTTGATGAAAATTTGTAATCAAAGCATCTACCATTTTAAAATCATATGGAGGATAAATAAATTTATCTGTCCATCCTCTTTTTGGAGATACCTGAAAACCAGAAACAACTACAGTTTCCAAAGATCTAACCGTAGAAGTACCAACCGCAATAACTTTTCTTCTTTTTTTCTTTGTTTCATTAATAACTAATGCTGTAGCAGGTGATAATTCAAAATATTCTGAATCCATTTGGTGACGATTAAGATCTTCCACCTGGACAGGTCTAAATGTTCCTAGGCCTATATGAAGTGTGGTATAATCTAATTTAATTTGTTTCTTTTTAAGCTTACTTAATACTGAATCAGTGAAATGAAGTCCTGCCGTTGGTGCAGCAACAGCACCCCTACGATCAGCATATACTGTCTGATATCTGACTTTATCAGATGGTACAGCGTCTCTATTTATATATGGAGGTAAAGGTGATAAGCCTATCCGATCGATAATGCTATAGATATCTTCACCCTCATATTCGAATCTTACAACTCTACCACCAGAAATAGTGTTATCAATAACATCACAATACACATTCTTTGCAAACATTAGCTTATTTCCAATCCTGACTTTTCTTGCAGGCTTTACCATCACTTCCCAAAGATCATTTTCTAATTCACGTAAAAGAAAAACTTCTACTTTTGCTTCTGTTCGGTCTTTATTAGCAAACAACCTTGCTGGAAAAACTTTAGTATTATTTAACATAAATAAATCATTCTTTCTAAAGTATTCTGGCAAATTAGAAAATTTTTTGTGCTCAATTTCACCTGAATCTCTATGAACAACCATTAACTTTGATCCATCACGTTTCTTAGCTGGATATTGAGCAATATATTTTTTTGGAAGCGCATAATCAAAATCTGCTAATTTATATTTTTTCTTTTTTTGTATCATTAGAATAGTCCTGTTTGTTTAGTTGGGTTAAAAACTTTACCTAAAATTTTATATGCTTTTTCTTGAGCAACGCGTCCTCGAGCAGTTCTCTGAATAAAGCCCTCTTTAATTAAAAATGGTTCATACACATCTTCAACCGTTATACGATCCTCACTTATAGCTACTGCTAGCGAATTGACACCTACAGGTCCACCATCAAAGTTATCTATTAAAGCGGATAGTATTTGTCGATCCATATCATCCAAACCGTGATTATCAATCCCTAAAGATTTTAAAGATTCTTGAGCAATTTTTTTACTTATCATTCCATCTGATTTAACTTCAGCATAATCCCTAGTTCTCCTTAATATACGGTTTGCAATCCTTGGTGTTCCTCTTGAACGTTTTGCTAACTCTTTAGCTCCTTCTTTATCAATGTTTACTTCTAAGATTTGTGCAGATCTGTTTATAATTTGGAATAGGTCATCAGGAGTATAATAATTTACACGCAGTATAACTCCGAAGCGATCTCTTAAAGGTGAAGTTAGGTTTCCTAATCTAGTTGTTGCTCCAATAAGCGTAAAGTTTTCAATATTTAATTGTACGCTACGAGCGCTAGGGCCAGAGTCTATCATTATCTCCAATTGATAGTCTTCCATTGCTGAATATAAATATTCTTCTACAACGCTATTTAACCTATGTATTTCATCAATAAAAAAAACATCCTTATTAGCAACGTTTGTTAATAAACCAGCAAGATCGCCTGCTTTATCTATTACTGGACCAGACGATTGTTTTAAGTTAACATTTAACTCTTTCGATATAATATTTGCTAATGTTGTTTTACCAAGACCTGGGGGACCAAATAACAGAACATGATCAAGCGCTTCATCGCGCTTTTTCGCAGCATTAATATATAACTTCAAGTTATCGACAACATCGTTTTGTCCAACAAAATCATCAAAATGAGAGGGTCGTAGAGTTTTCTCAATTGTTATATCATCTTCAATAATAGTTGGATCAGTAATATGTATTTCAGTCATTAATTTTTATAGAAAATAGATATAATATCATCATTTAAAGCTCTTAAAGATAACAAATTGAATAGGGGGTCGCCAAGTTCGTAGTAAAGAAATTCATTAATTTTATATTATAAAACTTTTTTTAAAAATTTACCTGTATACGATTTTTTAACTTTAGACACTTTTTCTGGGGTACCTGTTGCTATTACTTCACCACCATCTGTACCACCTTCTGGTCCTAGATCAATTATCCAATCTGCGCTTTTAATTACATCTAAATTATGCTCTATAACTATTACAGTATGATCTCTATCTACTAATTTATGAATTACATTCATTAACATTCTTATATCTTCAAAATGAAGACCCGTTGTAGGTTCATCCAAAATATATAAAGTACGTCCTTTTGATGCTTTTGATAATTCCGTAGAAAGTTTAATTCTTTGAGCCTCTCCACCAGATAGAGTTGTTGCTTGTTGCCCTAGTTTTATATAGCCTAAGCCTACTTCATTAAGCGTTGATAACTTTTTCTTTACAGATGGTATATTTTCAAAAAAAATCAATGCCTCTTCTACAGACATTTTTAAAACATTATCTATATTTTTCCCTTTATATTTTATTTGTAAAGTTTCTCTATTATATCTTGCTCCACTGCAAACTTCACATGTGACATATACATCAGGTAAAAAATTCATTTCAATTTTTATTATACCATCACCCTCACATGATTCGCACCTTCCTCCTTTTACATTAAAAGAAAATCGGCCAGGCTTATATCCTCGCATTTTTGATTCCGGGAGCTGGGTAAATAATTCTCTAATAAATACAAAAACTCCTGTATATGTCGCAGGGTTTGATCTCGGTGTACGTCCAATAGGTTTTTGATCAATATTTATTATTTTGTCAATAAACTCTAAGCCTTCAACTGATTCGTGCTGTAAAGGATATTGGCGAGATCCATACAATTCTTTTGATACAGCTGGGTATAGGGTTTCATTAACTAGCGAACTCTTTCCGCTACCAGACACACCTGTAATTACTATTAATTTACCTAAGGGAAAATCTATATCGACATTTTTTAAATTATTTCCCATTGCACCTTTGATAGATAATAAATATGAATTCCCAATCCTTCTTTTAGATGGAAGTGGAATGTTTTGTTTACCTGATAAATACTGTCCAGTTACAGATTTAGAAAAATTTAATATATCTTTAGGAGTGCCAGCGTAGACTACTTCTCCTCCATGATTTCCTGCTCCTGGACCAATATCGATAATATAATCAGATGATTCCATGGTTTCTCTATCGTGCTCAACTACTATTACAGAATTACCTAGATCTCTAAGTTTCTTTAATGTTGTTAACAACCGATTATTATCTCGTGGATGCAAACCAATAGATGGCTCATCTAAAATATAAAGTACTCCCATGAGCTGAGAACCAATCTGTGTTGCTAGTCTAATCCGCTGAGCTTCTCCACCTGAAAGTGTAGCCGCAGATCGATCAAGAGTTAAGTATTCTAAACCAACATCAATTAAAAAACCTAATCTACTATTTATTTCTTTTAAGATTTGTTCTGCAATTTTTGAATCTGTTGAATTCAAAGATAAATTATTAAAATAATCTCTGCATTTTTTAATAGTCATCGCTGAAATTTCGCCAAGATTATTCCTTGATACTTTAACAGCCCTACTTTCTTTTTTTATTCGAGCGCCTTCACAATCTGGGCAAGCTCTCATACTCATGAATTGTTCTATCCATTGTCTAATATGTGACGACTTTGTTTGATTATATCTGCGTTCTAGGTTTGGTACAGCTCCCTCCCAACTTCCAGTATAGGTCCCTGTCCATCTTTTTGAAGCATATTCCATCTTGACTGTTTCTTTTCCCGTTCCATATAATAAAACCTTACGAATTTTTGGCTCTATTTTCATCCAAGGTGTTGTAAAATTAAAATTATAATGTTTAGCTAAACTTTTCAAAATTTCTCCATACCAATTCCCTCTGGGTTGCTCACCTAAAGGTATAATTGCCCCTTGAATAAGTGATTTTGATTTATCTGGAACTAATAAATTAGGATCTATGTTCATCTGGCTCCCTAATCCATCGCATTTTTGACAAGCTCCATAGGGAGAATTAAAAGAAAACATACGTGGAGATAGCTCATCAAGTGAAGCTTCTGGGTGATCCGTACACCCAAAATGCTCACTAAATAAATGGTCTTTCTTATTGTTTAAATCATGAATAATTATTGCTCCAGAACCAACTTTTAGAGCAAGCTCAACTGATTCCGTTAATCTATCTTTATATTCACCATTAATTATTAACCGGTCGACGACTACCTCAATGTTATGTATTTTGTTTTTATTTAGATCAATTTTATCTTCAACGCGGTGGATTTTACCATCAACTCTTAATCGTAAAAATCCATCTCTTCTTACATCTCCAAACACACCTTTGTGTTGCCCTTTTCTTCCTCTTACAACTGGTGCTAGTATATACAACTTCGAATTTTTATTAAACTTACATGCCCTATCGACTATCTGTTGAACAGTTTGTTTTTGAATCCTCTTATTGCATACCCAGCAATGAGGCTTTCCCACATTAGCAAATAACAATCGTAAATAATCATGTATCTCTGTAACGGTTCCAACTGTTGATCTTGGGTTGCGTGCAGTAGATTTTTGTTCAATAGAGATGGCGGGTGAAAGTCCTTCAATATAATCCAGATCAGGCTTCTCCATTAAGCCTAGGAATTGTCTTGCATAGGATGAAAGGGACTCAACATATCTCCTTTGACCTTCTGCATATATTGTATCGAATGCAATGGAAGATTTTCCAGACCCCGAAATTCCTGTAATAACTACAAGCTGATCTCTTGGAATATTTAGATCAATATTTTTTAAGTTATGCTGACGAGCTCCTTTAATTATTATTTGTGTGGCAAGATTTTTCAATTCAATTATTTATTTATTGTAATTTTTGGGTTCAATTTATTCCTAGGCAGACAATGAATTTATGTCAATTAATTATATCTTCAAATTTGGATTAACTATATTTATTAAAAGGAAATTGATAGAGTATAAAATAAAGAACTAAATTTCATCATGGGATCACTAGAAAACCATATACTAATATCTATGCCACATTTACAGGACCCTTATTTTAATAAGAGCATTGTTCTAATTTGTGAACATAATAATGATGGGGCCCTAGGCTTAATTATAAATAAAGCATTTGAAAAACTAGAATTAAAAACTTTATTTAATAATATTGATAATGATAATGATGATATATTAAAAATTACACCAAAATTATTTTTTGGTGGACCAGTATTAGTAGAAAGAGGAATATTATTACATGCAAATTCTTATAACAGTAAGCATAGTATAAAAATATCTGATCAATTTTCTATAACCAGCAGTAATAAAATATTAAAAGATATACGTAATAAAAATGGTCCAAAAAACTTTAAACTGATGCTGGGACATGCTGGATGGACATCTGGTCAATTAGAAAAAGAAATTGAAAACGGTGATTGGCTAATGCAATCTACTTCAATTGATTTTGTATTTAACACTGATGAATCAAATATGTGGCAAATTGCCGCAAAATCTTTTGGGGTAGAATTATCTGAAATTTCAGGTTTTGGCGGTTCAGCTTAAACCAATAGATATAAAATTTATTAGATACTCTATGAAAAGAATTTTACCACAGCTTGCTATTATTTTTGCAGCAATATTATGGAGCTTTGATGGATTATTAAGACAAGCTCTTTATAGTGTGCCATCTATGATAATAGTAACTATTGAACATGTTATTGGTGCAGTTCTATTTATTCCTTTCATTTTAAAAGCTAGAAAGGAAATAACAAAAATAAATCAACAAACATGGGTATCTGTATTTTGGATTAGTATCTGCGGCGGAATTTTAGGTACTTTTTTTTACACTAGCGCCCTAAGCTATGTAAACTATATCAACCTATCCGTTGTTGTTCTATTACAAAAACTTCAACCCTTATTTGCAATAAGTTTAGCATCTGTAATTTTAAAAGAAAAACTTTCAAAAAAGTTTTTATTATTAGCAACTATAGCAATTATTGGAAGTTTTTTAGTTACCTTTGGATTGCAACCATTATCTAAGTGGGAAGACAAAATGATCATTGCATCATTATTTGCACTACTTGCCGCATTTAGCTGGGGAAGCTCTACTGTATTAGGTAAATATGCCTTGCAAAAACTTTCATTTCAAATTGTTACTTCACTTAGATTAATTATCACATCCATTATTTGTTTAATTATTATTATGGGAACAGAGGATCTATATATAATAGCTGATTTAACCAAATTTCAATGGTTATCAATATTTATCATAAGTATTTCTACAGGTTCTATAGCATTGTTTATTTATTATTACGGGTTAAAAAATATACCAGCATCTCATGCAACTCTATATGAGTTATTCTGGCCATTATCCGCAATGTTTATAGATTGGTTTTATAGATCAAGAACTCTTGAATTAGCACAAATTGTAGGGGCTGTTTTATTATTATCTTCAATCATATTATTGACAAGGGATAACAATAATTAATTGTGAAAAACACAAAAAAAGACAAACATAATCTTATATTAAACTGTGCTCATGAGTTCTTTTGGGGCATAGGCCTTTCTTTTCATACTGTATATGCTATAATTCCTTTATTTTTAAAACAACTTGGCGCCCCGCAGGGGATTTGCTTATCTGTTGCAGGACTATGGTCCATTTTAGTAGCATTTCCACAATTGTTTACAGCAATTATTGGTAGAAACATTAAAGATATAAAACGTGCAGTAATTGGTGTTCACATTTTTGCTATGCCACCAATATTTTTTGCTGGATTGATATATGCTTTTTTTGCCCCCACCGGCCCTTATTCTTGGGTGTTATACTATATATGCTTTATTCTATATGGATTAGGTATTGGCATTATTATTCCTATTTGGACTGAATTTCTTAACCATACATTTTCAGTTAATAAACGCGGTAAATATCTTGGGATATCTTTTGCATGGAACAGCATCGGGGGGTTTTTTGGCGGGTTTGCTGTTCGATCAGTTTTAAATAGCAATATACCTTTTCCACAAAACTTTGGATTAGGATTCTTAACTTTTTTCTCCTGTATTTTAATAGGGACTATATTATTTAAATGGTACCATATCAATATTGATACAAATAATGATAATAATAGATCTATAGGTGAGTTTTTATATGAAACAAAATCTATAATTAAAACAAATTATAATTTTCGTTATTACCTCATATCAAGAATTTTTCTTACTGCAAATTATCCTGCGATTAGTTTATATGCAGTATATACGCAAAACAAATTTGATTTTGATATTAGTGAAGCAGGAATATTTGTTATTATAAATGTTATTGCTTCAGGAGCGGGCAGTCTACTTTCAGGGTGGATTGGAGATTTATATGGACACAAAAGTTCAATTTTATTATCATTTATATCCTACTTTATAGCTCTTATAGTTGCCTTATTATCAAAAAACATGTTGCATGTTTATATTATTTTTTTATTTCTAGGACTTGGGTTAGGAGCTTTTATGCCATCGGCTATGAATTTAATATATAAGTTTGCTGATGGAGGAGATAATAAGATTTATATGGCTTTAACGGATACAGCTTTAGCGCCATTTACTTTTCTGGCAATTATAATTGTTGGAAGTGTTAGTAGTATCATTAGTATGGAAATTATATTGATGGGAATTGGTGTTTTTTTATTAATAGGAATAATCACTATGATGTTTTTTGTAGATGATCCAAGCAATATGCATAAAAAACAGGTTATTTCTTATAATATTAGATAATATATTTTTTCTTGCATTTCGAATAAGACAGTACTCAAATTATACCATAGTCAATCATATATGTTTAGGCTTAAATCATACCAAATAATCATTACCTCGGTTATAATGCTGACTCTTTATAACTGTGCGGATAATAATCCAAATAGACATTTAGAATTAGCAAAATGGTACAATTCTAAAGGCTTATATGATGAAGCAATTTCTGAATATCGTGAGGTTATACGTCTTTATCCCAAGTCAACACAAAGTCTTAGTCGAGAAGAGTATAATAGTTTATCTACTGCACATTATCATTTAGCATTAATGTATACAAAAAAAGGTTGGTGGGAGTTTGCATTAGACGCTGCTGAGTCTAGCTTCCAATTGCAACCAAATAATGATGTACATGAACTAGTAGATTTGATAAAAAAGCAAATAAGGTTAAACCAATCTTCTGGCTCTTCATAAACTTATAATACATATATTTAAACTTTTACTAAAATGTGCCAGAGCGGTGTTCTCCACCATCGCAATAAATAATAGAGCAATTGATAAAATCAGCTTCATGATTTAATAATAAAGAAATTGTATTTGCTATATCATTGGGGGTAGTGGTTCTTTTCATAGGATTACGTTTCTTTGTTTTTTCCACCCAATCTTCCCAATCATCAGTTATTTTTGTAAGAGCCCTTGTTGGTGTAATACCAGCTTGTAATGAATTTGCAGTTATACCGTAT
The DNA here is from genome assembly GCA_004321715.1 of bacterium. Lineage (GTDB taxonomy): Bacteria > Fidelibacterota > Marinisomatia > Marinisomatales > TCS55. Next base: position 11,764 of record SGYN01000022.1, on the reverse strand, counting down.
CTTCCAAGCTCCCATCCTATTTGTCTTATTATAGCTTCCATTGCAACTTTAGCTACGCTTACTGGACCATATCCATCCATAGCTAGATAATTGCCTTCACTTGTTAAACCTAAAATTCTCGACCCTTTACCTAGTAATTTCATATTAAACAATTTTTGTGTCCAGTATAATAAAGAATTACCCATAACATGCACTGTCATATCCATTTGTTTTTGCGTAACAGGCTTGTCAGAAAAAAAGTTCGTTGTTGTTCCAAAAGCAATTGAATGGAGAAGTAATTTTACGGGTTCCCCATTAGTTATCTCACTTATTTTAGGAATATACTCATCCATAACATCGATGGAAGCAGCATTTATATTCCAAAAATGAACTTTTCCATTATTTATTTTTGATATTTCTTCTTTTAATAATTCGGCTTCCTTTTTGACATCACCTCGATCAAGATGAAACCCAATAATTCCATAACCGTCCTCTGCTAATCTTTTTGCTGTTGCTCCTCCGTGTCCAGTTGAACAACCTAATATTAAAACCCATTCAGTCATAAAAACTCCATATTTATTTGTTGAATTTAGAAAAGAGTAATATGGAAATTAAGATTCTTATATAAATTCTTATTTAATTTATTAGTGAACTATGAGTCGTAAGTCTTCATTTAGCAAAAAAGATCTATTAGAAATTGCCAATGGGAAATTTATTGATAAGAACATTGGCAAACTTCCATTGCCTCCAATGCTTATGATTGATCGTATTTTAGAAATTTCAGAAACTGGTGGAAAGCATGGGAAGGGCTACATAAAAGCTGAGCTTGATATATCTGATAATGATTGGTTTTTTGCTTGTCATTTCAAAAATGATCCAGTAATGCCTGGCTGCTTAGGTCTCGATGGATTTTGGCAATTAATTGGGTTTTTTCTATCATGGTGTGGTGGAAAAGGGAAAGGAAGAGCCTTAGGTGTAAAAGATTTAAAATTTAAAGGTCAAGTAAGGCCCTATCACTCTATTATTACGTATACTATTCATATTAGAAAATTTATTAAACGGCCTACTTTTATGGCTTGGGGAGATGCTATACTATCAGTGAAAAATAAAGAAATATATTTTGCAAAAGATCTTCAAGTTGGGTTATTTGAAAAACTCGTCTGGGATACAGGAATGGATCCATCTTTAGACCCGTTTTAATAATCTAATAAACTAATAATATTATATAATGTCATTACGCTGCGGAATAATTGGGCTACCAAATGTAGGAAAGTCTACACTATTTAATGCTTTAACATCTTCAAAAGTACCAACGGAAAACTATCCATTTTGTACAATAGATCCACATGTTGGAGTCGTAAAACTACCTGATCAAAGATTAGGCTCCTTAAAAGAAATATATAACCCAAATATTGTTACACACTCAACTATTGAATTCACTGATATTGCGGGTTTAGTTAAAGGAGCAAGTAAGGGTGAAGGATTAGGTAACCAATTTTTAGGACAAATTCGTCAAGTAAATACAATAATTCATGTCGTGCGTTGTTTTGAAGACAAAAATATAACGCATGTCTCAGGAAAAGTTGATCCTATTGGTGACGCAGAAACTATTGAGACTGAGTTGTTATTAGCAGATATACAAACACTTGAAAAGCAGTATAGGAAAACAGAAAAAATTGCAAAATCAGGAGATAAAAATAATCAATTAAAGTTCTCATTAGTTAGCGCTCTATTGGATCATTGCAATAATGGAAACAAAGCAAAAACTTACACTGAAGATATTGAAGAAATAGAAATTATTAAAAAATTAAATTTGTTAACATTTAAACCAATACTATATGTTGCTAATGTTGGCGAATCTGACGTATCGGAAAATGAAGCTAGCTATTTCAAAAATAAATTGTCTGAATACGCAAAAAAAAGTGATAATATTTCTATCACACTCTGCAGCAAGCTTGAACAAGAAATTGCTTTACTATCTGAAGATGAAAAAGATATCTTTCTTAAAGAATATGAATTATCTGAGCAAGGTTTGAATAAGCTTATTAAGTCTGCTTTTAGTTTATTAGAACTTGAAACTTTTTTTACAGCAGGACCAAAAGAAGTAAGAAGTTGGACAATAAAGAAGGGTACTATTGCTCCAATTGCGGCTGGTACAATACATACAGACTTTCAAAGAGGATTTATTAAGGCAGAAGTAATTAAATATAATGATATAATTGAGCTTGGTTCTGAAAAAGCGGTCAAAGAAGCTGGACTAGCAAAGTTGCAAGGTAAAGAATATATTGTACGTGATGGAGATTGTATATATTTCCATTTTAATGTGTAAGGATTTTTTATGTGGTTTTTTATGATAACATCATATGTGCTAATTATTCTATCTGGCATAGGCTTAATCTTAATTGGTATAAATCATTATGGCAATATTTGGCCAACACAACATATTTCATTTGATTTGTTTGTCAGCTTAATTTTTATTGCTACTCAAACACTAATTATTTTCTTTTTTGTTGGTACTGGAGTAAATATAAAAGAATATACTTTATCAAAAGAAAATAAGTTTTATAAAGGGATTCTTGCTATTAAACGAAGATTGTATCCACCAACTCTTGCAGTAACTATATTATTTATGATTACAGTAATTGTTGATGGAGCATTTTTTTTAGGAAAAGTAAATGAATGGTGGTTTCATATATCTTATGTACTCACATTATTTTATTTTGCTAAATCATCTATTGAACAACATAAAGCATTTATAGGGAGTACAAATATTGTTCTTGCGATGACTGAAAATGAGAGAGGTAAATAACTTCGATTTAATATAAGACTATAATATTTTATTCATCATCTTCGTATTCATCGTCTTCGTATTCATCGTCTTCATAATAATCAGGTGGGTATGCGTACATTTGAGAATAATCCCACTCTTCTTCGCTATCTTCGCCCTCTTCTTCTCTAGGTGCTTCTTGCTTCACTACAATAACTTTTGGATCAGATTTTATTTGGTCAATATTATCAGATTTTTTTAAAGCTCTATTAACTAAAGCTAGATCTTCGGGATTTAAAGAAGATGCTGGAGTTGTTGAAATATATTCTCTAAAAACCATTCCAATTAATCCACCAAAAAACAACACTAGAAGAGCGATTAATGACCCATCCGATTTTAGCTCATAACCACCAAACATGTTTTGTGAAAGTCCATAGTTTAAAAACACACCTAAAGATAATAAAAAAACAAAAAGGATTAATATGTTACCCATTAATGCTGGTGTAGTTGACTCTACAACAAGTATATATAGCATCCACACTATCATACCTACTATAATAAAAATAATACTGTTAAAATAATCAGTAGATAAAATAGAAATTACAAAGCCGAGTAAAGAAGCGGTTGGAATAATAAAACCAATGCCTGTTTTTATATTATCGGCCATCAGCAAACGGGGTAATGTTTGTAATTATAGTTTACCATGCATGGAATTCTCCTGAAAAATTGAATGTAATTCTTCCAAAAAACAAGATATTTCGAAATGAACAATTATTTATTTTATTTTTTGAACAATTAGTTTCTTTTAACATATAAAAGATTTTAATACTTAATTTGAGTTGGCATCTTTTTTAATAATGAATAAAAATATAAAGAGAATTAATATTGGAGTGATTGGTGTTGGTCATCTGGGAGAACATCATGTAAAGCATTTGAAATCAATTAATAGTTTTAAATTAATAGGAATATATGATATTGATGAAACAAGGGCTGATTCGATTGGAAAAAAATACAATGTTCCATTATACAAAAGTATCAATGATTTAATTAAAGCGTCTCATGCAATATCATTAGTTACTCCTACAGAATCACATTTTGATATTGCGTTTAATTGTATTAAAGCCAAAAAACACATTTTTATTGAAAAACCAATAACTAGATCAGTAAATGATGCCGAAAAACTAATAAAATTAGCAATTAAAAAAAGGGTGGTGATCCAAGTTGGCCATATTGAAAGATTTAACCCTGCGCTAATACCATTAAATAATTATATGTTAGAACCAAAGTATATAGAAATTCAGAGACTCGCGCCTTATAATATTCGAGGTACTGATGTGCCGGTAGTATTAGATAAAATGATTCATGACCTTGATATCCTATTATTTTTAGTGAATAGCGATATAGAAAAAATTTACGCCAATGGAATATCAATTTTAACTGATTCAGTTGATATTGCTAATTCTAGAATTCGATTTAAAAATGGAACAATAGCTAATGTTACATCAAGCAGGGTAGCGCAAGATGATGTGAGAAAAATTAAAATATTTCAACAAGACCTGTACATTACAATAGATTTATTAATTGGATCAACTGAAGTCTATAGAGTAGTTGACAAAAAAGAAAAAAATATAAATCCAATAAAAGATATTGATTTTGACTATCGTGGAAAGAAAAAACATATTATATATGAAAAACCTGAATTACTATCTTTTGATGCGCTAAAAGCAGAACTTGAAAATTTTGCTGATAGTATAAATGGAAATTCAACACCATTAGTTGATGGGGTTGCAGCAAAAAATGCATTGGAATTAGCAATAACTATTGATCAAATGATCCGTGAGGATCTACATTAATGAATATTGGTAATTTTCTTTTTAAATACAGAAGCTACACTCCAATACCACTAGCTTTATATATATTATTTAATTCTTACCCAGAAATCCAAAATGTATTAATAGGTCTTATATTAATAACTATTGGGGAATCACTACGTATATGGGCTGTAGGTTATGCGGGTGGTATAACAAGAACTACAAAAGTTGGCGCCCCTTCATTATGCACATCGGGTCCATATAGCTATACTAGAAATCCTTTATATATAGGTAACATGGTTATTTATTCTGGAGTTGTTCTTATTGCAGGTTCGCTCAATATTTTATATACATTAATAATAACATGGGGGTTTTTTACCGTTCAGTATTATTTAATTATTGAACTAGAAGAAAATACATTGATTAATATTTTTGGTAAAGAATATGAAAAATATATAAATAATGTACCAAAATTATTCCCTCGGTTTAGCTCATGGAAAAATAAAGATAAGTATGTTCCAATGAAATTTTATAAAACTATAAAAACAGAAAAGAGAACACTTCAAAATATACTTTTATTAGTACTTATTATTTTTTTTAAACACTTCTTAGTATGAAAAAGAATAATTCATTAAAAGTCTTTATTGTAGCTGGCGAAGAATCTGGAGACTTGCATGCATCTAAATTAATACAACAAATTAAAAAATATAATCATCAGATTAAATTTTATGGACACGGTGGAGATAGAATGAAAAAAGAAGGGGTGCAGATTATTGAACACATAAATAAACTAGCAATTGTAGGGTTTATTGAAGTAATTAAGCATCTCCCATTTATGATGAGTGTAATGGGTAAAACAATAAATTGGATAAAAGAAAATAAGCCCGAACGTATTATTTTAGTTGATTATCCGGGTTTTAATTTACGTTTAGCAAGGGAATCAAGAAAATTGGGTATTCCTGTTACATATTTTATTTTACCACAAGCTTGGGCATGGAGAGAAAACAGGGTCTCAATTTTAAGAGATAACGTTGATCAATGCTTATCTATAATTCCTTTTGAACAAGAATGGTTTGAAGAACGAAATGTTAAAACAAGTTTTATAGGGCATCCCTTTATAGAATTACAATATCAAAATTCATCATCAGATTTTTATAGAAAACACGACTTAAACCCAAATGATAAAATATTATCAATTTTCCCAGGAAGCAGACAACAAGAAGTAAACCAACATTTATCAATTTTAATCTCAACAGTTGAATCAATAATGTTAGACATGCCGAATTTGAAAATTGTTCTGGGAAAAGCCCCTGGCGTTACAATTGATAACATTCCTAGCTATATTAAAATAGAAAGTGACAACCCTCAACTAGCGCTACAAAATGGGAATGCAGCATTAGTTGCCTCTGGTACAGCTACATTAGAATCAGCAGTTCTAGATATTCCAATTGTTGTATTTTATCGCTTTTCACATTTCACATGGTTTCTTGCAAAAAGAATGTCAAATGTGAAATTTGCATGTATAGTAAATCTCATTGCAAATAAAATGATAGTGCAGGAATTTATACAAAATAAAATGACAGTAAATAATTTATACAACGCAATTCTACCCTTATTAAATGATACATCATCACGCAAAAATATATTATTAGGTTATAATCAAATAAGACGAACATTAGGTATCCCTGGCGTGTATGATAGAGGAGCAAAAGAAATTATAAAAAGACTGCCTATATGAAATCAGTAAAATTATATTTACTATCAAAATTGGGCAAATGGTTAATATTATTATTGTATAGTACAAATAAATGGCAAATTGAAGGTGCTAGCAAATATAAAAATTTAATTAAAAACAATCAGTCTGTCATAATTTCAATATGGCATGGTAGGGTTTTAACTTTTGTAAAACAATTGTCAAAAAAAAAATATTATGCTGTTGCGGGTACTCATAACGATGCAGAAATTATTTCTCGCATATGTTTAGATATAGGTTGGAATGTTATAAGAGGGTCTAGTTCAGATAAAGGTAAAGAGGCGTTAGAGGGTATAGTTAATGCTTTAAATATACCTGGGTCATTAGTAGCAATTACCCCAGATGGGCCAAAAGGTCCTGCTAAAATACCAAAAGCAGGTGTTGTTAAAGCCGCACAAATAACTGGTTCGCCTATTATTCCCGCTGCAGCGCATTGCACAAAGCATTGGGGGTTTACTAATTGGGATACTTTTTATATTCCAAAACCTTTTGGTCGTATCGAAGTAATCTATGGAGATCCTATATATTTTACTCAAGAACAATCTTTTGATGAATGCTTATCTATAATTAAAGAAGCAATGGATAAATTAGAACTATTAGTTGATAAGCGCGTTCTTGTATAGTCTTCTTGAGAACCCCTATTTTCGTATAATCCTTTTCCCATTATCCCTATTATATTGGGGTGTAATTTTTTGGCGTAATATTTTTTATAATTTAGGGATATTTGTTTCCCATAAGCTTCCATGTAAGGTTATAAGTATTGGTAATATTACAACTGGAGGAACCGGAAAAACACCTGCTGTAATATTCTTTGCAGAATTGTTAAAAAAACGTGGCTTTAGAATTGGTATTTTGACTCGGGGATATGGGAGAAATTCCAAGGGCACAATTGACTTAAATTCAGAAATTTCAAACAAAAAAAATTGGAAATATTTTGGTGAAGAACCTGTTTTAATTTCACAAAAATTAATTGATATACCAATTGTTATTGATAATAATAGATATAGGGGCGGTAGGTATTTGTATGATAAATATAAACCAGAATTAATTATCTTAGATGATGGCTTTCAACATCGCTCTTTAAAAAGAGATATAGATATAAACTTAATTAACGCAAATCAACCAAAGCATTTCTACAAGTTATTACCGTATGGGCTATTAAGAGAGCCGTTCCATCACTTAAAAAGATCTGATGTTGTAATAGTAACTAAAATGAATATTAAAAATCCATCTAGGTTTATGATTAATAAACTAAGATCATTAAACATAAACCATTATCATAGTACATTTGAAGCATCTAGTCATTTACTTGATATTAATGGAGCGAAAGTTGATTTAACTAAGATAAAAAATAAACGAGCTTTAGCAATTTCCGGAATTGGAGACCCATTAAGCTTTGAACTGATACTAAAAATGCAAAGTATAGATTTTATTGATCATATAACTTTTAATGATCATCATGAATATGAAGATGATGACTTTCGTATTATTGAAAATCAAATTATAAATCACAATCCCGATTTTCTTATAACCACAGAAAAGGATTTAATTAAATTAAAATATGCTAATAAAAATATTATTAATAAACTTTTTGCTTTGCCAATTGGATTTATGATATCAAAATCATGCTTAGATTTTATATTACAAAAACTTGATATAAATTAGATTTGGGCTACTCCCCAAGCAAACATCATACCTACAAAAGTTAACATAAGCGGCCAACCTGTATTAACAAATTGTCTCGCACTTGGATTTTCAAAAGCATGAATTTTAAATTCATGAGCAGTAGTTGCTCCTCTTTCATCAATAGCTGCAATGATTACATCATTAGGACCCAACTGATTATTTCTTGGTCGCCATTGTATTAAACCAGTTCTTTTATTAAACGTAGAATATTTTGGAAGTTTAATTGGTTTAAATTTTATCTTATCTTTATTCAAATCTTCTGCTACTAATTTATAAGTATACTCATACCCAGTAAGAGCAACTGGTTTAGGAATAGAAATAACTGAAGGTGGTATATTCACAAAAACTTGAGATTTTTGTATATCCTCTGAGTAACCATCTGTAACTCGAACCGTGAATAAATGATTATTTATTTGTGCTGCACGAGGTATCCAAACAACCTTCCCATCTTCTGTCATTTGCATTCCTTGTGGTGCTTTTAATAGTTCATACACCAATTCAGAGTTTGAGTTTTTATCTTCTACTTGAGCTTGATATCTATAAACTTCATCAACTAGCGCTGATTTGGGTGCATTTGATACAATAATAGGTTTATGGTTTACATAAATTTCATATGTTTGTTCATCTTTCATATATCCATCTGAAATTAGAAGCTTTACTGTATGAGAATCATACTGTTCAGCTCCAGGTGTCCAGTTAATTATACCAGAATACTCATCGACCTCCATTCCATCCGGGAATTCTAATAGAGTATATTTAATTGGACTTAATCTTTCTACAATGACCTTTGGAGGCTTACCCTTTGAACCTTGAAAAAATTCCCATAATAGATCTTTTATTCCAATAGTTCTATCATCAACAGTTTTTATTAAAATATAAAGTCTATCATTTTCCCAGAAAATATTACTAACATATTTTTTTGCATTTAACCTGGAAAATGCACTTGATTCAGGTTTGTCATTTTCCGTTAAATAGATTTCTTCTGCACCTTCCCATTCACCAATATATCTACCTATATTTTCTTGATATACATCATCAGTTATATCAATAGAGTAGATTCTTACTGAATTAATCTTATCGATACGTATAGTTTTGTCGTACGGAAGCAGGGCGCTTTTATTTTTATCTGAATTTAATACTTTGTATTGATAGGGTTCTCCCAAATTCGCCGTCATAGTAGGTACAGAAACAATTTTTATCGGTGCATTAACATAAAAATCTGAATCTATAAAATATGTTTCTTTTCCATCAGAAACTTCAAGTCTCATATGTGAAAAATCTAGTTCTTCATCTGTGGGGTCCCAACGTATTCTCCATGTAAAAGGATCTATTCGCATACCCTCTGGTAGCTCTATTGCTGTAATCGTTAATTTATCGGCCATATTTGGATCAGAAATTTCTAATTGAAAATCCCATGTTGATCCTACATTAATAACATTTATTTTCGGTGGTGCTGAAGAAATAATAGGGGGATGGTTAACAAATACTGCTACATTTTGAGTGTCTTTTGCAACACCATGGCTAGCCTCTATGGCGAAATACTGAGTATCTAATTGAGTTGACTCTGGTATCCAATTAATTAAATTATTCTTATTAATTGACATCCCAATAGGCGCATGAAGTAATTTAACTTTCATTTCCTGTGATAATTCAGGTCTCCAAATATCTACTTGATATTGATAAAGTTCATTTACTTTTAAATCAATAATTGGAGTTGAAATAATTTTCACGCCAGCTCTTGCATAAAGTTTAAATTCTTGTATATCTCGATCGAACCCATCAGTAGCAATAAGTCTTACATCATAAACGTTTACATCTGCACTATCTGTTTTCCAAACTAAACTTCCATTTTCTCCTAGAATCATATTATCAGGGGCCACTTCAAGACTATATTTAATTTTAGTATCAATATTTCTATCTTTTATAACAGGGGTATAAGAAAAAACGGAATTTGATACAAATTCTGTACCAATTGGGCTTGTAACAAAAACGGGAGGATCATTTACATATATCCATACATATTCATCGTACCCTTCTAATTCTGGGATCATCTGATAGGTTAATAATGAATCCTTAATAGTTGCCTCTAATGATACAGATTCTCCTGTTTTCATCTCAATTCGATATCCTAATTTATAAGCCCCTAACTGAGTATTATCAGGCACCCATTGAATAGATCTACTTTCATAATGAAAGAACATGCCCTTAGGTGGAGGCGTTAACCAACGAAAACTATAAAATTGTCGAGCTTCATCTTCAGGAATTTTATAAGTAAATAGCTGATTTAGAGTGAGAACATGCCTAGGTAAAATGCTTTTTGGTAAAACTTGACCCATTGTAGCAGGAGGTTTTGGTAGCTTTGGTAGATCCATTGCATGTTTAATTTCTGGAAAAAGATCTATTAATTCAATTTGCTCATCTAAAGCCGTGATAACATCTTCTTCATCTGGAGAAGGGAGATCTGTTTCAATCTTTCCAATTTCTGTTAAAAAAACATTGCTTACTTTACCATCCCAGCTTGAAGCAATTATAGAGCCAGTATACTTACCATATTCAGTAACAGGAATAATATTAAATACCTGGGCATCAGCTGTATCAGTTTCTAATGTAAAGTAACTAGTTTGCAATCCAACTGTATCCAAAGAACCCATAGCCATAGTAATCATATTCATTTCTCCAGATACTAGAAATAAATCATTTACATTATCTAAATTAATATCAATAACACTCATATCTGATAGAGGGCCCGCATCAACAGGTAATACATCAATTGCTACAGTTGCTGGAGATAAAGTCATCGCAACAATATGTCCAGATTGAAAGGGCAAAAGAATATCTTTAAAACCATCCGAATCCCAATCAGAAACCGTGATTGACATAGGTAAAATACCGTTTATTCCTGTAATTATTTCTTGTTTAGGTTCTCCAATTACCAGTCTTCCATTACGATTAAAATATGGTTGTATTTTTAGAACATTTCCTTCTGGGCTAAAGCTGATTATTTCATCATAACCATCATTATTCCAATCTACAGACTGTCCATAGATAAAGCCCACACCCGTACTTAATGCGGGTGGCTCTAAGCGCTCTATAATAATTAAATCACCGTCACTACTAACATCAATTAAGGCTAGTGCTCTCATTGGACTCCCAAGAGATAGCATTATTTCTTGATCGTTATCGTTGTCCAAATCAATAAGATCAAAATTATGACATCTAACAAATTTTTTTTGATCTCCAATATTTAAATACCCTGATGGTGTTTCAGAAAACCCATCATCATACCATTTATAATAAAATATTATTGGTTCTAATATTGTTTCATCCCCATTGGATGATAAATTTGCAACAGCAATAAGTTCTGGAATACCATCTCCTATTATATCTGCTAGTTTCACACCTATAAAACTTCCCAGTAATCCATCTGGCATTTCTAACTCCCAAGATAAATTCTGATATCCATCAATATCTATTTCATAGTATCGTATCATAGAAATGGCATCACCATTAAAACGGTTATACTCTAGCGCAGCAAACTCATATTGTCCATCTCCATCTAAATCATATGTGCCTTCCATATCAATTATTTTTAATTCTTGAGACAAACCAATTTCCATAGAGCATAGAAACAAAAATATGGAAATATATTTATTTGTCATCTGTTTTATTCTTTTTTAACAGCTGCACTATCTGGTGCAACTATACTGGATGAATCGCTCTCAAGCACAGCTACACTATCTGGTGCAACTATACTAGATGAATCACTCT
>SGYN01000021.1 GCA_004321715.1 bacterium | reverse complement strand
CTGGACACAAAATGTTAGGACCAACAGGGGTTGGAATCCTATATGGTAAACCGGAAATTCTTGAAGAAATGGAACCTTTCCAAGGTGGCGGAGAAATGATCAAATCTGTTTCTATGAGTGATGCAACATGGAATGAAATTCCTTATAAGTTTGAAGCTGGTACTCCAAATATTGCTCAAGCCATTGGATTAGGTGCAGCAGTTCAGTACATAAATGATTTAGGTTTGGATAATATTCATCATCATGGAGAAAAGCTGACTAAATATGCTTTAGATAAATTAAAACAAATACATGGACTAAAAATTCATGGTGATCAAAAAAAGCGAGGTCCAGTTATTAGCTTTGAAATTGATAATATTCATCCTCAAGATTTAGCGCAATTTCTTGATCAAGATGGTATAGCAATCCGTGCAGGTCAGCATTGTACTCAGCCTATTATGAATAAGTTAGGTGTCTTTGCAACTAGTAGAGCTAGTTTTTATATATATAATACTGAAGAGGATATAGATACTTTTTGTGAAAGTATTGAAAAAACATCCAGTGTTTTCAAATGATTTTCTTATTTTACTATAGCACTTAAAGTCTAAAAAGGAGTTTGAGCATGAGTGATAATGGAAGTGAACAAAAAAAATACCAATATATGGTAACGATGAGATGGTATGTAGAAACAGATGAGGAACTCGTTGCCGGGGCAGCAGATACAGATGAAAAACTATTAGAAATTGTACGCCATCGAAAGGATGGATCCAAAAGTTGTAGTACCTGTCCAACTAGAAATAATGAAGGTTATGCCGTGTTAGACTATCATTATTTTATGGGCGATAAAAAACCCTATATGTCTACAGAAATGATTAAAAAATAAATAATATTATGGAAACCATCTATCTAGATGACTTTCTTGATGATGGAATTATAAAAGAAAAGTCATTTCGGGAAAAAGTATCTGCTATCAATTGGCAAGATTATAATTCAAAACGTGTAATGATAAAAGGTTGTACTTCTGTCCCGGTTCCTACTTGGGCATATTTAATATTAACTGCTCAACTTTCCCAATTTGCAGATGATATTGTATATGGAGAGCCATGCTCAACTGTCAAAATTTTTAAACGCAAATCATAATTTTGTACAATGTCTGATAAGCAAGATCGAGTAAGTTGGTCCGATTATTTTATGAATATTGCTCGTGAAGTCGCAACCCGTTCAACCTGTGATAGAAAATCTGTAGGAGCAGTAATTGTTCGTGGAAAAACAATTCTCTCTACTGGTTACAACGGGAGCATTAAAGGAGCAAAACATTGTGATGATGTTGGGCATGAAATGGTAAATGATCACTGTATCAGAACAATACATGCCGAAGCAAATGCAATAGTTCAGGCTGCAAAACATGGAATAAGAATTGAAGATAGTGAAATATATGTTACTGCATCACCATGCTATAATTGTTTTAAAATGATCGCTAATAGCGGTATTAATAAAATTTATTTTGGTGAATTCTATCGGGACGAAAAAGTTGTCGAATTAGCTAATAAACTCGATATAGAATTAACAGACCTATCAAAGTAAATAGATTCTATATTTAAATTTGCAACCAATAATTAAACTTTAAGAAAATAGAATTTGAACTATTTTTTGTCCAAGAATTATCGCTTGCAGAATAATAATTATCATTATGCAAATTATATACAAGAAATAGAGTGCTTCCAGGGCGATATTCCCATCGTAATACAAATGTACCAACAAGATTGTTTACCTTAAAATCAGGATTGCTATTATATAAATAGGGTTCTAAATCTCTAGTTTTTTCTTCCGTTAGTTTATAAAAGTTTTTGTAATCCATATCTACGCTGAATGGCTGAAAAAATGCTTCGAATGTTAGATCTGGAGTAAATGTCCAATTAAACCTTACTTGAATATCATTCATTATAGCTGCTGAATTTGCATAAATGATATCTGCATTTATTGAATCTTCTTCAATACCAACCCATTCCATTGATTTTGTTCCCAAATCCTGAAAACCTTCAATCATTAAATTGATGTTATCACGTGGACGAAACCTCAAATTAAAACCTCCACGATAGCCCCAAGGGCGATATTCACCACGACCATATCCAATATAAGGGTTCAAAATTAATTTTTTTCGTTTATCTGTTTGAAACCAAAGAATTCCATAGCCTTCAGTCTCTGATTTATAAATCCATGCCCGATCATCTCTAAACGTATCATCATCATTGTAGGAAGCAAACTCCATGTTTAGCTCTGCACCAAAACTCCAATATGATTTCAATTGATTATTTTGTTCAATAGATAAAGATTTTGATAAGGTTAATCCATCACCTCGACCTCTGATAAAATATCTAAACTCTAAATAATTATTTAAAAATACTCCCCAAGGGTCCTGTTTTCTTAATTCTCCATATGTACCATAGAACCATGTGTCATTTCGAGTATTAAATCCAATATCATTTATCTCATATTGATCATCAGTAAAACCTGTTACAAGGTTTATATCCCACCATTTTGGATCCAAATATCCAATGTTAAATCGCGCTCCATTACCAATACTCTTATCTTTTTTGGAACGAACTAATTGACCTTTGAAAGTCACTCTATTATCAAAAAACTTAAGGAACCAATCAAGTCCAATTACATTAGCACTACCAAATTGCTTTCGATTAATATCCGTCACCATAATACCAACTGTTGATACATTGTTTAATATTGGTTGCTCAACACGACCAATAAAATAATTAGTCATAGGTTCTAATAATCCTTTTTGTTGAATAGTTGAATCACCGCTTTCATACTCCCAAGTACCATACTCTTCATCCGTAACCGCATCTATAATTCCATATTTTGTTCCTGCTGATGTTTGTCCTAATAATTTGCCTGCACCCAATATAGTAGTGACATCTGGTCGATTAACTACATCAGCCTCATCTGGTAATAGATAGTTTGGTGTTTGACCAATTCTACGGGAATGAAATAACTTATATCGGTTTTTAAAAAAAGATCCTCCCTCAATAAAAAAAGGGCGCCTTTCATCATATTGTGTTTCAAACGCTGTCAAGTTCAAAATAGATGGGTCAGCTTCCACTTGACCAAAGTCTGGATTAAAAGTCATGTTCAAAGAAGATTTTGCACTTAAGCCATATTTCATATCAATCCCTATGGAGCTAACATTTGATTGATCGCTATTACCATTTAATACGTAGGGAAATACTTCGGCTTTTTTTGGTGATGGTATATTGCTTATACCTTTCAATATTCCATAATGTGGAACAAAACCACTTACACCATTTGATCTTCCTGGCCATTGAACTTCTTCTTGTAAACGATGAATATGACGAGCAAATCCTATCCCCCAATCATTATCTGTATTGGCATCAAATTGAAAAACACTTGTTGGTATTTGCATTTCTACTGACCAACCGCTATCATGCAACGCTATTTCAAAATCCCATACGACATCCCACGCACTATTAAATGCCTCCATTCCTTCCCCTGAAATGAACACATCCATTCTTGATCCTAACGGATTAACTGCAAACCAATACCCTGTTTGATCATCATCGTTGGAATCAAATGCTACCCCTATCCAATCTGAATGCGGACCAAAAGCTTCCATCCATCGATCCCTCCTACTCAATCTACCAGTAATTTTATCTGGTTGGGAATCTATATTATCTATAGACACATATATATTATCATTGTCATATAGCACTCGTGCAATTGTTCTCTCCGATGGTTGAGCAAGATTATATGGCTCAAATTGAATAAAATCACTTTCTTGTTTTACCGAAAACCAAATATCATCATTTATTAATCCATCTATTATTGGGGGAGTATTTGTCCTAGTTGCAACCATTTCTCTAAATCGTAACTGATTAGGATTTTGCTTTTTTATTTCTTCAGAAAAAGAAATAGAATACATAAGCAATAGAAAGAATATTAATCTAAGGTGTGACATTTAGAACGTGAATTTAATTGAAAATGAAATTATGACTAAATTAAATAAATCTTACAACTATTGACGAACCGGGCTACAGCCTTTCCGCAACCAGCTCTGCGATATCAAAGACTTCCATAGATTCATCCTGACCAGTAACTTTTCGTGCGTCTTCCATCATTATCATACAAAAATTACATGACGTTGCAACCTTTTTTACTCCAGTATCTATTGCCTCTTCAAAGCGTTCAACATTTATCCGTTTACCAGATTTAATTTCATACCACATATTGCCACCTCCAGCACCACAACAAAAGCTCTGTTCCTTGTTTCGTTCCATTTCAACAATATTTGCATCTTTTGATAGGACAGATTGTAATACCTCTCTCGGAGCATCATATTCTCCATGATGACGGCCTACATAACATGCATCATGAAACGTTATATCTTCATCAATTGTATTATCAGGGTTAATTTTTTTCTCTTTGATAAGCTGTGAAATAAATTCTGAGTGATGCGTTACTTCAAGGTCTGCTCCTATTTCACCATAATCATTCTTTAATGTTGTTAAACAATGAGGGCACTGGGTAATAATCTTTTTTACACCATATTTTTCAAAAGTCTCTAGGTTTTGTGTAGCTTGCATTTGAAATAAATATTCATTGCCAATTCGTCTTGCTGAATCACCTGTACAACTTTCCTCATTTCCAAGAATTGCATAATCTACTCCCGCTTCATTCATAATTTTTGCTACAGAACGTGAAATATCTTTTCCTCGATCATCATACGCTCCAGAGCATCCTGCCCAATATAAGTACTCAGCTTTTCCTTTATCTCTCATCTTAGGAACATCCATTCCATCTGTCCATTTTTCCCTATCTTGTGGAGACATACCCCATGGGTTACCATAGTTTTCAATTTTATCAAAAACCTCCATCGCATCTCTAGGAAAATTACTTTCCATAAGCACTAGATTCTGTCGGACACGTAAAATATCAATCATTGGCTCATTGCCAACTGGGCAAGCATCAATACAAAATCCACAAGTAGTACAAGACCATGCAGCTTCTTCACTTAACATCCACTGGGATAAAGGATCTGCACTTTCTGCACCATTTGAGAATTCTTTCATATTTTCATTAAAATAATATCTCTTATTTATTTCAATCGCAGATGGAGAAAGCTCTTTTCCCGTTTGATAGGCAGGACATATGTCTTGACAGCGATTACACATAATACAGGCGTACCCATCCAATAGTTCTTTTTGCGGAAGATGTTCAAGTTTCGATGCGCCAAATTGCTCAAGCTGTTCATCTTCTAAATCCATAACCTCTAGGGTAGTTAATGAACGACGTGATTCTTGAGCCATATAATTTAATGGACCCATAAATAAATGTGCATGTTTCGAATAAGGAAAATATGGTATAAATAACAAAATTAACCCCAGTGCCATCCACCAACTTACATGCTCACCAAAAATAAGAGCATTTGGAGATAATCCATCCCAAAGAGAGGCAACTAAGGTTGCGCCTGGTTGACTCCAATCTGGACCATTAATAGCCACCTCAAAGGAGGCTCCAATGAATCTAAATCCGATATGAAACAAAATAAACATTCCAACAATTAACGAATCTCTTTTAATTCCAATTTTTGCTTTATCACTTATAAGTACAGGTTCATTGGTCACCAATAGTTTATCCTTTTGAATAAATCGACGAACAATGAAGAGTACAATTCCAACCAAAACTATTATCGTAAATACATCAACAAAAAAACGATAAAAGTCTCCAATAAAATGATTGGGGAAAAAATGAAAACCAGGTATCATCCCATAAAAAATATCAATGATATTAACCAATAGATAAAGTGTAAATCCCCATGCAACACCCGCATGAATCGCTCCTATGACTGGTCGAGTTTTAAACAAAGTTTTTTGACTAATAAATACAGCAAGGCCTTTTGGCCAATTTTTCATAACCTGCTTCCAGTCAATTGGGTTTGTACCCCGGCCAATTACTTTAAACATCCGCGAAAAAGAGAAGTAAGAAAGTCCTAGGGAGAAAAATACGAGTATTAAAAAAGCAATGCGCTCAAGTGTGGAAAGCATTGGAAAAAATTATTGAAGTGCTTCTGTCAATTTAGGGACTATTTCTAAAAGGTCACCGATAACTGCATAATCCGCAATTTCAAAAATAGGCGCTTCGGGATCTTTATTAATTGCTACAATATTTTTTGAAGCTTTCATCCCTACTACATGCTGTATGGCGCCTGATATTCCCAAAGACAAATACATTTTGGGTGATACAGATTGTCCAGAACTACCTACTTGATGAGAGGGCGATAACCAGCCAGAATCTACCACTGGTCTAGATGATGATAATTCCGCTCCAAGTGCTGCTGCAAGTTCTTGCGCCATCGGAATATTTTCTTCTTTACCTATACCCCTACCAACTGAAACAATTAATTCAGCAGCAGTTAAGTCAACGCCACCTGATGCTTCTTTAAACGGTTCCTCAGAATCAGTTTTGATCATAGAGGAGTCTAACATGACAGATACTTCTCTTGAAGTAGCGGAACCGGTTTTTGCATCATCTGATAAAAAAGATGCAGATTGAAAGCTAATTAAATAAGGAGCATCACCACTTGGATTAATATCCGATAATAGTTTTGCATTGAACATCTGTTTTGTTAACGAAACATTTTTCTCATCAAAATGAATAGCAATACTATCCGCTAAAAATGGTCGCATCAATTTTGCGCTTATTTTGGGAACATAATCTCTTACCTGATACGAATGTCCAAATAAAATATATGTTGGGTTTTCTGACTCAATAATTTGCTTTACTGCTTCTGCATACCCATCCGAAGAATATTCATTAAGCAAATCATGCTTAAGCACTAGCACCTCATCAAGATCATATGCGGACGCTTCCGATGCCAGAGAATCTGCATTCTTTCCCATAACCATCGCGCTTGCAGATAATCCTAATTTATCTGACATATGCTGTGCAGCTGCAATTGATTCAAGACCCATGCGATGACTCTTACCATTATTATCTTCAATTATAATTAAAATATCCATCTAATTATTTCATGTAATTTTGATTTCATTACGAAATATATTTACTAATTTTTCAACAATCTGATCTACTGAACCTTCAACCATCACAGTTTCTTTAGCGCTATTAGGAGCATATATTTTTTTAATTGATTGATTTTGATCCATCACAGGTGGCGTAATCACATTTATTTCTTTTTTCTTTGCTCCCATAATCCCCTTTAATGATGGGTATCGTGGTGTATTGCAACCTGATTGTACACTAATACTTGCAGGTAATGACATTGTAACCCATTGAAAATATCCAGCTTCAAGTTCACGCTTTACTTTTATTTTATTATCAATAATTTCTGTCGACATTGCAAGAGTAGCTGTGGACATATTCAATAGTTCTCCTAATAATACTCCCGTTTGACCAAAGCCCAAATCATCGGATTGTAATCCTGAAAAAATAAGATCAAAATTTTCATCTTTAAGTGTTTCGGAAAAAAGAGATGCTGTAACCAATGGATCCGTTGGATAGCTCCCGTCTGTTTGAATATGAATTGCTCGGTCCGCGCCTTTGGATAACGCTTCTCGAATTACTTTTTGTATTCTATTAGGGCCAAGACTAATGATAACTACTTCCCCATCATTATTTTTCTCGCGGATCTGCAATGCTTCTTCCAACGCATAATTATCACTTTCATTCATGATGTACGCTACTTGCGATTCATCTAACCAATCCTGTGAAGAGACCATAGGGAGCGGTGACTCAGATCCTGGAACTTGTTTAACTAATACTGCAATTTTCATTTTATATATGTAATGCTATTTATTATTATACCAAAAATAATCAATTAAACCATCAGCTTTCAATACTTGCTTTTATAACTAATTTTTTCTAAATCTATTATTACCAATAAAAATAGACCGACCGGTCGGTTTATTTTAAATAAGAAGTCTTCCTTTCGCAAGCAAATAATTAAAATGGATATTATTATAATTTATTAGCACCGTTCAATAATGATGCGCTTAGAATATCCTCAATAGTAAATTAGTGTTATGCTCACCATATTATTTTTAAACAAATCCATGATCGTAGCAAATATCTTATTTGTAATGGGCACCCTTCTTTTACTATGGAGTATTATACGAGTAATTGCTAATAGATATAAAAAAAAATAATTCTACTTTTTTAATTTTTAATATAGGTCACATGAAAAAAAAATAATTGCCACTAGCAAAATACTGTACTAGCTTTGGTAAAGCGATGTTTGAATTGTATAAAAATTCGTTCGACTTAAAAAATAACAAGGTAAGTAAATTAGATACTTTAAGGAGGTACTAATGAATAGAAATAGGTTATTAGGTCTTTTTCTTTTTATTGCCCTAATCGTTCCACAGCCGAGTCAGGCTCAGATCGGTGGGTACTATCATATGGTCGGTGTATACATTGATTATACATATGTTGTAAGAGAAATGACTGAAGCTGAAGATCCTGGAAATGGATATAGTGTAACGGCTAGTTGGCCAACTGCTGAAAATCCAGTATATACTCATGAACTCTTAAGTTTTGATGTAGGTGATACGATTGCAGTGGTCCCCGTCCCACTTGTAAACCCCGCTTTGCTAGGTGCATATGGGGTAGATCTGTATTTGAATTTATCTGATGACGGAGATATGTTTATCAGTGGTACGTATCCCACTATTGATGTGGAGAACTGTTCAACAGCGGTTACTATTCCGCCAGTAGAGGATCCTGCTACTTATCAATTAGGTGGTGACCCAATTGTCGATGAAACTGCTGGGACTGCCGCTTGGGGTTTTGGTATTGTGACTTCTGGAATCTTTGCGAATCAGATGTATGCTCCTGATTTAGCAGTTGATGTAGAAGGTGTTGATTATGGTATTGGAACAGAGCAAACCTGTTGGGGGATGATAACTGCACAGTACAATGACGATTTTACAAGAATTGAAAGCGTAGATGTGTACTGGGAAGCCCAAGATGGAGTTGAAACTACACTAGGTGTGGACACTGAAGGAAATCTAAATAGAGTATTTGGTGTTACCGGTGCTTTTGGCGACGTTACTACAATCCCTTATTTAGCAACATTAAATCCTGCAATTCATGTAGGGGAATGGCCAATGATTGGTGGTTCAGGTGCTGATGTAAACGGCGATGGCACTATTGATGGCGCTGATGGTTTTACTCCTAATCCGGAGTTAGAGTGGGGTTATATATTTGATCCTTCTGGGGCAGATGGCGCACCATTTACTGGTGATGAACCATTGCAATTTACTGGTTACTATTTTACAGGTAACTTTTTAACTGCAGCTGGCGCAATACAGGCCGCCGCAGGTGATGACGCAGATGGCGATGGTGTTCCAGATAATATTGCTGCAGCAATTGCTCAGTATATGGCTGCTGGCTATGATCAGGCAACCGCTACAGTATTGGCAGTAAATGCTGTTTCTTCAGCATTTTTTAGTGGTCTTGCACAACTATGGGGTGTGGATTCTACTACTGCTGCTGCAGCTGCTGGTCCAGTTGGAAGTTATGCTGATAGTCTATTTCAAGTATTATCAGCCGCAGGCCTGCCAACGGATCAAGTATTAGCTCAAACTGCTCAAGCAACGTCTGTGTATGCATTGGGTGTATTAACTTCACTTGGTGTAGAAGTAAATGATTCAGGTCATGACTTTGGAGCTGCTACTAATCCATTAGCTAACCCAAGTTGTGAAAATGATGCTGCTGACTGGGAAAACTATCCTAATGCAAATAGTCAAGCTACAGTAACCACTGGTGAAACAATGTTTAATACTGACGAAACATTCGCTGCATATGAAGGTACTTCCGCTCGAAAACTTTGGGGCATGTATTCTGGTGGTGAAAACATGGAAAACAATTTCTTCCAATCCTTTTCTGGAGAATTTGAAGCAGGAGAAATGTTTGATGTTTCTGCTATGTTCTACACGCATAGCGCAGATGATGTAAACCAAGGTGGAAGCCATGGTGTTCTTTTTGCTAAATACTTCAATAGCAGCTGGGGCATGATTGGTATTGATTCTGTACATTTTAGAGGAGCGGCCGCTGATGCATGGCATGAACTATCAATTGCTTGTACTGTTCCTGATGAAGCACCTGCTGTTGTACAAGTTGGTGTAATGCATGTTCAGCCAACTGGTGACGATCATGGGTCATTCTATGTGGATGACTTCCATATGACCGGAGGAGATCCAGCAATGAATGGTCGTTTAGTTTTTCAAGTTGGAAATAATTGTATACCTGATTTTTCCACACAACGTGTTAGCCCAGTATTTGCAAATGCCGGCGGCGTTGGTGTAGAATCTGAAGAATCAATGATTCCAGAAAAATTTGCACTGTATGATAACTTTCCAAACCCATTTAACCCTACTACTCAGATCACTATTGATCTTCCTGAAGATGCATACACTGAGTTAACTGTATGGAATATTATGGGTCAACAAGTTGCTACAGTATACTCTGGAAGCCTGAATGCTGGAAGTCATAACGTGACCTTTGATGGTCGGGATATGAATGGAAGCATGCTTTCTAGTGGTATGTATATTTACCGTGTAACAGCAGGTAAATACAACGCAACGAAAAAAATGACATTAATGAAATAATTTATTATTTTCATTAGTTGAAAACAATGAACAGACAGCTCTAACCTTAACGATTAGGGCTGTCTGTTTTTACGAGTGAGTATATGAAAAATTATCTTCTATTATTATTATCTATTTCCATAGTCTTTGGACAAAAAGGGTCTATTAAAGGAATCGTCACCGATCTTGATAACGGCGATCCCCTTATTGGTGCAAATATTATCATTGATGGAACTGCAATGGGTGCAGCCACAGATGCAGAAGGTGCATATCTTATATCAAATGTACCCGCTGGAGAGCATCTTTTAAAAATCACATATATTGGTTACGAAATAAAAGAACAATCTGTTAATGTTAATGCAGAAGAAGAATTAATTGTTGATGTTTCGCTTGCAAGCGAAACTATTCAAATGCAAACGTATGTAGTTACCGCATCAAGAAAACGAGAACGCGTCGAAGATGCTCCTGCTGCTATCAGTGTAATTACAGAAAAGGATATTCGTCGAGAAAGCAATACCAATCTTGGTGCCTATATGAAAGGTGTAAAAGGAGTTGAATTCACTCAATCCGGTATTGATAGTTATAATTTGAGTGCAAGAGGATTTAATACTTCTTTTAGTTCTAGACTGCTAACTCTCACAGATGGTAGAATGGCAAATGTGCCATCATTAAGATTAATTGCATATAATGTAATTCCAGTATCATTTGAGGATGTAAAACAAATCGAAGTTGTATTAGGGCCCTCGTCAGCACTATATGGTCCAAACGCTTATACGGGTGTACTAAATATTATTACAAGTTCTCCCCTTGATGGAGATGCCACAAGTGTAAATATACAAGGTGGATTATTATCTCAAACTAATTCAGACCCGATGCAAAAATTCACTATGCGTCATGCATCCACTTTTGAAGACTTTCGAATTGGTGGAAGAAATTTAGGAAAATTTGGATTTAAAGTATCTGGTGTAATGTTTCGCGGTGAAGACTGGCATCATTATAACCCAGATGAATTTGAAGGCCATGATCCTGCTTTTATTGGTCGTCCAAGATTAACAAATAATGGAATTGATGACGGTGGGACAGCTGGAGAGTCTGGTCCAGAGTTTACGGAAGAAATGTTAGGCGTTTGGGAAGGATCTGAAGCATATTGGGTTGGCAGAAGATTTGCAGATAATATTGATAATGAAAATTTTATTCGCGATGGAGAGGTTGGCTCTCCCGAGATTACTCAAGAAATGATTGATCTAGCTGCTAGCGACCCATTTCATCGTTTTACGCTAGCAAATGGAATGATATTATGGTTTGTAACTCAAGAAAAACTTGGGAAAAAATATGCAGATGGAATTGACAATAATAATGATGGATTAATTGATGAAAAGATTGATTCGGGGATAGATGATGATCCAGAGCGCTGGTATGATGGTGTTGATAATGATGGTGATGGTGAAATAGATGAATTAGATGAAATTGGAATGTCTTGGACAGATCGTATTGGTAGTACCATTCCAGAAATAGGATTAGGAGAATTCAAATACACCAAGGATGGAAGATTAGTATTTGATTCAAACGATGATGGAATTTATGATGGTGAAGGCGATTTCAAGATAAACTATGGCGGTCTCTCCACAATCATAAAAGATGCGAATGAAGATGGCATAGATGATTATCCAGATTTTAATGTTGAAAATTACCGTTATGATGTTCGTGCAGACTGGGAGCTGAATCCAGATTTGACTTTCAGCGTCTCACATGGATATGCAAAGGCAAGAAATATTAATATTACTGGTATTGCAAGGTATTTAGCTGACGGATGGGTATATCGATATGTGCATGGAAGAATTGTATATAAAAACTGGTTCTTTCAAAGTTACCTGAATACAAGTTATTCTGGGGATTATAATCCAAAATTCCCCTTGGCCTTCTCTCCTACTCGTAATCTAGCAACTGGTGGTACTATTTATGATCGTTCGAAAAAATTTAGTAGTCAGTTACAACAAGCAAATGAGTTCCTAGGTGGAAAAATGCGCTTCGTATGGGGAATTGATTACTTTATGACAATGCCTGATACCAGAGGAACGATCTTACGTGATAATAATTTACATGATAAAAGAGATAATAATGGTAATGGAGAAGCTGGTTCACCAGATTCGTTTTATGACCAAAATGACAACACTTGGTATGATAGTGGCGAACAGTACACTACGTGGGCCTCTATTGATACAGCTGCTGATGGAACCCCTATTGATAATGTTATGTATGCAATAAAAGATGGTGTGGATAATGATGGTGATGGGTTAATTGATGAAGGAATTGATGAAAGTGCAGAAAATAATCGACGAATAGTAAATGAATTAGGTGCCTATTATCAAGTTAACTGGAAACTTACAGATAAATTTGAATTCGTTCAGGCAACGAGGTGGGATGTGCATGATCGATTAACAAATATGGTACGATTTAATAATGAAGAAGGTAGAAATGTAAATATTAGAAATTGGGAACTTAATTTTGATGATAATGAAGGATTACAAGTCTCGCCAAAGGTGGGATTAATATACCGTCCAAAAGAAAACCAAACATTCCGTTTAACATGGGCAAAAGCTTTTAATACTCCTACCAATCAGGCTCTCTTTCTGAATATATTTGTTACAAGAGTATCCATATTTAAAGTATATGCTCGTGGTGCAGATGGTGGATATGTATATCCTAGAAATGATGAAGGTAGACCGTTCTTCTTCAATACTACGACATTCAATTATGAGGAAATGGATACATCAAAGTATATATTGTTTTATCCATCCGTTGACCCAAAGATTGAAGGCTTTTATAATTATACTACAGATGACCTTCCAGAAATTGATGCTGAAATTATTGATACATGGGAATTCGGTTGGAAAGGAAGAATTAATCAAAGAATGTTTGGAACCCTTGATTTATTCACTAATCATTTTTCTAACTTTATTAGTCGCCCAACATTTATTACACCGATCATCATTAACAAATCAGTATTAGAAACAGATTGGAATGGAGATGGAATCACAAACGATATCGTTAATGTAACTGATAATAATATAATTGCTGACACAGAAGATTATGATGAATCATTCAACAAATGGAGAGATAACATTGAAGGTGTTGCTGCATTGGATACTATTAAAGGGCTTGCACCACCAGTTGTAGTAGGCTATTTAAACTATGGGCAGGTTGACGTTAGTGGGATAGATGCGAGCATTACATATTTTATCACAAGAAGCCTATCCTTTGATATGAACTATTCTTTTTTAAGCATAACAGATTTCTTAAATCCATTAACGAATGCAAAAGATCCTATCAATGCTCCAAAACACAAAGGTGGGTTTAAACTCCAGTATGATCCACAAGATAAGCCATATTCTTTTTCTTTGAATTTTCGTCATGTTGATGGCTTCCCATGGTCTTCAGGTATATACTATGGTGTAATAGATTCCTATAATATTTTTGATCTACATACGGACTATGATATCAATGATAATTTAACCGCAATGATATCATTAGATAATATGTTTGATCATATGCACACTGAAATACAAGGAGGACCTGAAATAGGACGGGTTATTGTATTTCGCCTGCAAGCAAAATTCTAATATGTAGACTCTACTAGCCTTACATATTTTTTACATAAATCAATAATTTAATAATAGAAATACTCAATCAATTAAGGAGCATTAAATTCATGAAATTCAAACATATTATTTATTTAGCTATTGCAGTTATTATTAATTCATCAAACTATTTGCTTGGTCATTGTCAAGTCCCGTGTGGTATTTATGATGATGCGGCTCGAATTGTTATTTTAAAAGAGCATGTAGTCACCATTGAGAAAGCTATAGACCAAATTAATCAGCTATCAATGAGTGAAGCTAATGCGCAAAATATGAATCAGTCTGTTCGATGGGTTAATACTAAAGAAGAACACGCAACATTAATTCAATCTACGATTACAAATTATTTTCTTGCTCAAAGAATTAAGCATAAAAAGAAAAATGAAGATGGAAGACAAATGTATGTAGATCAAACTCTTATCTTACAACAAATTATCGTTGCTGCAATGAAGTGCAAACAAAATGTCGATCAATCAAATCCTAAAAACGTAAAGCAATTATTAAATCAGTTTATAAACCTATACTTTGATGATCACGGTAAAGAACATTTAAGATCATTGGAAAAAGGATAATTCTTATTTCTGACTTTTAATGATTGGTTTGTTAGATAATATTGATCGGAAAATACTATACTTAATCAACGATTCTCTTTCTAACCCTATTTTTGATTTATTTTTTGTTACAATAACTAATGAAGATTTATGGGCAATACCTGTAATAATTGGTATTATAATTTTAGCTTTTAAAGGCGGAAATCGAGCTAGAATTGCTATCGGATTAACATTAATTGCTACTGGCTTATCTGATCTAACAGTAGTGGAAGTGATTAAACCTACTATTGCGCGCCTACGCCCCTCGCATACATTAGGTGATACAATCAATATATTAATTGGTAAGGGAGGGAAATATGGGTTTGTGTCCGCACATGCTGCTAACATATTTTGTGCAACTACAATCTTATCATACTTCTATGATCAGTGGAAAAGGTCATTGTTTTTTTTAGCGCTTAGTGTCTCTATAAGTAGGGTATACGTAGGCGTCCATTACCCTGGCGATGTTCTATTTGGTGGCTTATATGGCTATGGTATAGCTTGGCTATTTATTACAATATGGGTATTGATAAAAATGAGAGAAATAAAAAGAGGTCGAACCTGGATTCAATATGAATAAATTTTAATTTGGAAGAACGTCCTCAGGTGGCTTAACTCCAAATTCAGTAAAACCTTCTTGTCCTGGTGCTTTGATTTCACCATACTTTGACTCAAATTTTTTGATGTTGTCCGTTAAAGCCATTAAATATGCTTTTGCATGAGGTGGCGCCATAATTATTCTTGAATGCACCTTTGCTTTTGCAACTCCTGGTAATAATCGCGTGAAATCCATTACTACTTCCGCAGGAGAATGAGTAACCACAACAAAATTTGCATATTCTCCTCCACTTACCTTTTCATCTAATTCGATATTGATTTGCTGAACTTTTTTTTTCTCTTCCATGTTGATACTCCTCTAAGTAAATCAAGTACTATTAAAATCTTCCCAGTCCTCATCAAGGCCCTCAAAATCTTTATAATTCACTTCCTCTTCTTGCTGCTGCTGCTGAACCATTTCATTTTCATATAAGTTAAATACTTCTTTTCTTTTCTCATGTTCAGTGACATCAACATCATCCTCATCCTCTGGATCAAATCGTTCAATATCTTCACTATACACTGATGCATCGAAAAAATCTAAGTTCTCTACAATACCATTTGCCATTAGGTATTCAAGAAAATCAAGATAGTTCCTATCTTTTAGATCTTTTTTACAATTAGTGCAAACAAGTTTTTCACGAAGATCTACTTCTTCGATGTTCGCACCACAATTTGGACAGATTATTCCTTCTTCTAACATAAATAATACTTACTAAAATCGGCCGTTAAATTAATCGGAGACCTATATGGTCGCAATGATTTGTTTAAAAAAATTTATTTTTTATTTTAGGCCTAACAGCT
This sequence comes from bacterium, assembly GCA_004321715.1. Taxonomy (GTDB): domain Bacteria; phylum Fidelibacterota; class Marinisomatia; order Marinisomatales; family TCS55. The sequence continues at coordinate 14,468 of SGYN01000021.1, read as the reverse complement.
GCAATATATAGGTATTGCCGCGTTCTAAAAAGTCTGTGTCTTTTCTTTCAATAAGAATATTATAATATTTTTCGGCATATGTTGAATAATAGCCTATTTTAATATTTGCTTTTATATACTTGATTAAACTTGTTACAAAAGGATTGAATTCTGGATTTAAATCAATTACTGCATGAAACTCTAGTTTTTTACATTTATTAATCAATTGATCATTTGGCAATCCCCAATAATTTTGATCATTAGAAGAAAACAATATTAAGGGCTCATTTATTAAACCATCATAAGAAATCAAACTTTGTTTTGATAAAGCATAATCAATTTTCATTGTTGGATCTGGGCCCATAGAATTATATATAGATTGTAAAAATATTCTTACTACTCTTGAGTAATTAATGTCTTCTGGAACAACAAATAAAACTTGTGAAATAGCATTATGATTTTCATTAATTCCTAACGTTGATCTTTTAGTTGGCCTATAAATCAAATTATTAAAAGATAGCGCTAACCTTGTCTTTAATGGTATGTCCATGGCTGAATATAACTTTTTCACCATTATGATACTGCGTAGTTTTCAATAGCAACTATATCTAATTGAAATAAATAAAATATGTCATTAAATAAAAAACTGTTTTGGGGCGGACTTGGATGGGTTCTGGGAGGACCAATTGGAGGAATACTTGGATATACTTGGGCGTCGATGTCTAATGCTGGTTCAATTAAAAACCATCAACTAAATAATAGTAAATCAACGACACAAGCTGGGGATTTTATTGTATCACTTATGGTATTATTTGCAAAAGTAATGAAAGCAGATAAACAACTATTACGCTCAGAGCTTAATTACGTAAAAGATTTTTTAAATAAAGAACTGAAATCTTCTGATGTGCAATATTTTATGATTCTATTTAAAGATATTTTAAAGCAGGATTATCCTTTAAGGGACGTTTGTAAGCAAATTCAGCGATCGATGGATCATCCTAGTAGAATTGAATTAATTCATATCTTGTTTGGATTAGCATTTGCAGATAAACATATTGATGATAATGAAATAAAAGTAATTCATACTATTGCAGGATACTTAAATATTAATCAAAAAGATTATGAAAGTATTAAAGCAATGTTTATAAAAGATAATAGTTATGCATACAAAATATTAGAACTTGATCCTTTATGTAATAATGATGATGTAAAAAAAGGATATCGTAAGATGGCTAATAAATATCACCCAGATAAAGTATCGCATCTTGGGATTGATTTACAACGTATTGCTGAAGAAAAATTCAAGGCAGTTAATAATGCATATCAAACAATTAAAAAAGAACGAAATATATAATGAGTGAAAAGCCAGGTGAATATCCCTTTACTCGAGGAATTTATCCTGGTATGTATAAAGATAGACTATGGTCTATGAGACAATATGCCGGTTTTTCTTCAGCTGAGGAATCTAATAAAAGATTCAAATTTCTATTAGACCAGGGCGTAACTGGTCTGTCAGTAGCGTTTGATCTACCTACCCAAATTGGATATGATTCTGATCATGAACTAGCAAAAGGAGAAGTAGGAAGAGTTGGGGTTCCAATATCAACTATTCAAGATATGAATATATTATTTGATGATATAAAATTAAATGAAGTTTCAACATCAATGACAATTAATGCAACTGCGCCCATTTTATTCGCACAGTATATAGTTGCAGCAGAAAATCAAGGCGTATCATCTAATAAGCTTATGGGGACAATACAAAATGACATATTAAAAGAATATATAGCAAGAGGTACATATATTTTTCCACCTGAACCATCTATGCGTTTAGTAACAGATTTATTAGAGTTTGCAAGCACACATACCCCGAAGTGGAATCCTATATCAATATCAGGGTATCATATAAGAGAAGCTGGTTCCACAGCTGCTCAAGAACTAGCTTTTACAATTGCAAATGGGATAACATATGTATCCAAAGCAATACAAAGGGGCTTAGATCCTGATGCTTTTGCTAGTAGAATTTCATTCTTTTTTAATGCACACAATGATTTACTAATTGAAGCCTCAAAATTTCGCGCTGCTCGAAGAATGTGGGCAAAAATAATGAAACATAGATTTAATGTGAAAAGTGAAAAAGCAATGAAATGCCGATTCCATGTTCAAACTGGTGGATCGACATTATCTGCTCAAGCAATAGATAATAATGTTATAAGGACTACGATTCAAGCTCTTTCCGCTATTCTTGGAGGTGCGCAATCATTACATACAAATAGTCGAGATGAAGCATTGTCATTACCGACAGATGAATCAGCAAAGCTAGCATTACGAACCCAACAAATTATCGCACACGAATCAGGAATAGCAAACTATCCTGATCCGCTTGGTGGCAGCTATATAATAGAAGAAATGACAGATAGAATTGAAAAAGATGCAAATAAAATTATTAATAACTTAGAAAACATGGGTGGTGTTATTGAAGGGATTGAATCAGGATGGATACAAAATGAAATAGCTCAAAGTGCATCAAAGTATCAACATGGTATAGATACTAAGGAAAAAATAATTGTCGGTGTTAATAAATACAAATCAGATAATACAGAAAATTATAAGGCTATGGAACTAGATGATATTTCTGTTCAAACTCAATTAAACAGATTAAAAGATTTTAAAACTTCAAGAGATAACGGTTTAGTAAAAGATAAATTAAGTTCTCTTAATACTATTGCTGTTGCTACTCAAAATATTATCCCTTCAATTATAGAATGTGTAAAATCAAAATGTACAACTGGAGAAATTTCTGATCAATTAAGAGATGTCTTCGGAGAACATCAATCAAACATTTAAAGTTCTATTGCTTAGAATTGCAAAAACTATTTCCATTATTTTTCATCCAATGGTTTTTTCATTATTAGTATTTACTATAATAATCTTTAATAATAGGATAATACATCCACAGCCATTTAAGATTCTTTTAACTTGCCTAATTTTTTCAAATCTATTACCCATTACTACTTTATTTTTATTACAGAAGAAAGGCATTATATCAGATCTAGATGCTAGTATAAAAGAAGAACGAATATTACCACTCTTTCTAGGTATAATATTTGCAATTTTTGGTTATGTATTATTACATATTCAAGAAGCTAGTTTGCTAGTTAAAGGTTTAATGTTTTGCACAATAACCAATACCATTGTTATAATAATAATTACTCGTTACTGGAAGATATCTATACATGCTATGGGCATATCTGGATTATTAAGTGTTTTATGGATACATAATAAAGAATACCTGTTAATTATGTTTATAATATTAATATCAGTGGCTTATTCCAGAGTAATATTGAACGCACATAGTATTGCTCAGGTAACTATTGGTTCAATCTTGGGATTATTTCTTACTTTGATTCAAATTCATTTTTTATTTTTACATATATGATATTCACAAATCTGATAGAAGCCAACCTAAAGACCAACACTATTGGAAAAAATATAGAATATTACACCCAATTAAAATCAACAAATAATGAGGCTTGGGAAATAATTAAAGAAGGGTCACAATCTGGCACATTAATTATTACTGATAATCAAATATCTGGAAAAGGAAGAAATGGAAATGAATGGGAATCTAAATCCGGAAAAAGTCTGACGTTTTCATTAATTTATCAACCAAGAACAATACCTGTTGAAAAAATAGGTCTATTATCAATCTTATCTGGAATTTCTATATTAGATGGATTGAAAGAACTAAATATTAATGGTGGTCTTAAATGGCCAAACGATATCATCTTAAATGACAAGAAGATTGGGGGAATTTTATGTGAATCAAAAATCAATAAAAAGATTATTGAATGGGTCGTTATTGGGGTTGGTATTAATGTAAATGAAAGCATGGATGATTTTGATTTAAATCTTACTAAAAAAGCATCCTCCTTATTTATAGAGTTAGGGCAAAATACTCAACGTGAAAGAGTCATTGCCGGAATATTAAATAATATGGAATTATTATTAGAACGTTTTGAAAGTGATTCTAATTTTGATATAAGTAAGGATTGGAACAATTATTGTACACATAATAATAAAAAAGTTTCATTTAAAAAAAACAACATGACTCATTATGGACTTTTTAAAAATATTACAATTGACGGAAAATGTATTATTGAATCAGATGGAAAAAATAATTATTACTCTGGTGAATCAATAAGCGACTTACAAATATTGTAATAATTGTAACTATTTATTTTACGAATAGTTATATGTATCTGAAAAACTAATATCTACTTCAAATTCGGGAAAAATTGATTGTAGCTGTTTTTCTATAATATCACATGACTCGATTACGAGCCCTTTCGATAAGCCATCTTTCACATCAACACCAAACAATATTACATGATGTTTTTTTGTATTAACTACACGAATATCATGAAAACCAGTAATAATTTCATGATTAGAATAATTATCCCTTAAATATTTTTTTACTTCATTTGTTTTCGGATCTTTAATTGATACAGGGTCGACATGTACAGTTGGCGCAACGCCCAATTTTCTATGTAAAATCTTTTCTACATTTTCTGAAATATCATGGGTATCAATCTGATTTTCATCCGCATCAATTTCTATATGTATACTAGCGAACTTATCTTTTCCATAGCTGTGAACAGCGATATCGTGAACACCAATCACGCCATCAACATTTTGCGATAATTGCCTAATATCATTTATTTCTTCAATGGTTGGCGGTTTTCCTATAAGATCATCTACAGCAGCCTTTGCAATCCCAAACCCAGACCAAATAATAAACATAGCAATTATTAAACCTATCCACCCATCAAATTGACTATAACCGTATTTCCCAAGTATCATTGCAAAAGCCACAAGAAATGATGATATCGCGTCCGCTTGATGGTGCCATGCATCAGCATGTAAAGTACTAGACGCAATCTTTGAAGAAAGGAATTCAGCATAAAGCGCCACTGAAATTTTAATAAAAATGGTGATAATAATACTAATTATCATCCACCATTGTGGTTCAACTATCGTTGGATCAACAATACGTTCAATAGATGATTCTATAAATTCAATACCCGCAACTATAAGTAAAATAGCGATTACTAGAGTAGCTACATATTCTGCACGTCCATGACCATAAGGATGATCTTTATCAGCAGGCTTTTCTGACTCGTTAAATCCCCATATAACTACTCCACTTGAAATAACATCAGTTAATGTGTGGAATGCATCTGCAATTACAGATATTGACCCAATAAGAAATCCAATCAAAAGCTTCAAAAAAAACATTAATCCATTGACAATTATTGAGATCCATCCTTGAAACTTACCAATACGACTTCGGTAGATTTTTGTAGATTCTTTTGACTTAGGTATAAATCTATTAGTAATAGATTCAAAAACCTGATTCACTATTAGCCGATACCTTTTACATCATATAGTTTATTTTCATTTTTTTTATATAATGCATATTGAAATCCATCATGTATAGCAGAAAAACCAACCTGGCCATCTTTACGTAAGGCAATGTATCCAATTTGAAAATCAGATTTTCCTGATTGTTTTCTAAGAATTCTATTAACAGCTTCTTCGCAAGCATCCATGGCTGAATATCCTTGACGCATAAGCTCCACAACTAAAAAACTACCACAAGTTTTGATTACCTCTTCACCTTTTCCAGTTGCTCCTACTGCTCCAATTTCATTATCAACATACAAACCTGCCCCAATAATAGGACTGTCACCGACACGGCCATGTAGTTTATAAGCCAAACCACTTGTTGTGCATGCGCCCGATAAATTTCCTTCATTATCTCTGGCTAAAGTGCTTATTGTATCGTGTTCATCATTTGGTCCCCAGGAATCCTTAACACTATTATCTCTTTTCCACTGAAGCCATTCTTCTTTCGACTTATCCGTAAGTAAATTTTCTTCTTGAAAACCATTCTCCAATGCAAATCTTTTTGCCCCCGCACCCACAAGCATTACGTGATCAGTTAACTTCATAACTTTTCTAGCTACTGAAATTGGATGTTTTATATCTCTAAGAAATGCAACGGATCCAGCATTACCATCCGAGTCCATTATACACGCATCTAGTGTGACATGGCCATCTTGATCTGGTCTTCCACCTAGCCCAACTGATTGTGAGGAAGGATCAGCTTCAGTAACCCTAACGCCAGATTCCACGGCATCCAGAGCTGTTCCATTATTATTTAAAATGTCCATTGCACTATTATTTGCAGAAATACCATGATCCCAAGTAGAAAGTACTATAGGATTATTTTTTACTTTTTTTATTGGACTATCGCATTGAGTTAAAATTGAACCTGATGCAACAAGACTAATTGTTCCTGTTTTTATAAAATCACGACGTTTCATTTTTTACCTCTCGCTAAATACTAATCAAATGCAGGTAAACCTGTAATATCCTCACCTATAATTAGAGTGTGCATATCGTGAGTACCTTCGTATGTAAATACGGATTCAATATTTGCCATGTGTCTTATTGGAGAATAATCTAACGTAACACCATTAGCCCCCAGAATTTCTCTAGATATTCTTGCAATATCTCTAGCCATTGCACAATTATTTCTTTTTGCCATTGAAACCTGATGAAATGTCATAGTCCCGGCATCTTTCATTCTACCTAATTTCATTACCATTAACTGCGCATTAGTAATTCTGGTTAACATTTCTGCAAGTTTTGCTTGGGTTAATTGGTATCCTGCAATGGATTTGGAAAATTGTTTTCTTTCTTTTGAATAATTTAAGGCAGATAAATAACAATCTGTCGCACAGCCAGTCATCCCCCATGTAATACCATATCTTGCTTGAGTAAGACAGGATAATGGGCCTTTCATTCCTTGTATAGCAGGTAAACGAGAGGAGTCCGGCACTCGAACATTCACCATAGATAGTTCAGAAGTAATAGATGCTCTTAAACTAATTTTACCATGAATATCATTACTAGTAAATCCATCCATCCCCTTTTCTAATAGAAACCCACGCACAATTCCTTCTTCATCTTTAGCCCAGACAATAGCGACATCTGCAACACTCCCATTTGTAATCCACATTTTTGAACCGTTGATTAACCAATCATTTCCATCTTTTTTTGCTGTAGTTGCCATTCCACCAGCATTAGAACCAAAGTTAGGTTCTGTTAATCCAAAGCAACCGATTAACTCTCCTTTACCTAATCCTGGTAACCATTTTTGTTGTTGATCCTCACTACCATACGCATGGATTGGAAACATAACTAAAGATCCTTGAACGCTAGCAAACGATCGGAGTCCAGAATCACCTCTTTCAAGTTCATGCAGGATTAGTCCATATGCAACATTACTTATACCTGCGCCGCCTGATTTAATAGGTAGAGCAGAACCAAGAAATCCTAAATCACCAAGTTTAGGAATTAATTCTTTAGGAAAAGTTCCTGCTTCATAATGTTCATTAATTAGAGGAAGAAATTCTTTCTGGACAAACTCATATGCTGTTTGCTGAATAAGCAACTCTTCTTCAGATAATTCATCCGTAATATTATAATAATCAGGTCCGATATTTTTCATAGCCACATTTCCTTACAGAAATTACAAAGATATAATTGGGTTTTCATAGAATTGAGAAATTAATTCTCTCTGATCAGGAATCCCCATAGAAATTAAAAAAGGATTTTCTTTTTGAAGACTAACAAAGTCTTTCTTGGAAGCAATATTTTTCCATTTAAGTTTACATAAAATCTGACCTATTGCCCCTCCCAATGTATTTCCTGGTCCAAGTAATACAATTTTATCTGGAGAAAATTCTTTAATTGAAACTGTTAATGATTTTGTAAAATCATAAGTATTAGATACTTGATGATCGAATGTATAATTCCATAAATCTGTTTCGTTAGTAGACCAGGGAGACCAAATATATCCTCTTCCATCAATTATGGGAGTTTGAGGTTTAAGAAACGTGTCCTTTGAAAATATCTCTTTTGCTTCTTTCGATATGGATTGTAAAAGTGGCGTGTGAAAGGCGGCATGATAAGGTAATTGAAAAGGATAATTGTCTTTTTTAGGTAGTCTTTTTAAAAGCGTATTTAATGCTTCTTGATCCGCTCCAATAACTATATAACCACCGAGATATATAGATATTTTAGCACCTACTTTTTCGACTTCTTTTAGACACTGCTTCATCAGGTCCTTATTTATATTCCAATCATCATCAGCTATTGAATATATAATTTGTCCTCCAATAATTTTATTCTTCATCATCGAACCCATTACATCAATAAGACCATACGCTTTCTGATAATGTAATGATTTAGAAAACGATAGAGTTGAATACCATCCCATTGAATTCCCTAAGATTGCTACTATTTTATATTTTGATTGATCAATTGAATAATAATCAACCAGACTACATGCATAAATTAGAGTTGATGCATGTTCTCCTTTCATATGAATATTAGCTTTGAATTTTTGCGAATCAATTTCCGTTAAGGTTGGCAACCCAGCATTATTTCTTTCATCATCCATGTATTTTATTTTGTTTGAAGAAGATTGGATATATTTATTTAAGTAACCTTGTGTATCTCTAGTATAACTTCCACGACCTGGACAAATAATTACAATTCTTTCTCTATTCATTATATAACTCGATTGCATTGTTAATTATACTTTCCTTACTTGGTAGTGTAACTGTTGCTGCTTTGCCCAATGGTATAAAACTATTTTCCGCCGCATGTAATCTTATTTTTAATGGTTTTGTGCTCGCGGAATGTATATCAGTAACCAGCCCCTCCCCATAACAACCATTTTTACGACATTCATCTACAACTAGGATTTTTGCGCATTTACCCATTGATTTCATAAGGCTTACTATATTTGTATCACTTAACCACCTTAAATCAATTATTTTTATTTTTTTATTTAATTTTTTTTCAATTTCTATTTTTGCCTTCATAGATAAATAAAATCCATTACCATAAGAAATAATTATCAACGAAGACCCTTGACCGTGTACTGCAAATTCACCAACAGAGATATCTTCTTTTATACTTGGATATTTAAAACTCCATTTTTTATCTTTCGGCTTATGTAAGTCTTTAACCATATATAATGCTATTGGTTCAATAAAAACTGTAATTCTCGAATTTATATAGGACTCATAAACTGCTCTTCTAAGCATTTTTACTGCATCAAGACCATTGGAGGGACATGCAACTATAATTCCCGGCAAATCCCTAAATACGGATAATGAATTATCATTATGAAAATGGCCACCAAATCCTTTTTGATAAGCTAATCCTGGGATTCGCAATACCATTGGATTTACAAATTGTCCTTTACTGAAAAAAGGTAGAGTTGCTGCTTCACCACGTAGTTGATCTTCGGCATTATGATAATAAGCTAAAAATTGAATCTCAGGTATAGGAATAAATCCATTATGTGAAAGACCTATAGCTGTACCAATAATTGATGTTTCATCTAATGGACTATCAAATACTCTACGAATACCATATTGTTCCATGAGATTTGCAGTTACATTATACACTCCCCCTTTTTTTGCAACATCTTCACCAAAAACTAAAGTATTAGAATATTGATTTAGAATATCAGTAAGGGCATAATTAATTAATTTTGCCATATGTTGAGGTTTTTGAATTCTTTGATATTCTTTACCAAAAACTTTTTCTCTATTAGTCTCTTTTGGTTCTGATGGCAGATTATATGCTCTGGTACTTGATATAATAGATTTCATTACACTTCTTGATGTATCAAGCTTTGGACGTATTGCGGCCTCATCGCATACATGATTTACTACCTCTCTTGAATGCTCATATAATTTTAAAATATCATCTTTTGATAAAGATTTATTATTTATTAGTATTCTTGAAGAATGAAGTAGGGGGTCATTGAATTCATTTTGCTCAATATTTTCCTTACTATTATAACCAAATTCAATATCTGAACCTGCATGCCCCATCAATCGAATAGTTTTCATATGTAAAAAAACAGGTGTCCTATTTGTCCTACAAAATTCGTCCGCCAACTTTGACTTTTGAACTAAATCAATTAAATCTAATCCATTACATTCTATATATTTAAATCCTTTTCTATTAGAAAAAGAATCATGAACCCAATTCTTTGGAGTTTTTACTGAAATACCTAAACCATTATCTTCACAAATAAAAATAATTGGTACATGACCGCCTTGATGTGTAATCCACTCAGCCGTATTAAATCCACCTAGTGCTGTAGAATGATTAATACTTGCATCTCCAAAGCTGCAAATAATTATACTATCATATTCCAATTCCCTTTCTTGAATCTGTAAATCTTTTGCCCTATCAATTGAAAGTGCAGCACCAACAGCTTTAGGTATATGGCTAGATATAGTGCTTGTTTGTGGAGGTATATTTAAAAGTTTACTTCCAAAAACTTTGTGTCTACCTCCACTAATAGGATCATCCGATGAAGCTGTGAGTGATAAAGCAAGATCATAGATAGGTGTTGTGCCTGCTATTTGCTTTGATCTTTCAATAAAAAAAGCACCACTACGATAATGAAGAAAAGCCATATCTTTATATGAAAAGGTCTTGCCAAACACAGAATTCCCTTCATGTCCAGAACTTGCTATTGTATAAAAACACTTTCCTTCTTCTTTCATCGTTCTTGCTTTTAAATCTAAATGCCTACTAAGCACCTGGGATTCAAATAATGAAATTAAATCAGATTTTGTAGAAATATTTTTTAATACATCTATTTCTGATTTAGGAAAATTCTCAGATTGGACAAAATCTGTGAAATTTTGATCAATAATTTTGGCTCTATTAAATAAGGACATATGCCCTAAGAGGTTCACGAAATAATTATTTCATTAACCTTTTAAGCTTGATTTTAAACTCCCGCAATTCTCTAACATTCCCCGGTTGTATTTCTCCTGAACTCCATTTTAGAAAGAAGTCTCCTTTTGAATCAGAACCTTCTTGCTTAGTATACAAAGGAAATAAATCTTTATCAGTACGTGGTTTATTATGATGTAATGACGCCGTAATCTGATATGCCAAATCCTCTAGAAGATCCTCTATTACCCTTTTGGGTAGATTTTTTTCTAATATTCCACGCTCAACTCTGGAAAACCTCAAACCACTAACAACATAGTCTTGGTATGCTTCCCAAGCAAAAGGGGCAACTTTTTTTACAGATTTCGCCATTGCATCTGAAAATACTCTTATCTCATATTGAGCATGATTATCAGATCGAAGACCGATAAAATGAAGAAGGTTATGTAAATCATTCTTCCAATACCATTCCGTATAAAGATTTACAGGTAAAACAGCTCGCGCAAGCTCTCTTGCAACGCCAGCGCTGTTTAATTCAGAATAAATTTCAAAGCTTCTATCAGATATTTCTTTAAAATACTCACTCACTTTCTTTTTTAATTTATCAGAAACTTCTCCGAGTCTTCCTTGCTTATTGAGAGCGCTTTGAAATTGTATATTTTCTGGATCTGGGTAATAAAATTCATCACGCGCTTCGGAATAACGCAAAGAATATTCATTTATATTTGCTGTACGATGTCTTACCCATTGTCTAGCAACAAAAATAGGCATCTTACAATGATATTTAAACTCAACCATTTCAAAAGGAGTGGTATGCCTATGCCTCATTAAATATCGTATAAGACCTCTATCTTGACTTACCTTACTTGTTCCTTTTCCATAGCTTACACGTGCAGCTTGAACAATAGCGTTATCACCGCCCATTGAATCAACCAACCGAACAAAGCCTTTATCTAAACACTTAATTGCATCTTTTGGTATATCATTCATATTATATCTTTTCCGAAATAGCTAAAAACATTTTATTTACCGAACCAGCTTCACCTGCTATCAAGCCAGGCTCTATGAGCGTCTTTTCATTATTAAAAGTAATATCATTACCGTTTAGGTCAATAACTTTTCCACCAGATTCATTAATTATACAAGTCCCCGCACAAATGTCCCATTCATTCTTTGGCCTTAGTGTTGCAAAAATATCACCAATTCCAGCAGCAGTTAATCCTAATTTATATGCGACTGATCCAATGGGTTTTAATTCCTTAAACATATTATGGTAGGAATCCCATAAACCGCGATTCGTTTCTGATCGACTATTTAATATGACCATTTGATTTAATTTACTCTTGTTTGAGCAAGAAATTGCTTCACCATTTAGAAATGAACCATTATCTTTCATAGCTGAAAATAATTCTCCTGAAACCGGGTTGTACAACACTCCTAATATTGATGAATTATCACGTACCAATGCAATACTTACAACGAAGTTCGGTATACCTTCTATGAATTCTTTTGTGCCATCTAAAGGGTCAACAACCCATATATATTTTTTACTTAATCTTTCCTTTGAATCAACTGTCTCTTCTGAAAGCCATCCATAGTCAGAATTATTATGAAGTAAAATTTCTTTTATTTTTTCATCTGCCTCTTTATCAGCAGTAGTTACCGGATTATGATAACTTTTTTCATGAACATCATAATCTTTTTTATAATATTTCATTATGATGGATCCTGCTTCTAAGGCTGCTTCTTTAGCTAAATTTAAATCAGAATTCATCCAATAAAGTTAGCTCATACTTTTCTAAATACGATCAACTTCTCTCGATCTTTTCTAGGTTTTATAGATAGAGATGAAAATTCCTCTCTTTCAATTTCCCATCTAGTTGAAAAAAGACTCTTTACTTCATTTATAGATGTAGCCCATGGTGGACCTCCTTCAGATATATCTTTATCTAATGGAAACCATAAGCCAATTAATAGACCCCCTTTCACTAATAAATTAGAAACTAACTGTTCATAATTATTTCGCATATTTGGATTTATAGCACAAAAACAAGTTTGCTCAATTACATAATTAAATTGATTATAATAGTCATTAGAAAGATTAAAAATGTTAGAATTAATAGCATCTATATTTACTTTTGCATCTGCAGCAATTTTATCTAAACAACTAATTGCAGAAGGGGCAAAATCAATAGCTGTGACTTCAAAATTTTTCTTTGCAAACATTACTGCATCATGACCTTTTCCGCATCCTATAATACATATTTTTCCAGGAAGGATATCCTTAGATATCGCTTTAAATATTGGTGTTGCGCCTCCTAAATCCCAGGTTGCATCACCTGATGCATACAAATCCTCCCAGAAATTCATATCTTCTTCGGTATAAATCATAAAATTATATGGGAAAGTTCTTTTTCTAAAATATTAGAATTCTTTTTTTCAACAAAAACTGCCTTACGATCAGTATAAAATGATATAGCTTTAATTTGCTTTTCATTGACAAAATGAACTGCAGAACCGCCATCTATACAATAGCCATTTATTGTTTTATTATCCTTAAGCATCTGATGAACAGCAGGCTTTCTATCTGTTTCTTCTAAATAATGTGGACAACACATATCATTTAAAAAACCTAGGCAATCTATTGTATTTAAGTTACTTGCCCATGAATCTGTAATACCCTGTTTAAACCAACATATTGCACCTGCGCTAACTCCCGCCATGACTACACCTCTATCATACGCGCGACGCAATAATATATCAACTTTCCATTCCCGCCAAATAGCTAACATACTTTTTGTATTACCTCCGCCAACATAAATGACGTCTGCTTTATTAAATATACCATTTAATCTTGGCGTTCTTGAAAAAAAAGATATATGACTGGGTTCACAGGAAAGGGATTTGAAACAAGCATAAAAATTATCTATATATGATTTATCTTCCGCACTAGCTGTAGGTATAAATAAAATTCGAGGATTAGTTGTATTTGTTTGTTCTAGAATATATTTTTCAATTTTATTGTGCTTAGGATCTCTTCCAAACCCACCTCCACCAATAGCAATAATATGGCGATCAATATTTTTTTTATTCATACGCTTAGTTATTTATTACTGAAAAATATTTAGAATCTGGATGAGAAAAATACCATCCACATACTGAAGCAGCAGGATACATAGCGCGGTTTTCAGTAAGCGTAATTCCTGTATTTTCTTTCACCTGTAATAATTTCCAAATCTTATCTTTTTCTTTGTGATTAGGGCAGGCCGGATAACCAGGGGCAGGCCGTATTCCTACATATTCTTCCTTGATTAATTCATCATTTGATAATTGCTCATTTGCAGCATACCCCCAAAATTCTTTCCGGACACGTTCATGCATTCTTTCCGTTAAGGCTTCCGCTAGCCTATCTGCTAACACTTTAACCATTATTGCATTATAATCATCATTTTGATCTTCATAGTACTTTACAATTTTTTCTAATCCATGCCCTGTTGTAACTGCAAAAGTTCCAATATAGTCATTTTTCGGGGCAATAAAGTCTGCGAGACAGTAATTACTATTTTTACCTTTATCAATTAGCTGCCGAGCAAAATTAAACTTAATTCCCGCACAAATTACATCTTCATCTTCTGAATAAGCTGGAT
>SGYN01000020.1 GCA_004321715.1 bacterium | reverse complement strand
ACGCCAACTAAAACCGCTACAATAATAAAGAAAATTATTATAATTGAAATTAATAAAAGAGAAAATCCCAACGTTTTATCCTATTCTGTTAACAAAAAAAAACCCTGCTAATTATGCAGGGTTGATTACATAAAATACTATGACAAATCTTATTGCTTTAAACGATATGTAGCACCTTCAATGGTTTTAAGAAATTTTTCAACTTGATTTGAAGTATGAAATAGTTCATTCATTGGCTCAAAAATATCCGTAGGATACATTTCTTCATCAAATTCAACAAGAAAAATAGATTCAAGTTTTACTGTTACGTCTCTCAAAACTTGTGGAGTAACATTTTTACTTCTAAGAAAGTTTATTTGAAGATTTAATTGACCTTCACTAGTCATGTGAAATAATGGTAATAATCCGAAATCAGAATCGCACCTATAAGTCAACGTACCATGATCATTTCCTCTTCCCCAAGAAACTTCTGCCGCATGTTTTTCTGAAAACTCACAGATGCTATTTCCAATCTTTGCTATTTCACGATTGCATTTTGTACGCATATCATCCATAAAGGTATTTTTATCCCATTTCATATAATAGATTTCCCCCAGATTTGATAAAAAAATTAAAATACTATAAATAGTGTAAGTTGAATTTAAAGAAAAGTTTTATTTAATAAAAATGAAGCTTGTTTTTTTAATATTCTAAAAGATAAAGCTATTAGGTAAGTTTATATCTAGACTAAATCGTAACCTATCAAATATCCAACCTATATTATCTGGCGATTTATTCTCTTTTTCCCAGCTCTGATAAAACGGCAAAATAAAAGGACCTATAATTATGCCAGATGATACAAATGTATTATTAAAATCTTTTCCTCCAGCTAAATCAAGAAAAAGGGGGAAGCTTGGTGTTATATTTATTCCCCAAACACTATTAGTAGTTGATGCAGCATGGCCATTATTGTTCATTAAAAATCCTCTCAACCCTGGTCCTTCATTAATATATTGATTTTTCATAATTGCTCCATTTGATCTTCCAGTTCGATCATAAACATAAGATGTAAAATTCGGGTCTACTCCTCCACTTAGATATGTTCGAAACTGCTTTGGTAGGCTAGTATTCTTTAAAAAGTTACCTATCCAAAACCTAATATTTGTGGCAAACTTCTTTGTGAATTGAAAATTAATTACAGTATTTGTCCATACTTTTGCAAAACCGCTAGCACTAATAACCCCTGTATTAAAGGAATATTTATTTATAACACCATCTAATTCTCTTTTTATTTGATAATTATATGAAAAAGTTGTTATTGACCCCAATGAATATATTAATGTATCGATTGACCCTGATTCAATTATTGAATAATCTATACCCATAAAAATAGATTTTTTAGATTTCTGCCTATCGTTATTACCATTGAATTTTATAGATCCACCAGTGCTCCCTTGATAGTCCATTCCAGATAAACTTAAAGATGATTTTTTAAAGAGATTGTTTGATTCGAAATTTTTTCTATGAAATATCTTAAATACCAATTGATCGTTATTAAAATCCCACATAGGACGAAGAGATGTAGTTGTTGTGAAGCCAGGTATACCTCCATTATATAATAATGTTCCGGGTGTCCAACCATTATAATAATTATAACTAAATATCCAAGGTGCGATATTTACTTCATAATCAAAGTAATTTGGCTGATTCCATATCCAATTAAAATGAACTTTTTTACGAGTTGAGTTATTTTCACGCTTTACATCAGGCATATTTTCATCAGGATCAATGATTGCATACCATGTATCTTCTGGTCCTAAAATAGTAATTATTGAATTAATATTTTCAAGCCATCTTTTTTCTATAATTTTATGATTATCACCATAGAAGGCTACTTCAACAGGAGTTTTCAGTTTACCATGGTTTGTAATTGTGAATTTATTTTTATTTTGATTTATCGAATAATCAACAAAATCTGTTGTATTAAGGACACCATTGAAATACCAACTGAGATCCTTATTAGTATGATTTTCAACAATATTTTGGAAGTCTTCTGGATAAGGATGTTTAAATTTCCATATTTTATAGTAGGCCTGCATAATTGTATCCATTTTTTCTTCACCTAAATAGTGGTGTAAAAAACGGGTAAACACTGCCGTTTTAGAATAATTTTGCCCATAATTATTTCGTTTAAATTCATCTGCTTGAAGATTTAATGGCTGTACATCTACACTTTTAGCATTTGCAGAATATTGAAAATATTCTAACCAGCTGAACTTTAGATTTTTTGCAATACCCAGCTTATTTTGAATAAATGGTGATAGAATAAATCTTTCATTATTATCTTTGTATTTATCTTGCCAATATCTAATACATGAATATTCATTTAGGCCTTCATCCATCCAAGTATGATATCGTTCATTACTTCCAATAATTCCATAAAACCAATTATGACCTACCTCATGCATTATAACCATTTCCAGGAGGTGCTTACTTGGCATTGAAGCTATAACAGTAATATTTGGATATTCCATTCCTCCACCTGCAGAAAGATCTCCATCTACAGCGGTGATATGATTATATGGGTAATCACTATAGTAACGACTATACCAATATCCAGCATCATGTAAATATTCAATAGAGCTTCTCCACATCTCTGCATTCTTAGGTAAATAAAAAGACCATAAATTTACTTTTCTAGTAGAGTTAGGTAGCGTCAACTCTCCCTTTTGAACCAACCATTTTTTATCAGCAAACCATGCAAAGTCATGAACATTTTCTTGTTTGAAGTTTAAGGTTTTATACTCGCTTTCAGTTGAATCTAAGCTTGAGAAATTTTTAGTACTTTTTTTACCTTTGATCCATTTTTTTAATTCTTTTTTTGGCAATTTATTAAGTGAATCTGTAATACTTGTAAGCGTATTCAACCAAGCATATTCTTCTTCGCCATCGATTAAGTCTCCTGTAGCCATTACCCTGTAATCTTTAGGAAGCGTTATTTTGACATCAAATGTTCCAAACTCCGAATAGAATTCACCTTGATTTAAGTATGGCATTGGGTGCCATCCTTTATTATCATAAACAGCAGGTTTAGGGAACCACTGGGTAATTTCATAATGTTTTCCTGTATGACCTAGTCTCGAGAAAACTTTGGGTAACTTAACAAAAAAAGGTGTCTCAATTTTAATTGATTCACCCGGAATAAGAAGCTCATTTAAATTCAACTTTATAACATCAATCCATTTGGGATGATAAGACCAATCTGCTTTCTTGCTATTGATTGAAAAATTCAAGCTATCAATAAAACCTCTACTCAATGAATCTGATTTAGCAAATCTAGAATTTGGTCCCGCTTGCTTTGCATAGGCTGTAGAATCATTCTTATATGCGTTTGGCCAAATATGAAACCAGATAAAACTTAAGGTGTCAGGTGAATTATTTATATATTCAATTTTTTCAAATCCAGATAATGTATGAATATTATCATTTAACCTAACATCTATTTCATATCTAACCTCTTGTTGAAAATAGATAGCATCCTTTGCTTCTAATAATGTGATTATATATAGGAGTAACAAAAATAATATGGAATAATATTTATTCATTTTTATAAATCTTTGGCTTCACCAAGCCAAGCAATGCAGGTAAAAATGTTAAATCACATATTAATGCAACAAGTATAGTTAAGGCTGCTAGCAATCCAAAATCAGCTGTTGGAGTAAAATTAGAAAAAACTAATATCAGGAAACCAGCTACTAATATTCCTGTAGTTGTAATCATGGCAAGCCCTGTCGTCATTATAGTTTTATCATTAGCCATTCTATAATTCCATTTATGCGCTGGTAACTCCATCCTATATCTAGTTAAATAATGAATTGTATCATCAACTGCTATTCCAAAAGCTACAGCGAATGTCATCGCTGTTGGTGGTCGAAGTATAATATCAAAATATCCCATTATTGCAGCCATTGCAAGCATTGGGATTGTATTGGGGATAATTGATATTAATGTTATCGATACAGATTTAAACAATATTATCATAACTAACGTAATTAGTATAAAAGCTGCAATAAAACTTGTAGTTAAGTCGCTTACTAAATAATCGTTTGTTGCTAAGGCCAAAAAAGTAGTTCCTGTTATATCAACAGTTATATAATCTGGCATATTGTTATCTACAAAGTTGTATATGTCTCTTTTGATCTCAGCGGCCCTTCTAGAATCAATATCTTTTACCCTTCCAGTTATTCTAGCTTTTGAATAATCAAAATTGATTAATGAACTAAATTGATCCCCATATATCAAAATTGTTTGTGAAATTGCTGACTTTGAAGATGGTATAGTATAATATTCATTATTACCATTATTCATTGCACGATTAAATTCTTTAATATGATCCACCATGGATATCATTTTCCCTATATCATCTATACCCGATATATATTGTTGAAATATATCCAAGTTTTGTAAAAATAGTGGGTCTCTAACATCATCTATTTCAACTAGATTAGAATTTTTTATTCCGACAATTATTTCCAAAGGTAGAATTGCTCCCATTCTTTTTTCAGCTATCATTATATCATCATATAATTTTGTTCCAGGTTTTAAATCATCCATTAATGAATTGTGACTATTTATTTTAGATGCACCAAAAACTGAAAAAAGAGCAAAGAAAATAGTAAAAATAATTATGGGTTTAGGATAGAGTCTAACCGCTTTTATAAATCCCTTTAATATATTTATTCTAAATCCTAATGAATATGATTTTAATTTTGTTATTGGTGTCTGTTTAAACAGCATTATCATGGCTGGTAAATATGTTACTGTTAATATAAACGCAAACATAACACCAGCTGCTGTCATTATACCAAATTGTCTAACAATATCTATGTTTGATCTAATTAAAGAAGCAAAACCTATACTAGTAGTAAGGGAAGTAAGAAATATTGCTGTCCCAATTTTTTCTAGTGTTTGAGATAAAGCCTTTTTTTTATTCTTCACTTCAGATAAAGTACCAAAATACTTAACTAGAAAATGGATAGAATCACCAATACCAATTATAAATAACAATGTGGGAATAATATATGTCATAATATTGAAATCAATATTTAACATAACCATTAATCCAACAGTCCAAATAACAATCATGATAATTATCGACATTGGGACAAGTAAGGCTAACCATGAACGAAATACTACTGTAAATAAAACCACAATCATTATTGCAACAGGAATTAAGAATCGAATCGTATCGGAAACCATTAATTGAACGTATCGAGTTCTAAGAACCGGTATACCTGACTGATGCCATGTCCAATTCACTGAATTTTGAAAATAATCAATATCTTCAATGATTTTTTCTCTCATATCATGATTATTAAATGATTCATCTAACTCTATTGCAATTGAAGCTAATTTTTCATCTCTTGAAATCAGAGTTTCTTGAACAAACTCTGATAAAGAAATACGTTGTTTTGCTACTAACAATGAATCTTTTGACTGAGGGATGTAGGGATAGACAGATCGTAATAGCTCATCTTCACCATCTGTAAATATTTCTAAATTTGATAGACCGGTTACTTTTTTAATACCTTTAATAGTTTCAAATTTTTCAATTAATAATTTGTTTCGTATGAGATTATCATAAGAAAAAGGGTCATCACATTCATACATTAATAGAATTAGATTATCTTCTCGATCAAATTCTTCAAGAAAATCAAAATACTTCTCCACGTTTGGATCATTAAGAGCAAAAAGTTCTTCAATCGAAAAATTCATTTTCAATCGAGTAGCAAATGAAGTCATCAATACAGTAATAAATACAGTAAATACAATTACCCATTTGGGATGATTTAAAATCAGATTGATCCATTTTTGAAGAATTGTTCTCATAAAATTTATTTTATATAGTAAGAATGGGAAGGATTTTACAAAAATACTCTAAATCAAGTTTGATAAATAAAAAAAACCCCTGAATCATAATAATTCAGGGGTTTATAATAATAGAATAAATAAAAGCTTACATTCCTTGTACCTTAGCTGATTTCTTATACAGTTGCCAAACTACATGCCAACCTAAAGCAACCATAACCATTAATGGAACCCAATTTGTACCATCCGTTACTCCAAAGTTACCGCCACTCAAAACGCCTGCTGCATGGTGCTGATTGATCATTGTCCAAATAAGTGGTACAGACATATATGTGTTATGTTTTGATCGTAAACCTGCGAGTGCTAATTGATCGCCATTAGGAGCTTCACCGTTTTTAATAGCCGATATAATCTGTTGTTGTGCCGGCCAAATACGGAACCATACATTAAATGCCATATTAGTTCCTAATAAAGAACCAATATGAATATTAAAGGCACGATAACTAAAACCTGCCCATTCTTTCATTAGGTATGTAATAACAGCAATTAATACAAAACTAATAATAGTAATGACACGTACGTTTCCAGCTAAGCCCGTTTTGTATAAAAAGTCATATAGAAACACACCTAAGAATGTTACAGCAATCATAACGAAAGCATTTACACTCCAATCACCATCATCAAACGTTAATCCACCATGATAATAAACAACAAGTAATAAAACGACACCTGTAACCCAAGTCCATGCTGCCCCCCATCGAAACCAATAAAGTGCACGAGGCATTAGTTCAGGAACAACTTTCTTCTTGGTATCTGCATCAAGAGTTGCTGCAAAATGAGCATTAATCCAATTAAAAAAAT
Organism: bacterium; assembly: GCA_004321715.1. Taxonomy (GTDB): domain Bacteria; phylum Fidelibacterota; class Marinisomatia; order Marinisomatales; family TCS55. The sequence continues at coordinate 24,667 of SGYN01000020.1, read as the reverse complement.
ATAGTAAACCGATCCAAGTAATACCTGCAATAATATGCAACCATTTGAATAATGGATGTACTAATTCCATAAAGCCTCCTTATATAATTCTAAACAATCAATTATTAAGATCAATCTAAATCAAAACGATCAAGATTCATTACTTTATTCCAAGCGTTTACAAAATCACTCAAAAATTTTGATTGAGAATCAGCAGCAGCATAAACCTCAGCTAACGCACGTAGTTGTGAGTTTGAACCAAATACAAGATCTACACTTGTAGCTGTTCTTACAACATCTCCTGTCTTTCGATCAGTAGCCTCATAGAGATTATTTTCCTTTTTGTTCCATTCTACATTCATATCAAGTAGAGTAACAAAAAAGTCATTAGATAACTTATTTGTATCATCCGTGAAAACACCATGACCATCGTAACTAATACCTAAAGATCTTAAACCACCTACTAGTGCTGTCATCTCTGGAGCTGTCAGACCAAGAAGTTGGGCTTTATCAATTAGCATGTGCTCAGCATTAATTTCAAAGCCTTTTCTATGGTAATTTCTAAATCCATCAGAAATAGGTTCAAGCACAGCAAATGAATGCTCATCTGTATTATCTTGTGAAGCATCACCACGCCCTGGATTAAATGGTACTTCATGACCAGAAGCTTTCTCAACACCAACATTTCCAGCGAGTACAATAACATCAGCTAGTGAAGCACCCGTATCTTTTGCAATGTCTTCAAGAACATTAAGTACACGAGATAATTGTTCTGGTTTGTTAGCCTCCCAACCAATCTGTGGCGCAAGACTGATACGCGCACCATTAGCACCACCTCTAAGGTCCGACCCTCTAAATGTAGAGGCACTTGCCCAAGCTGTTTCAATCATTTCCTGTATTGTAAGATCACTATTAGCTAATCTGTTTTTTACCTCTTCAACACTATAGTCCGTATTGCCAGATGGGACAGGATCCTGCCAAATAAGATCTTCACTTGGGACTTCTGGTCCTAAGTAGCGAACTTTTGGCCCCATATCACGATGTAATAATTTGAACCAAGCCTTTGCAAAAGCATCTGCAAATTCATCAGGGTTTGCATGAAAATGTTTTGATATTTCTTTGTAACTGGGATCTTCGCGCATTGCCATATCAGCTGTTGTCATTATAGTTGTCACTTTTTGAGAACTATCTTCAACGTCTGGCGCTAGGTCATCATCTTTTGGATTAATAGGGTGCCATTGATGTGCACCAGCTGGACTCTTAACTAACTCCCATTCATAGTTTAAAAGCATATCAAAATAACCATTATCCCATTTGGTTGGATTTGGAGTCCAAGGTCCTTCTATTCCACTGGTAATGCTGTCTCTTCCCATACCTTTCCCATGTCCACTTTTCCAACCAAAACCCATTTCATCAACTGATGCGCCTTCCGGCTCAGGCCCTTTGAAGTCTTCACTAGCAGCTCCATGCGCTTTTCCAAAAGTATGTCCACCAGCCGTTAATGCAACTGTCTCGTAATCATTCATTGCCATACGACCAAATGTTTCACGAATATCTTTTGCACTCGCAAGAGGATCGGGGTTACCATCGGGCCCTTGCGGATTAACATAAATTAACCCCATTTGAACTGCTCCTAGAGGCTGATCAAGGACTCGATCGCCAGTATAACGTTCATTTGCCAACCATTCAGTTTCTTTACCCCAAAAAATATCTTCTTCTGGTCCCCAAATGTCAACTCGACCACCACCAAAACCAAAAGTTCTTCCTCCCATAGATTCAATAGCCACATTGCCTGTAAGAATAATTAGATCTGCCCAGCTAATTTTATTACCATATTTTTGCTTAATTGGCCACAAAAGCCTTCTTGCTTTATCAAGATTAGTATTGTCTGGCCAGCTGTTTGTTGGCGCAAAGCGCTGTGAACCAGTACCTCCACCACCACGGCCATCTGTAATTCTATATGTTCCTGCAGCATGCCAGGTCATACGAATGAAGAAAGGACCATAATGTCCATAGTCAGCAGGCCACCATTCTTGGGAGTCAGTCATTAAATTGTTCAAATCATTTTTAAGTGCTTCATAATCCAACTGTTTGAATTCTTTACTATAATCAAAATTTTCATTCATTGGATTAGTTTTTGTATCATGTTGATGCAAAATATTTAAGTTTACCTGCTCGGGCCACCATTCCTTATTGGTTCTTGCACTATTGGTATGCTGATCACTGGATCCATGTGAAACCGGACACTTTGCATCACCATTCATCAGCGATGGACTAGCATTCTTCATAACATTAATTTTTTCTTCTGACATTTTATTTCTCCTTAAAATTCATATGATTTTCACAGATTCCTGAGATGGTGATTTCAATATTCTCCGCCTCAAATTTGTATTGTTTCAAAACTTCTTTTTTTAATTCTCTATTATGTAATTTTATATCAATAATTTTTCCACATTTATTGCATTTTAAATGATCATGAGCAACTGTATTCCAATCATAACGAGCAATATTATCATCATAAAAGATATTGATAACACCATCCTTATTCAGTTGGCTTAAGTTTCTATACACGGTTCCTAAACTAATATTTGATATTTCTTTTTTAGCTTTATTAAAAATCCAATTTGCAGTTGGATGTGAGTTAGTTCTTTGAACAATATCTTGAATTAACTCACGTTGTTTACTAAACCTCACCTAAGAAAATAGTTAATAATAGTAATCATTACTATTTAAATGTTTGTTAATGTCTAGTGCTTACATGGTAACTTAGGCAAATATTTTTAACTAATTATAAAAGGAATTAAATATGTCAAATGTAAATGATCAAGCACCACAATTCACTTTAAAAAATACAAAAAAAGAAGATGTATCTCTTTCTGATTTTTCAGAAAAAGTGGTTGTTTTAGCATTTTATCCAGGTGCATTCACAGGAGTTTGTGATAGCGAAATGTGCACGTTACAAGATAATCTTAAATCTTTTAACGAATTAGATGCAGTTGTTTTAGGAATAAGCGTTGATTCCCCATGGGCAAACGGTGGTTTTTCTAAAAAGTATAATTTAGAATTTGATCTATTATCCGATCTTGAGAAAAAAGTGATAAATGATTATAATGTGGTTTTCACTGGGCTAGGTGGAATTGAGGGATACATATCTGCTAATAGAGCGGTTTTTATCATAAAAGATGGTGTTATTAAATATAGATGGGACGCCACGCCAAATCCTGGAGTTGAACCTGACTACAATGAGATTAAAAATCAATTGGAAAATATTTAAGCTTATTGTTTAAAATATTACTTGTGCAGCACATTATATATAATGTGCTGCACAAAATGTGGTCATGATATAATTAATAGTATTTAGTGATTCAAATCATATTGGAATACTATTATCTTAATAAGTAGTGCTTTATCTAGTTTAATAATTTTACCTTAATAATGTCTATCCCTGTCGCAGTGCATATGCTTTATGAACTCTATCAATTGCGACCATGAATGATGCTATTCGCATTGGTACATTATTTTTTTCTCTTAGTTCAAATACTTCATTAAACGCCTGCACCATTTTCGTTTCTAACTTTTCATTAACATCATCTTCCGTCCATTTGAACTGCTGAAGGTTTTGAACCCATTCAAAATAAGATACAGTAACTCCCCCAGCATTAGTTAATATATCCGGGATAATTCCAATTTTACGATCCCAAAGTTTATTTGCCGCATCTCCAGTTACAGGACCATTAGCCGCTTCAATTATTACTTTGCAATTTAATGAATCCACATTTGATTTATTAATTGCACTACCAAGCGCTGCAGGTATCATGAAATCGCATTCCAAAGCCAATAGTTCATCATTTGAAATTTTCTTACCCTGATTGAATCCATCAATTGTTCTGTTTTGAGAATTGTGTTCAAATAGCGAGGGGACATCTAACCCATCAGGATCATACAAACCACCCGTCACATCACTTACTCCAATAATTTTACAACCATATTCATGCAAAAATTTTGCTGCATATGATCCAACATTCCCAAAGCCTTGAATAACTACTTTAGAATTCTTTAAGTCAACACCCCACTTATCAGCAGTTTCTCTTGTTATAACTGCGGTTCCTCTACCAGTTGCTGCTTCCCTTCCTTCAGACCCACCAAGCTCCAAAGGCTTTCCTGTAACAATCGCAGGTGTATAGCCATGTGTTTGACTATACTCATCCATAAACCAACTCATGACTTGTGCATTTGTATTTACATCTGGCGCTGGTATATCAATATTCACACCTATAATTGGATCTATAGCACGGAAAAAATTACGTGACATTCTCTCCAATTCAGTTTTACTATATTTAGAAGGATCCACCCCGATTCCACCTTTTCCACCACCATATGGAATATCTAGTAAAGATGTTTTCCATGTCATCAGTGTTGCTAAGGATCTAACTTCTTCAATATCAACATGTTGATGATAGCGTATTCCCCCTTTGAATGGACCTCTAGTATTGTTGTGTTGAACTCTAAATCCAATTACACTATCCATTTCACCATTATCTCTTCTAAATGGAACTTCAACCGTCAATTCTCTATCTGGCATTTCTAAGGTACTAGCAATATTTGATTTTAAACCTAATTCTTTTATGGCGTGTTTATATGCTGCTGAGGTGGGGTTTGAACTTGATGACATAGTTTTTTCCTTTATTTTACTTTAATTATCAATAGCATTTTAAATAATGAAAAGATAACAATAAACCCTAAACTAAATTGATTAAAATCATTGTTTTATTATTTAACAATTAGTATCGGACAATTACAATTTTTCATTACTTCTAATGGTTTACTACCAGCAATAAATTTTAATATAGGGTTTTTTGTAGATGACCCCATAACAATAATACTATTATCGCTAGCTTCTCGATTAATTACACGAGGAGCATTGCCAGTAAGAAACTTGTGATTGTATGATATATTAGAACGACGCAATAATTTTTCACACCATTTAACTGCACTTTTATATCCATCCTTTAAATGATCAGTTTCGCTAACTGTGATTGCTTCTACAGGCACATCAAATGCTTGTGCTATTCGAATACCATATTTAATAGCTTTTCTATTGTTTGGAGAATCATTAACTGCAATTAATATTTTGTAATTTTTATTTAAATCAAAGTTATTGACCACAAAAATAGAACTGTCGATATATTGAATAAGATCATGAGACATATTACCTCGTTGACTTCCACCTATAATTGTAACATTGTAAGAAAATTTTTCTACCTCATCTTTTAACTCATCTATTACATTGCCATTTCTAATTATCAAATTCACATTATCACAAACTGTTCCTTTCAAATACACTTCACTGCGATTACTGCCCGTATCAACTAAGGTATTCTTAGGAAATCCCGAATCAATATCATTTTTTTCAATAAAACTATTTTCAGCAAGGTATTCAAAAGCCCATTCCAAAACATCCACTCCTGGTCTATCGATATTCCAATTTTCTACTCGTTCCTGGGCTAATACTACATCTTTCATACTAAACTCGTTGATTTTTTTCCCCACATCAACGATTGTTGTAGATGCGTTAAAAGCCCTTGCAACATTCATACCAACGCGTAAAGTTGGTTTTGAATACTTCTTACTACTAACTGCAATTAATATTTTCATCTTAGCAAAGGCCAATATAAATATGAAACCAATAATAGTAGAATAATAGATATGATAAATAATTTCCAGCCAGCTTTTAAATAATCTCTAGACTTTATTAAACCTGTAGAATGAATAATCATGCAAGTTGGAGATGCAACAATCGTTAAGTATGCAAATGCTGATGCAACTGAAGTTGCAATACCTATAATCATTGGGTTTCCACCCATATCTAAAACAATAGGCCCCAATACTGCTACTGTAGCAGCATTACTTAATAGATTTGTTAAAATTCCAGTAAGGAACACAGAAACAAACCAACGCACAATAGTTACATCTTGAAAAATTACATCAAGATTAATCAAAGCTGTTTCAGCAACCCATAATGCAGCACCAGTTTGTTTCATTTGGATACCCAAAGAAATTGCTGCTCCAAAAAGTAATATCACTCCCCAATTTGTATTATGACTTATTTCTTTCCAATCGATCAAACCAAATACCAAATAAAGAAATACACCGGATAAAGCAACAATACCAAGTCCAATTAGGGGGCTTAAAAATATCCAACCTAGAAAAACTAGAATAAATAACAATATGGCTGTGATTTGGTTTCCATTTAGTTTTCCAGATTTCGCAACATTTACTTTCAGTTTTCTTATTGCAGAGTCTAATTGTTTTTGTTTTGGGGTAAAAGAAAACCATAACACTAATGAAGCAAATGGTATCTCTAATAAAAGTAATGGATACGTATAAAGCATCCATTTAACATATGAAATATTGCCAAACCCAAACTCAGATAAATAACCAATCATAATTACATTTCTACCTCCTCCAGATGGTGTACCTATAGATCCTATGGCGCATCCATATGCAATAGAAAATAATAATAAACTAGATAGTTGCGTTGATCTATCAAGTGGTAAGCCTGAGTTTTTAATTAATGAAAGTGCAACAGGTAGCATCATCGCTGCTACAGTATGTTCTCCAATAAAAGAAGATAGAATTGCTGAAATTGAAATAAAACCAACCACAATTCTCCACGTTTTATTTCCAGTAATATTAATGATTCCAAGTGCAAGTCTTTTATCTAATCCTTGACTTACAATGGAAACAGCTAGCATTAATGAGCCCATTATAAAGAATACTGCATCACTCATAAATGTTGACGCCACTCCATCTGGTGTATCCACTCCAAGTATGACTTGCATTATTAATATTAGAATTGCTACAGCTGGTAATGGAATAGATTCTGACATAATTAGAATGAGCACTATCAAAACAATAATAAGTGTACGATGACCTTCTGAAGATAGTCCTTCAGGTGAAGGAAAATAAAATAATGAAATACTTAGAAGGAAAGAAATAATAAGCCACTTTTTACGAGTGACCCAGTATAAGATTTCTGAAATTGCCTTATTTGATAAAAAGGCCATTATCTATAATTATTAAGAATGCTTAATAATATAATTAACAGATTATGCCACAATCTATTTATCGAGTTTATCAATACGTCTTTGGTGTCTGTCTCCCCCAAATGGTTCTTTTAACCAAATATCAATAACGGTGTAGATCTCTTCTTCTGTCATAAATCGTGCTCCAAGGGAAAGAATATTCGCATTATTGTGCTCTCTTGAAAGCTTGATAATTTCATTTGGACCATTATAATAAACTGCAGCGCGGACTCCTTTTATCCTATTGGCTGCCATCGCCTCACCTTGCCCTGATCCTCCAAGTATAATACCTCTACTATTAATATCTTTTGAAACTGCTTTAGCACATGGAAAAATAAAATCTGGGTAATCATCCAATGGGTCATATTCAAGTGAGCCATGATCATTAACTTCATAGCCACCATCAGTTAGATAAGATTTAATTGCATTCTTAAGTTCAAGTCCAGCATGATCAGCAGCTAAATGTATAATCATAATAGTTGATTCAAATGGTCTAAAATTCTTTTCTGTATTTTAACTGGGATAAAACCAAATTCTTCTGCTAAATCTTTATACGGAGCAGATAATCCATAATGATCTATTCCTATTGATAATCCATTAATACCAATGTATCTCTCCCATCCATGAGTGATACCAGCTTCCATAGAAATTTTCATACACCCTCTATCAGGTATAATGCTTTTTTTATAAGATTTAGATTGTTCTTCAAATAACTCAAAACATGGCATACTTACAACACGTATATTTCTGTCATTCATCAAATCTGCTACTGCTATAGCAAGACTGACTTCAGAGCCAGTTGCAAGAAAAACTAAATCAGGATGATCTTTAGATTCTTTTACTATATATGCACCTTTTTGTACGCCATTAATGACAGTATCATAACCTAAATCACTAACTGGGACACCCTGCCTAGTTAACAATAATGCTGAAGGAGTATTTCCAGATCTTAAAGCGATCTCAAAGCACGAAGAAGTTTCTTTTGCATCCGATGGTCGAAATACATAAAAATTAGGAATAGCTCTAAGTGACATTGCATGCTCAACTGGTTGATGTGTAGGGCCATCTTCGCCGACATAAAAAGAGTCATGAGTAAACTCGTGAATCACACCCAATTTCTGTATAGCAGCTAACCGTAGAGCAGGGCGTTCATAATCAGAAAATACCAGGAAAGTTGCACCAAATGATTTTAGACCACCATGAAGATTAATACCATTTAAAATAGCTGCCATCGGAAATTCTCTAACACCAAACGCAAAGTTTCTTCCACCTCTATTTCCTTTTTGATAATCTCCATATTTATTAGCAAAATTTCCGGTGTAATTGGAAGGTTCTAAATCTGCCGATCCCCCTACAAGATTGGGAAGTTGTTCAGCAAAAGCATCTAACGTTTTCCCAAAAGCTTTTCGAGTTGCCAGAATAGTTTTATCTTCAAATATTGGGAGATTTAGCTTTGGCAATTTTTCTTCAACACAGATATCCCATAATAATTTTTTATCATCATTTTTGTTTAATTCAAGAATCTGTTGCTTCCAAATTGATACATTATTTCTTAACTGTGAAAATCTAGATTGAAAATGATTCATGATATCAACTGGTAAATAGAATTTTTGATTGGGTAAGCCTAGCTTTTCTTTCGTTGCATCTATTTCATCTTGAGGCAGAGGGACACCATGTGTTTCATGATCACCTTCCATATCAGCTGCACCGTATGCCATAATTGTTTCACCAATAATTATACTTGGTTTATTAACAACTTGGGCTTTCTCTATTGCTGAACAAATTTGTTTATGATCATGCCCATTAATTACTTGAACATGCCAACCGTATCCTTCAAAAATTGTTTCATAATTTGCTGAATCTGATCGAGATACGTTGCCAGATATTTGTGCTCCATTTGAATCGTAGAATAAAATTACTTTTGATAGCCCCCAGTGCCCAGCAAGGGAAGCTGCGCCAGTTGATATAGGCTCTTGTAAATCCCCATCACTTGATAAAATATAATTAAAATGATTGATGGCTTCTGGATCAGAATCAGAAGAAAAAATATTACGTAGTTTGGACTCTGCTAATGTCATACCAATGCCCATAGCAACTCCTTGACCAAGCGGACCAGTTGTTGCTTCAACCCCTTTAATATTTACTTCCGGATGACCCGGCGTTTTACTATGAAGTTTTCTAAAGTTTTGTAAATCATCAATATTCATCCAACCAACAAGTGTCAACAAAGTATAAAGCAAAGCTGATTCATGCCCTGCTGATAATATAAATCTATCTCTATTAAACCACTGATCATCATCTGGATCAAAATTCAAATATTTTGAAAATAAAATATATGTAAAATCAGTAGATGACATTGGTCCACCTGTATGTCCAGAGTTTGCATTATGCACAGTATCCATTATTAGCCCTTTAATTACAGCAACAGTGAATAGATCTTTATCTTCTGTAGACCAAGAAGAAAAAGAACTTAGATCTTTATATGAGGGCATAAAAATCTTTTATTGTTTGAATTGGATCTTGTTCACCAAATACTGCTGATCCAGCGACTAATACATCTGCACCTGCATCAACAATTTCTTTCATATTATTTAATTTGACTCCTCCATCAACTTCAATAATTACTCTATCAAGGCACATTTCATTTAATCGCAACTTTAACTCTTTGATCTTTTCTGATGAACCTTCTAAATACCCTTGACCTCCAAACCCTGGTTCTACACTCATAATTAAAACTAAATCTACTTTATCAAGATAAGGCTCTATTGCGGATAGAGGTGTGCCAGGTTTTAATGAGATTCCTACCTGCTTACCAGTAGATCTAATAAGACTAATTACTTCATCTGGGTTATCTGTTGCCTCTATATGGAATGTGATTCCATCAGCGCCAGCTCTAGCAAAGGGTTCTACTAGCTTTTCAGGATTAACAACCATCATATGAACATCTAAAAATTTATCCGTATGCTTTCTCAATGATTTGACTACAGGCGGACCAATGGTAAGGTTTGGAACAAACTGATTATCCATTACATCAATATGAATCCAGTGGGCTCCACCTTTTTTACATATATCCATAGCGCCACGTAGATCACCAAAATCAGCAGATAATACCGATGGTGCTAATTTATATGAATAGAGAGCCATTTAGGGTTTGAGTTTAATAAATGCTATTAGCTTGTTCAACTTAGAAAGCTATAAATATAAAAAAAATTTGATATTTATAATACTTTACCATATTTATGATTAAACAATATTCAAATTGATTGCGTTCTTCCTCCATCAATTGGAAGGTTAATTCCATTGATATAACTTGCTTGCTCAGATGCTAAAAAAGTGATTGCAGCTGCAGCCTCAGAGGGTTCTGCAAATCTATTAGACGGAACAGAGTTTTCCATCTCTTTAGAAATTTCATGTATTGAACGATTTTGCTTTTCTGCAATATCTTTAATTAAAGTTTTTAGTCTTTCGGTGTTAGTTAAGCCTGGTAAAATATTATTTACTGTAATACCGTAAGATGCAACTTCATACGATAACGTTTTTGCCCAACTAGCTACTGCCCCTCTAATAGTATTGGACACACCAAGATTAGGGATTGGCTGTTTAACGGATATAGATATAATATTTATTATTCTTCCAAAGGAATGAGATTTCATACCAGGAATCAATAGCTTTGAAAGTCTATCATTATTAATTAGATGTCTATTAAATGCATCAATATACTGTTTGGAATTCGATTCTAAAACCGATCCTGGTGAGGGCCCTCCGGAATTATTTACTAGTATGTGAATAGTATTTTTATCAGATACATAGTTCTTAACTTTATTATATAATAATTTATTATTATCAAAATCTGCACATATAAAGTCATTATTTTGTTGATTAATGCTATCTAATTCTCGCTTCGTTTTCTGAAGTATATTTTCATTACGGGCTGCAAGTACTACTCTTGCACCACTTTTTGCCAATTGAATAGCAGACTCTTTACCAATACCTTGTGTACTGCCACAGACTAAAGCAGTTTTTCCTGTTAAATCAATTTTCATCTTTTATTTAGTACATTAATCCCATTCAAAACCATTAACCTTCAATGTATTTACATTTATTTCCACCGAATTATAATCATCAAGAAATTCAACATAATAATATAAAATTTTATACTTATCATTATCTGAAATCCATACGGAATCCGGTAAGCCTAATAAATCAAACACTTCATCCTCCAAAGGTTTCTGCTTTAAAAATTGCCAAATGTCATACTGATTGATAACTCCTTCAGCTAGTGGCGATGATATATTCAATGTTGGGTGAGAAATTTTTGTTGGTGTTTCAGGGACTGGTATTGGAGGTTTTGAACAAGATGTAAGAATCATTAATAAAATGTAATTAAAGCGCACTACTGAAAATACATTTTGCTTACTGTTTTATCAACAATCGTAATTATTAAATAATTACTTCTTTTCCTTATCAGGTATAGGATCATATCCATATCCACCCCATGGATGACATTTACTAATACGTATAATAGCCAACCAAAAACCATATACAGGACCATAAATTTTTAATGCTTGGATAAAATAATTTGAACAGGTTGGTTCAAATCTACAGGATTGAGGAAATAATGGTGATAACAAAATCTGATAAGATTTAACTGGCAATATGAATAAAAATGTAACAATTGTTTTTATTATTTGAATCATAATCGACTATACCAAAAGATGTATTTAAATGTAATCCATTGTTTAGATTAAGACATAATAAATTTTCTTGCTAAAACATTGAAGATCATTTAAAATAGACCGACCAGTCGGTTTATTTTATGAATACTACAAAACACGATTTAAGAAAAAACCAGATTTTGGATGCTGCAATGGAAGTTATTACGCAACATGGTTATGAAAATAGTCGCATGGATGATATAGTAAAATCATCAAATATGAGCAAGGGTGCAATTTATTGGTATTATAAAAGTAAAAAATATCTTTATCTAGATTTAATAAACTACTGGGTTATGCGTTACAGCGATATGGTTTCTAAAATTATGGAAAAAGATCAGAAAGCATCGCTACAATTAAAAAAGTTGCTGAATTATTTCATTGATGAATACGAAAAGGATCCTCAGCCATTTAAGGCTTTAACAGAATTTTGGTCTATGGCTCAAAAGGATGATGATTTTCATAAAAAACTACAAAAAGTATATGCATCTTTTTTAGAAGTAATTGAATCAATTATTTCTAATGGAAAAAATACAGGTGAATTCAAAAATGTAAACACAAGGATCGCAGCTTTATCAATCATGATGAATATTGAAACAATTAATTGGTTCACGCTTTTTGATGGCCATGGCGTTAGTGCTAGAGAATATTTTAATACCCTGGGTGATTTTATTTTAGCAGGTTTATTAAAGAAAAAATAATTATTAGAAGGAGTAAAGAATGGAACAAGATACATTAAAAAAAGTTGCTGGCGGGAGTTTTTTAACAACCCCCATTAATGAATCAACTATTTTTTCACGCGAGGACTTTACGGATGAGCATAAAGAAATCGAGTCGATGGTTAAAGGTTTTTGTAAAGAAGAGGTTGCTCCAGCTAAAGACCAACTGGAAAAAAAGAATAAAGAACTAACCTTCTCTCTAATTAAAAAAGTAGGAGAATTAGGCCTTATGGGTGTTGAAGTTCCAGAAGAATATGGCGGTATGGAATTAGATAAAATAACAGGAGCAATAGTTGCCGAATCTTCCTCTTATTCTGAATGCTCATCTTTTGTTGTTACCTGGTCCACAAATTTAGGTATTGGATCATTACCAATTGTATGGTTTGGTACTCATGCACAAAAAGAAAAATATCTACCAAAATTAATAGATGGCACATCTATTGGTGCTTACGGTTTAACTGAACCATCAGCAGGATCAGATGCTCTATCTGCTAAGACTACTGCTACCCTATCAGAAGATGGTAAACATTATATATTAAATGGTGAAAAAGTATTTATTACCAATGGGGGTTGGGCGGATATTTATACAGTATTTGCTAAAGTTGATGGGGAAAAATTTACTGCTTTTATCGTTGAAAGAGATACGCCTGGGTTTACACAGGGTCCAGAATATGATAAAATGGGCATGAGGGGATCATCAACCACTCCATTAATTTTTCAAGATGCTAAGGTACCAGTTGAAAACCTCCTTTATGAAGTTGGCAAAGGACACCATATCGCCTTTAATGTATTAAATATGGGACGTTTTAAGATGGCTGCTTCATTACTAGGCGGTTTAAAGTTAACTACAAGCGCCTCTATTGAATACATTATGGAAAGACATCAGTTTGGTAAACCAATAGCTCAATTTGATACTACTATCGGAAAAGTTGCCGATATGGTTATTGGGACATTTTCTGCTGACTGTATGACATACAGAACAGTAGGTATGATCCAGAATGCAGTTGATGGACTTGATAAGACAGATCCAAACTACTATATCATGATGGGACAGGAAATGGAAAAATATGCTATTGAGACCTCTATGGCCAAGGTTTATTGTAGCGAAATGAATGGCAGGGTTATCGATAGTGGATTACAAATGATGGGTGGCTATGGATTTATAGAAGAATACAATATGGCAAGGCTTTACCGTGATTCCCGAATTGATCGCATCTGGGAAGGTACAAATGAAATAAATCGCCAGATTATTACAGGATATATCATGAAAAAAGCACTTATGGAAGAACTTCCGGTTCAACAAGCTATTAGAGATATTGACAAATTTATGAATAATGGCGTATTAAAAGATGATAATGACACTCTACTAGCAGAAAGTAATGTTGTCGAAACCGCAAAAAGACTAGCTCTTTTTTTGTTAGATGAAGGACTTTGTGAATTTGCGCAAGACCTCAAGCATCAACAACAAATAGCAGATATATTGGCTAATATATTCATGGATATTTATGTTGCTGAAAGCATAATCCTTCGAGCCAAAAAAATGCTTGTTATATCCTCAAAAGACAAATGTGTTGAGTATATAGCTAAAATATTTGTTGCTGAAATGAGTCAAAGAATAATTCCAGATGCAGAAAGAGCTCTAAAGGCAATATACAATGGAGACTTGGAACCTATTATTCATGAAAAGCTAAATTCATTTAGAGACAGAATGTATTTGTCAACAAATACACTTGGATTAAAAACAAAAGTTGCGGAATACGCGTATTCTAAAAACGCATATCCATACTAGGAGTAAAAAATGAGTAAATCAGTTATAATTGATGCAGTACGATCACCTATTGGCTTGAAAAATGGCCCGCTGATTGGCATTCGACCTGATGATCTTGCAGGTCAAGTAGTAAAAGGATTATTAGAGAGAAATAGTTCTGTAAAGCCTGAAATGGTAGAAGATGTAATTGTAGGGTGTGCATATCCTGAAGGCCCCCAAGGTCATATTATTGGTAAATCTATTGGGATTCTTGCAGGTATGCCAATAGAGTCTACTGGTAAAGTCGTTAATAGGTTTTGCGGATCATCAATGGATGCAGCACACCAGGTTAGTACAGCTGTTGAAAGTGGAGATATTGATTTGGGTATCGCTGCTGGAGTAGAAGATATGTTTTCTGTTCCAATGGGTGGTTTTGCTCCTGATTTCCATCCAGAACTTGCTGAACAAGAGTTTTATATAGGGATGGGAGAAACTGCAGAAAATTTGGCCAATGATTTAAAAATTTCAAGAGAAGACCAGGAAGAGTTTGCTATTAATTCACATAAAAAAGCTTTAGAGGCTATTGAAAAAGGTAAATTTGAGAATGAAATAGTTCCTGTTGATAAATATGGTGAATGCACTGTTGAAAAGGATGATGGACCAAGAGAACCTAATGTTGAAAAAATTAAAAGTTTAAATCCTGCATTTATTGAAGATGGGTCTATAACTGCTGCTACAAGCAGCCCCATTTCTGTAGGTGCATCTGCTCTGCTTATTGCAAGTGAATCTTTTGCTTCAGAACATGGGTTAGAGCCTCGAGCAGAATTTGTTTCACGAGCTGTCTCTGGTGTTCACTGGGACCGTATGGGTATGGGCCCTCTTCCTGCGGTTGAAAAAGCACTAAAAAAAGCAAAACTAGAAATGGATGATGTTGAAACAATTGAGTTAAATGAAGCATTTGCGGCTCAAGCGCTATATGTAATTCGCAAAGGCGGATGGGATGAAAATAAAATTAATTTAAATGGTGGAGCAATTGCATTAGGGCATCCTCTTGGCTGTTCTGGTGCTCGAATAATTACTACTCTCTTAAATGTAATGGAACAACAGAATACAAGTATTGGACTTGCCACTATGTGCATTGGAAGTGGTCAAGGAATTGCTACAGTAATTAAGCGTTAATAATTTGAGGATGATATGAAAAATAAAATTGAAAAAGTTGCTGTATTGGGAGCAGGTACAATGGGAGCACAAATTGCAGGCCATCTTGCTAACGCAGGTATCCCATCCTGTCTATTTGATATTTCACAAGAACTGGCTGAAAAAGGAACTGGGATTTTAACAACATTAAAACCTGCTCCGCTATATAAACCAAAGAATGCATCACTAATTGAAGCATGCAACTACGATGATCATCTTGATAAAATCAAGGATGCAGATTGGATTGTTGAAGCGGTTGCTGAAAATCTTGAAATAAAACATAAGGTATACAATAATATTGCAGATTATATAAAAAATACTGCGATAATTAGTTCTAATACATCTGGTATTCCATTAGGCGATTTAACACAGGTTATGTCTGATGATGTAAAGAGCAGATTCTTAATTACGCACTTCTTTAACCCTCCTAGATATATGAGATTATTAGAATTAGTAAAAGGACCTGATACATCACATGATATATATAGTGATATGGCAACATTTGGTGAAGATGTTTTAGGAAAAGGAATCGTTCATGCAAAAGATACCCCGAATTTTATTGGGAATCGCATCGGTGTTCATGGTGGAAATAACGCAATAAAATTAGCTATTAAAATGGGTTTAACATGCGAAGAAGTTGATAAACTAACAGGAACAATTATTGGTCGACCAAAGAGTGGCGTATTTCGCACTACTGATATAGTAGGCTTAGATGTACACGCGAATGTATCAGCAACAAGCTATAATAATTTACCAAATGATGAAGCTAGAGATGTGCTTAAAGCACCAGAGATCCTTCAAATACTCATTGATGCTGGAAGATTAGGACAAAAAACTAAAAAAGGTTTTTATAAGAAAACTGAAGATGGAATTCTTTCCGTTGATCTTAAAACAGGAGAATATGGTCCTCAAAAAAGAGTAAAGTTTGATGGGTTTCGTCTAGCAAAGGATCGTCAAAGTGTTGGTGAACGATTAAAAGCATTAGCAACTAGCAAAGATAAAGCAGGTAAATATTTCTGGGAGATAACATCTGATTCACTTATTTATTCTGCTAATCGAATCCCTGAAATAAGTGATGACATTGTCAATGTTGATAATGCAATGAAGTGGGGGTACGGATGGGAACTAGGCCCTTTTGAAGCATGGGATGCTATCGGAGTAGAAAGTTCTGTTGATCGTATGGTTGCTGATGGAAAATCTGTTCCAAAGTGGGTAACAGACATGATAGATAATGGACAAAAAACTTTCCACAATTTTGATAATGGTACAAAAACATTTTTTGATTTTAGTAGTAAATCGATGCAAGCATCAGAAGTCAAAGAAAAGTCACTTAATATAGCTGTAGAAAAATCTAAGGGTAGCCTTATTAAGCGAGGATGGAGTGCAAGTTTAGTTGATTTAGGAGATGGCGTATTATGCTGTGAGTTTCATTCAATCTTACAATCCACATTAAACCCAATTGATGGATCTATGATTCAAACACTTGTAGATGGATTAGATTTAGTTGAAGCAGGAAAATTTAAGGCAATGGTGATTGGGCATCAGGGTCTAAATTTTTGCGCAGGAGCAAATTTGAACGGAATAATCCAATATTGTGATAGTAATGATTATGAAACAATTGGAGCTAGAACAAAAATTCTACAAGATGTAACTCAAAGAATACGATTTTTTAAATCTCCTATTGTTGCTGCCCCCTTTCATCTAACCTTAGGCGGAGGGTTTGAATTAGTCGCACCTGCATCTCATCGTGTCGCTCTTGGAGAACTTTATATTGGTGCAGTAGAAGTAGGGGTTGGATTAATACCTGGAGCGGGAGGAAACTTACGTATATTATTAAATTTAATGGAAAATTCAAATAGTAGCGGTAGGATGAATGCCTTTCAAGTAGTTCAAAAAGCCTTTGAAACTGTTGGGTTTGCCAAGGTAGCAACCAGTTCGGAAGAAGCAAAACACTTAGGCTATCTATTAAAGTCAGATACAATAATATTAAATAATGATCATCGTATTTGGGCTGCAAAACGAAAAGCCCTGGAATTAATAGATGGATATAAACCTCCTAAATATCGCGATGATTTAAAACTCCCTGGGGCAGGTGGTAGAACAGCTATAGCTACTGTAGTAAAGGGATTAAAAGCACAAGGAAAAATCTCTGCGCACGATGAATTAATTGCAAATAAATTAGCGTATGTATTAACTGGTGGAGATAAAGCTGGCTTAACAAAATCTGTAGATGAACAATATATGCTAGATATTGAACGGGAAGCCTTTGTTTCACTGGCAGGTGAAAAATTATCCCAGGACCGCATAAGATTTATGTTGAAAAAAGGTAAACCACTACGTAACTAATATTGATGGTTAATCGGCGCCATTTTATCAAACAGTTTGGAGCTTTTTCAGTTGCATTCTCAGGATTTGGAAACGCTTTAGCAAACACATCTACAATAAATCATCTGCTTGATCAGAAATACAAAAAAGGATATGGCCCTTTAATAAAAGATCCTAACGGGATTTTAGATTTACCTAAAGGATTTTCATATAGTGTATTCTCTAAGTATAATGAAAAAATGGATGACGGACTTCTTGTTCCAGCTGCTCATGATGGAATGGCAGTTTTTAATGGTTCGA
The DNA here is from genome assembly GCA_004321715.1 of bacterium. GTDB lineage: Bacteria > Fidelibacterota > Marinisomatia > Marinisomatales > TCS55. The sequence continues at coordinate 6,603 of SGYN01000020.1, read as the reverse complement.
ATGGTAATTTAATAATTATCCGAAATCATGAACTTGGTGGTGAATCTCACTTAAGGGGGGGTCCATTTGGCCCTAATCTAGAACTATTAAATAAAGCTGATAAAAGATTTATATATGATTTAGGAAATAACGGTATACCCGCTCAAGGAGGTACAACAACTATAATATATGATCCTATCCAAAAAAAGGTTGTACGACAATTTCTAAGCTTAGCAGGAACTATGATTAACTGTTGTGGAGGACCAACGCCATGGCAAAGTTGGATAAGTTGTGAAGAGACTGAAACCCAAGCGGGCAAAGACTGGAAAAAAGATCATGGATATAATTTTGAAGTACCAGTTTCGGAAACGCCCAAACTTACAAAACCTGTTCCCTTAAAAAGTATGGGGCGGTTTTCTCATGAAGCTGTTGCCATAGATCCCGATACTGGTATTGCCTACCAAACGGAAGATGAAGGAAATGGTCTCATCTATCGTTTTATACCTAATATGAATGGAAAATTTCATAAAGGTGGAGTCTTACAAGCGCTGTGTTTCAAATCAAAGTATTCAATGGATACAAGAAATTGGAGTGAATCAAACATTGAATTAAAAAAATCATATGATGTTGAATGGGTGACACTTAATAATGTAGAAAGCCCAGAAAATGACCTACGCCTTCGGGGGGCAAAGAACGGAGCTGCAATTTTTGCTCGTGGTGAAGGAATGTGGTTTGATAATGGAAAAATCTATTTTACATGTACAAGCGGAGGGAAAAAGAAACTAGGTCAACTATATGTATACACGCCAAGCACTTATGAAGGAAGCCGTAATGAAAATGATGACCCTGGAAAATTAGAACTTCTTGTAGAGCCAGTTGATAGTGAAATTATGGATATGTGTGATAATATCACTGTTGCACCTTGGGGTGACATGATTATATGTGAGGATGGCAAAGGTACTGATTATTTACTTGGTATTCATCCGGATGGGACTATTTACAAATTGGCTAAAAATGCTTTAAATGATAAAGAATTTGCGGGAGGTGTTTTTTCGCCGGATGGATCAATACTATTTGTTAACATCCAATTACCTGGAATGACACTTGCAATTACCGGTCCTTGGCAAGGATAACTACTTTGTTTATGATTTATTAATTAAAAACTAAATATTTTTTTTTAATAGATTATGTTTGTGAAAAGATTAAAAACTTCTTGGCTATTACTGTCATCATTTGGAATTATGTTTGCAATACTTTCATGGTTTCAAGAATCAAATATTATATCTGATGATTTAGGTTTCTATAAAGGACTAATTGCATTAATATTAGGGATAATCTTATTTTTTATAGTTCCAAATAGAATGAGCAATTAATGAAACAGCCTCTAATAGTATATAATCACACGGAATACAGAAATATTCCATCAACTTTGTATAATAAAGAAAAATACAGGCTACAAGTTGAACTATTAAAAATGCAGGAATGGATGATTAAGGAAAAAAAGAAAATTGCGATTGTCCTTGAGGGCCGTGATGCTGCAGGTAAAGGTTCAACCATCAAAAGATTTATTCAACATATGATACCAAGGAATACAAGGGTTGTTGAATTAGGCGTCCCGACAAAAACGGAGCATAGAAACTGGTTACATACCTATAAAAAACAACTACCAAACGAAGGAGAAATAGTATTCTTTGATCGATCTTGGTATTCACGTGCTGTAATACAACCCACAATGGGTTACTGTTCTAAAAACCAATATTATTATTTTATGAAAAATGTCAATGCTTGGGAAAAACAATTAATTGATGAAGGATTGATTTTATTCAAGTTTTATCTATCAGTTTCTCAAGAAACACAAAAATACAGATTTTTCCTAAGGCAAAGCAGTGAATTAAAATATTGGAAAGTGACTAAAAATGATCTCAAAGCATTGGAACAATGGCACCTCTACACACGCTATAAAGAACAAATGTTCGAACAAACATCAACTAGACATGCCCCATGGATATTAATCAATAGTGATAACAAAATGATTGCCAGATTAAATATAATGCGTTATGTATTAAAAAGAGTTGATTATACAGATAAGAAAAAAGTGAAAGCTAAACGTTATTTCAAAGAACTCGAAGAATACAAAATCACGATTAAAGGTGTAAAATTTGAAAATCTTACAAAAGAGCAATACGAGTTCCTTTTTAAAATAAAAGCACACGAATAATCAGTTTTATAAATTATTTATCTTATCTATTAAATAAATCTGTTTACAATTTGTTTATTTTGCTTGTTCATCCAAGATAGATAATATCCAAAAACATTAAAAAAGCTATATTTATGATTCACTAATCAAATTTTTATATATTGAAAACAAAAGATTATAAAATTATTTTAAAAATTATAGGTGTGTTTTGTGCCCTATATTTATTCTTGGTAGGTATTAATGGACTATCAATGGGTATCAAATTACTAGGGGGTGATTTTGCAAAAGCTGTAATAACCACAACTAGTAACCCCTTAACTGCATTATTCATCGGTATTCTTTCCACCACCCTGTTTCAGAGTTCTTCCACAACAACTTCTCTTATTGTGGGAATGGTTAGCGGAGGGGCATTGACTCTATCTGGTGCAATTCCAATGATTATGGGCGCAAATATTGGAACAACCGTAACAAATACAATTATTTCAATAGGTTATGTAAATCGCGATAAAGAATTTCAACGAGCATTCTCTGCTTCAACTGTACATGACTTTTTCAATATGCTTTCCGTATTAATCCTTTTTCCATTAGAAATAGCATTTGGTTTTATTGAAAAAGTAGCAACCGGACTCGGAATGTTGCTCTTTGGAACTGTAAGTGCTGATCAGGTCTTTAATAGCCCAATTAAGAAAGTTATTAAATGGGGAGCAAAACAATTGGAAGCAATTAGTTTTGACAATACTACTTTTTTAATAATAATTAGCGTTCTATTAACATTTGGTATGCTTTATGGGATTGTTAAACTACTAAGAAGTTTAGTTCTTAGCCGAGTAGAACACTTTTTTGATAAGTATATATTTACGACACCAATCCGTGCAATATTGTTTGGAATTTTATTGACTATTTTAGTTCAGAGTTCATCAATTACTACATCTACTGTGGTACCATTAGCAGGTGCTGGAGTACTTACGTTAAGACAAATATACCCATTCACTATTGGTGCAAATATTGGTACAACAGTAACAGCATTACTTGCTTCTTTAACGCTTAATGTAACTGCTTTAGTTGCCGCATTCAGCCATCTAATTTTTAATATATGTGGTATTTTAATTATATATGCCAACCCACTGCTAAAAGATATTCCATTAAGAGTTGCTGAATATGTAGCAAATATTTCTATACAAAATAAATTTATACCAATTATATATTTATTAATTATTTTCTTTGCTTTACCATTAATTATCATTTTTTTAGGGAGTTAAATTATGTCAATATTTACTGAAGTTTTATCTGTATGGCGTAAGGAAGATTTGTTGTCTGAGGCGTGGGAACAATCTTTAGATATGCTTGACCTTTCGCATAATATGTTTGTTAAATCTGTCAAAAAAACAAAAAAACAAGAAAATCTGTCTGTATTAAAACAATTGAAAAACAGAGATAAAGAAATAAATAAATATCAACGAGAAGTAAGAAGAAAAATTATAACACATTTTTCTTTACAAAATAATATTAATGATATCTCTAGTATTATGGTGCTCATGAACATGGTTGTTGATATTGAAAGAATTGGCGATTATTCTAAAAATATTCTTGATTTAGCTATTCACTACCCTGATAAACTAAATACTAAAACCCTACATCCTGAATTATACGAGATTGAACAAGTGGTGAAAACACGATTTGACAAAACAGTAGATGCAATTAAGACAGAAGATATTGAGCTTGCTTCCAAATTAATAAAAGGTTTTAAAAAACAGGTTACCACAGCATCTGATCGTATAGTTAATAACATTATTTCTGGTGAAATAAATTTTGAATCCGGTTCAGAATCTGCAGCTATAGTATTATATGCTCGTTATTTAAAACGTATTGGTAGTCATTTAAAAAATATTACAACTACTGTAATTAATCCTATCGACTCAATTGGATATCAGTCCTAAGGAATTTCTGAATAATTTATTTATCTGAATAACAGATTTATAATTAGCAATCTGTTTATATATAATTCATAACTATTGTTCAGGGTTAATGGTGGTAACTCCAAAAGAAAATGTAGACCCTTTACCTTCAACAGTATCTACGAAGATTTTAGATCCATGAGCTTCAATGATATGTTTTGCTATTGATAACCCAAGACCTGTACCCCCTTTTTGTCTATCTCTAGCTTTGTCAGTTCTGTAAAATCTTTCAAAGATTCTTTTTAATGCTTTTGGTGTTATTCCTATCCCTGTATCAATAATTGAAAAAACAATTTCATTATCTCTACGAGAAACTTTGACTTTTATGTAACCTTCATCTGTATATCGTAAAGCATTTGATAATAAATTAGCTATTACTTGATCTAAACGATTTTTATCGCCGTAAATAAATAATCTTTTATCTGGAGTATCAAGATCGATTTTAATTTTTTTATTCGAATTTCTCTGCTTTGCATCTTTTGTGAGATTTTTTAGTATATCAAAAACATTAAAATATTCAAAATTCATTTTTAATTCGCCAGTCTCTATTCTTGATATTTCTACTAGATCCGTTACTAATTCTTCTAAACGATGTGCATTTTCCAATGATCTTTCAAGGAATCCTACATTAACACTTTCATCGTTTAATGCGCCTTCCAATAGTGTTTCTATATAACCTGATATAGATGATATTGGTGTTTTTAATTCATGAGTTACATTTCCAAGAAATTCTGATCGTACTTTTTCCATACGTTTAATCCCAGTATAACCTCTTTCAAGTGCAATAGTCATTTTATTCATATTATCTGCAAGCTCATCAATCTCAATAACTCCCGTTCTTATGGCCACTCTCCTCTTAAGATCTCCTTGGCTGATGTCACTAGCTGCTTTTGTAAGTTCTAAAATTGGATCTGTTAGCCAACTTTTTAAAAGGAACCATGCCATGATAATTACAAAAATAATAAAAGCAATAATTAGATAATAAAATTCTCGGTACTTGCTTGCCAAATTTTCTACTGATTTTAACGACTGCGCTACCCTAATATATTTAAATCCAAATTGATTTTGATCAACCTGTTTAGCAAAATAAATAAACTCGGTTTTTAAAGTATTACTGTATCGTGAAGCATAACCTTCTTCTTCATCTTTTGCATCAATGATCTCTGGCCTAGATAAATGATTATCCATTTGTGATAGTTGATGTATTGGTAATGACGATTCACCAATAACAGTTCCATCAGTTGCGATTAACGTTACTCTTAGTTTGGAAGCGATAGAATATTCTTCTGTCATTTTTTGAAACGTATCTTTTTCACTACTATTGGAATAGAGTATAAATATCTTTGAATGAGATCTAAGTTTTTCAACTATAGTATCTTTGGCTTGATTTAAGGCTAGTGACTTTGTGTATATAATAGGAGTAATCATGCCTATTACACCAATAAAGATGATTATGGTTAATAATCTATACTGTATCCGTCTCATGTATATTACACGGTATTTTATTTAAATTTTAGGACGGAAACGATACCCAACGCCTTTTACCGTTTCGATCCAATTTTTATATATACCTAATTTGGATCTAATTCGATTAATATGCACGTCAATGGTACGATCAATAACAAATACATCTTCTTCCCATATACGTGACAAAAGTTGCTCACGAGTAAAAATAATATTTGGTTGATTCATAAAATAAGCCAGTAGTTCAAATTCTTTTCGAGGTAAATGCAATTCATTTTCTTCTAATAAAGCAATATATGATTGGGTATTGATTTTAAGATCACCAAAACTAATACTAGTTCCCTTAGAATTGATTTGATCAACTCTACGAAAGATAGCATTGATTCTTGCAATCAACATTTTGGGGCTGAACGGTTTTTTAACATAATCATCTCCACCAACTTCTAGGCCTCTTACTTCATCAAACTCACGATCCATTGCAGTTAAAAATATGATAGGTAAGGTATTACCCTGTTCACGAATTTTTTTACAAACTTGATATCCATCTTTACCTGGCATCATAATATCAAGAATAGCTAGATCAAGATCTTTCGATAATTTATTTAATGCATCATCTCCACTTGTTGCTTCAGTAACATTAAAACCAGCTTTTTCTAAATTATACCGTAAAATTTCTCGAATATCTGGTTCGTCATCTACAATTAGTATATTTTTCATGTATGGTAATTTATTTTATGTATGTAAATAAATTATAAATAAACAAAAAAATTAATCCCCCTTGTAAATACAACCTGTACTACAAGTTTCGCTGACGATTATTTTTTTCAACTGTGGAAGTTTCGGATAAACTTTTTCCCATATCCATGCTGCTAAATTTTCACTTGTTGGATTTTCAAGTCCTGGCACGTCATTTAATACAATGTGATCCAGTTGATTTATGATAGGATCACAAACTTTTTTTACATCTCCGAAATCCATTATCCATCCTATTTTTTTATCGATTGGTCC
>SGYN01000002.1 GCA_004321715.1 bacterium | reverse complement strand
AAAGAAAGCATATGAAATAATATGGAAAGATGGATCTCCCCTAATTGAGAATACAAGAAAAATTGCAAAAGCATTACAAACCAAAACAGGTTGGAATGTTGATATTGCTATGAGATATCAAAACCCTTCAATAAAAAAATCAATATTGCATTTGAAGGATAAGAAAGTTGATGAAGTGATTATTGTTCCTCTTTACCCACACCATGCCATGTCAACTACTCGTTCAACAGAGATCTATGTTGAAAAAATAGTAGAAGAGCATTATCCAAGATTGCATATGAAGTTTATAAAGCCATTTTTTGATCATCCAAAATATATATCTGCATTATCAAAATCGATTGAACCATATTTAAATAATAAAATTGATAAGATCATCTTTAGTTATCATGGTATACCTGAAAGACATATACGTAAGTCGGATGTAAATGGAAACCATTGTCTACAAAGTTCAGATTGTTGTCAAATTGATTGTGAATCATCAAAGAATTGTTACCGATCAAATGTATGGAAAACTTCAATGTTAACAGCAAAAAAATTAAACCTTGATGATAACAAATGGATGATGAGCTTTCAATCGAGGGTTTCAATAATTGATCCCAAATGGTTGAATCCGTACACCGATAAAGAAATAATTAATTTTTCTAAACAGGGAATTAAAAACATTGCGATTTTATGCCCATCATTTGTTGCTGACTGTTTAGAAACCTTAGAGGAAATAAATCTTAGAGCTAGAAAATCATTTTTAGAATCTGGAGGAGAAAGTTTTACATTTATTCCATGCTTAAACGATGATGATAATTTTATTGAGTTGTTAAATGATTTAATTCTAAATATTTAGCGTGTATATTTTTTAGACGTACTTGATTAAAATAAATGGCCATTTTTAAAAATAACATTCTTGAAATACTTGACGCCACGCAGGATGAGCGTGACATTCTAAGCAATCATCCCTTATATGAATCCATAAACAATATTCAACATGTACAAATATTTATGGAGCATCACATTTTTGCTGTTTGGGACTTCATGTCAATCGTTAAAGCATTACAAATTCAATTAACCTGCGTTGAAACTCCCTGGGTTCCAAAAGGGAATTCAATTTCCGCGCGATTAATTAATGAAATTGTTTTAGATGAAGAAACAGATATAGACCCTTCAGGAGAATATAGTAGCCATTTTGAAATATATTTAATGTCCATGGCGGAAGCAGGGGCAAATATCCATACAATTAATCAATTTATAGCATTGATTGAACAGGGAAAAACAGTAAATCAATCTCTTATCGATGACAATATTCCAAATCCAGCTTCAACATTTGTAAGCACAACATTTAATGAAATTAAGGATGCGCCAACTCATGTTCTTGCATCCGCATTTACTTTTGGCAGAGAAGAGATTATCCCAGAGTTATTCACTTCAATGATCAAGAGAATTAGTAAAAACAATCAAAATAATTTGCGCACATTTATATATTATTTAAACAGACATATTACACTGGACGGCGATACGCATAGTCAATTAGCATACAAAATGATAAAACAATTATGCGGTAATGATGAGGATAAATGGAGACAATCAATAGATATTGCAAAAAAAATGCTGGTAGCAAGATGCCAATTCTGGGATGGCATTTACGAAGCGATTCAGTCTAGCGATCAATAGAATCTGTAAGCGCATTTAAAAAAAATCATATTTTAGTTGCCATAAGAAATATTCTTTAGTAATCTTTAATGAGACTTAGTCTCAATAACAATAAGATTGCTTATCTAGGAAGTTTCAGCGTCTCCTTTAAAGTTTGGTTCCAAGAAATAAGGCAGGGGCTTCCTAGATAGGTAAATTTTTTTATAAAAGATTATGGCAGAATTTATAATAGTATTTAGAGAAGTATTAGAAGCTTCCTTGATTATAGGGATTCTTTATACATTTTTAAATAAAACAAATCAGCAAGATGCTATTAAACAATTGTGGAAAGGTGTTTATCTTGCATTAATAGCAAGCGTAGTAGGCTCAGTTCTTTTTCAGAAATTATTAGGAGGGTTCACAGGACAAGCTGAAAAATTATTTGAAGGTATTGTAATGATTGTTGCTGCAGCTGTTCTTGGCACTATGATTATTTGGATGGCTAAAAATAAAAATATAGCTGCAGAACTAGAAGAGCAGGCAGAGTTAGCAATATCATCAGAAAAAATGGCTTATGGTATTTTTGGTTTAGCATTTATTTCAGTGTTTAGAGAAGGAATTGAAACAATATTATTTATTTATGGAATTATGTTAAAACAGGGAGGGGTTTCAATTGCGGCATCTCTTTTAGGTGGACTTTTAGCAATTAGTATAGGTTATGTTATTTTTATTCAAGGTAAAAATGTGCCGCTTAAAACTTTTTTTAATGTGAGTTCGATTTTACTCATTTTTGTTGCTTCAGGTATGCTTGCTTATGGTGTACATGAACTTGAATCCGCAGGTATAATTCCTGATTATGGAAGGATATGGGATATCAATCCACCAAAAAATGCGGATGGCACATATCCGTTGTTTCATGATAAGGGTTATATCGGAGCATTGATGAAAGGATTGTTTGGCTATAATGGTGATCCAAGCTTGATTGAATTATTATCTTGGATAACGGTTGCTAGTGGGCTTTTTGTAAGCTGGAAAAGAATTTCAACTCAAAATTAATTATATAATAAATAAAACTCGTAAGGAAAAATAATGTATAGATTCTCGATTCTTCTTATAGTAATAATTCAATTAGTGAATGCTGATGTATTTGTAGGGAAAGTAGTTGATTCATCAACTGGAATGCCTATTGTAGAGGCAAACATAAAAATAAAACATAAAGATAATGAAGGTACAGTTTCAGACCCTAGCGGTATATTTTCTTTTTCAGGCAATAAGGGTGATAGTGCATTAATTGAAATTACTGCAATTGGTTATGCTGGGTTAGAAAAGATGGTTTTGCTATCAGAATCAAATACTATGATTATTCAGCTTGAACAAAGTGCAATAAAACTTTCTGCCATTAATGTGCTAGCTGATAGATCTAGAATATCTGGCATCGGTCAAAATTTTTATCGAATTCCCGGATCACTATCAATAGTATCTAAGAATGAGGTTTTAGAATTTCATGATACAGATATAAATAAGGTTATTTCGCAAGTCCCTGGAGTTTACTTGCAGGAAGAAGATGGGTATGGTTTAAGGCCTAATATTGGCATGAGAGGTAGCGGACTGGAAAGATCCTCAAAAATAAATATGATGGAAGATGGAGTGTTAATCTCTCCTGCACCATATTCTTCACCAGCTGCTTATTATTCACCTACAGCTGGTAGAATGGAATCTTTTGAGATTAGAAAAGGTTCTTCTCAGGTAAAATATGGACCTCATTCTACAGGAGGAGCAATTAATTATATATCTGCATCGATTCCTAAAGAATTGGATTTCAATGGATTATTATCCATAGGTGAATATGGTTCACAAGTTGTAAAATTTAAATCTGGTATGTCTGCCAATAATTATGGAATAATGTTTCAAACACATAATGAAGAAGCCGGAGGATTTAAAGAATTACAAGGTGGAGGCAACACAGGATACGATAAAAATGATTTTTTGTTTAAAGCAAGAATTAATACAAGTTCTGATTTAGCTCTTCTACAATTAAAATTGAGTAGTACCGATGAAATTAGTAATGAGACCTATTTAGGCTTAACCAGAGATGACTTTGATCAAAATCCTTTTATGAGATACAGAGCTTCTCAGAAAGATAAAATGGATGCTGATCACGAACAATTTTCCTTAACAGCAATCATAAAGCCTTTTGAGAACTTAGATATTACTTCAACATTGTATAATAATCATTTTCATCGGAATTGGTATAAATTGAATAAAGTTAATGGATATAGCATAGGATCAATTTTAAGTAATAATGCCGGCGCAGATTCAACTTATCAATTACTATCTGCTAATAATAGTATTGATGATATTTATGATATTAAGGCAAATAATAGAATATATGAGTCGAGTGGTCTCCAAACTATCTTAAGATCTAATTTTAAATTTTTTGGAAAACAAAATGATTTGATGTTTGGATTTAGGGTTCATTCTGACGAAATGAATAGATTTCAAAAATCAGATAAGTATAAAATGAATAATGGTGATTTAATCATGACTACAGAGGGTATTTGGGGTGAAGGAAGTAAAAATAATCGACTCTACACAGCAAGTGCTAATTCAATGTTTATTGAAAATGAATTAAAATTAAATAGAACAATCATAACTATTGGTTCTCGAATGGAATCAATCTATCTTCAAAGAAAAGATTGGGGTTCTGATGTAAACCGTGATTCAACAGCTTCTTCAATAAAAAAAGATAAATTAGAAGTATTTATTCCTGGAATCGGTTTAGCGTATCAGTTGTTCCAGGGGGCTCAAATTTTTACTGGTATACATAAAGGTTTTTCACCACCTGGGCCCGGCTTTGATGATGATGATGAAGTACTACCTGAAGAAAGTAATAATTTTGAGTTAGGATTTCGTTTTAATCAAGGATTCCACAATGCTGAATTAGTTACATTCTATAATGATTATAAAAATTTGCTTGGAGAGGACACTGAAGCTGCAGGGTCTGGTACCTATGCCCAATTTAACGGTGGAAAAGTCCTGATAAATGGTATTGAATTATCATATAGCAATCTTATTAATATGAATAAATTTTTAGTTCCTTTTTCGTTTTCCCATACTTACACTATAGCAAAATTCAAAAATAATTTTGATAGTGATTTCGATCCATGGGGGGATGTCTCTATAGATGATGAATTACCTTATGTTCCACGCAATATGCTTCACGCAAGGATTGGAATGGATATGGGAAAAAGTCAAACTTACTTGAGATTTAAGCATATTGATAAGACGAGAACTGTTGCTGGAAGAGATGAATTATCAGAAACTAATAGTACTGATGCGATAAATACTTTGGATATTGTTTCAAAATATAAAATTAATAAAAATATAATTTTTGAAATAAAGTTTTATAATGTAACAAATTCAAAATCTTCCGTTGCAAATAGACCTGCAGGTTTAAGGCCAAATATGCCACGTCAGATAATAACATCAATTAGCTTTGATTTTTAATATTAGTTAAATACAAACTAATCTGATATAAAAAATGTAATGTGGAGAAGTCCGCTTTAAAAATATATCTCAATTAACATTTTCTGGAGAGTATGCAGAAGCCTATTTCAGCTTAGATGGAAAATATCTTGTTTTTGTATCGAATAGAAATCAAAAGAAACAAGGCGATACAAATCTATTTATATGTGAATGGAAAGAAAATTAGGTAAAATTCACCGAGGGGAGATCGACGAGAAATTTCTTGACATTTTGCTACTGAATATGTTACGTTCATCGAGGAGACTTAGTTCTTTTATATTTTTTAACTAAAACAAAGGAGTTATCCATGGCAGAAACAGTAAAAGCATGTGGAGTACAAAAAGAAAGTGGTTACCTATATTACCTCGGTAAAGATGGCAATGTATGGCGTTCTAAAATGGCCCGCGCTGGTAAAGGTGGCGGAAATGCAGAAAAAGTAGCAGATGCAGGCGTAAGTCGTGAATCTGGTTATCTTTACTTCATCGATAAAAATGGTGATGTTGCACGCGCAAAAATGGCCCGGGGTCGTAAATAGATTCTTGACCTAATTTGAGAAAAAGCCTCAAAGCTATTTTGGGGCTTTTTTTTTACTAAATGTTAAATTTGAGATTAAACTTATATAAATAATATCAAAAAAAAACTTCATGATCATTTCTTATTGTGATAAATTTTGCAACCATGATGCGCATAACAATTTTGTCCCTATTATTATTTTTCTCTAGCTGTACCACATTTCGACCAAAATTACTTTCTCGAGATCGTGATATTAGAGATATTATTACTTCTATTCCGGCTGAAGTGAAGAAGCTCCCTTTAGAGAAAAGAAGACAAGCAATTGTAGAATCTGATCCAACACTACTTGATGGGTTCATTAAAACTTTGCCTAATGGATGGGTGCTTGCACGAGAACCTATCTCTGATTGGAATTCAAGTTTATCTGCTGTAATGGGGTACTTCCCTGACTCGTTATCTGTTGCGGAGTTTTGGGATGATCCATTAACTTTGAAATCAGGGTTTCGAATACCAGTTCGACGCGCAAAAATGATGTATGAGTATACAACTCGTCTTACTATTGAAAGAATTGAACTTCGATTTATAAATATTGATTTCATTTATAGTATAACAAATATCGAAGCTTCGCACTATAAACTTGAAAGCGTTCATAAAACTGTAGAGCTTAAAGACATTGGTTTTCCTCAAGTAACTACTGAGGATGTTTTACAGCATAAAATAATGATGACATATGGGCCACCAGGTGAATTTGATGGTACTTGGCATCGTTATTTAGATGGAAATACAGAAATGAATGTTCGGATTCTGGATGATTGGAATATTGCTATAAATTTACGTGGATTAGTAGTTGAGCAAGACTTGCGAGATGCTATTGAACATGTATATTCCGAACAAGGTATCGAATACAAGAAAATGCAACTCATGGAGAGTTTCGACCTCTAAATTATTTTATTGGCCTCGATCCATTTATACGCTTGAGGTCAACCTATTATGTTAAATAAACTATTTTTAATCTTAGTACTTATGTCATTTGTGTGGGGAAATAACTTACTTATAGTTTCCTCAATTGAATTTAAAGGCCATCAAATTACCAAAGATTATATTATCCAAAGAGAGATTCAACATCCGCTTGATGTACCATTAGATAGCTCTTTAGCAGATCAAGATAAGGATCGTTTATTGAATTTGGGCATCTTTGCAGATGTATCTTGGACAATGGTGCCTTTGGAAGATTTGACTGTAATTTTACAATATAATCTTATCGAATCTTCTTTAAGAATTCTCCCTGCTGCTAGTCCAACTTATGAGGAAGAATATGGCTGGTCTTTTGGAGGAATGTTAATGATAAGGAATTTTCGAGGAAAAAATGAGAACCTTACATTAGCAGGATCTACTGGTGCTCGTAAATCCTATTTTTTATCATTTAATAATCCATGGATTATGGGAGACCATGTTTCATTACGCTTTATGACAGGTAGGAGCAATACTATTCACCCATTTCTAGATTATGAACAGAATACTATAACATCTGAAATTATCATGGGTCGTTATTTTGGCTATAAACATAAAGCTAGTATAGGGTTTGAATTAGAACAGAAAACCTTTACTGGTAATATTGATACATTAGAATATCTATCTATTAATCCAATGGGAAGTTATTCATATGATACTAGAGATGTATATCGCGATCCGAGCAAAGGGCTATTAATTACCCAAGGCTTTTTTAGTATTCTCGATTGGGAAAAAGATAAAAATAATTTATGGTGGGTCCAGTCATATAGTTTATACCATTCATTAAATAAATCTATAAAAAAATTAACAGCGGCATTTAATTTTTCATTTTTAACAAGTTTTGGTAAAGTAGATGAAGTATTTGTTTCATGGCTAGGTGGCGCTCAAAATGTTCGAGGTTGGTCAATCCCCACGAAATCTGTTTATTCAAATGTGGATAAAAACTTTCGATTTGGAAATCATTCAGCAGTTTTCTCTACAGAATTAAGACAGACTATCATCCCAACAAAAGTATTTAAAACGCAACTTATGGATTGGAAACAGGAGTATGGACTACAGCTAGTAGGGTTTATTGATGTTGGATACACTGCCAGAGATAAAAAAGATTTATTTAATTTTTTGCCTATGCTTGGAACAGGCTTTGGGTTTAGAATCCCATTCCCTATGGTGGGAACATTTGGCCTTGATTTTGGCTGGGGGTATAGAGATGGTAGTTTTGTTGATCAAGCGCTACATTTAGTTGTAGGACAAAAATTCTAATCTGTTGTTTTATTTTTAAAAATAAGTGCTTTATCAAATCTGTTTTCAGTTCCATTTCTTATTCTACTAATATTACTGCGATGAGTATAAATAACAAACCAGGGTACCAGTAAACTAAATACAACCAAAGATAAGTTTGGAGAAACAATTCCTACAGTAGGTAGAATAAGTATAAAGATTGGAAGTGAAATAGCTGCAAAAATTGATCCAAGAGATACATAACCTGTTTTTATAATAATACCAATAGCAACTATTAAACATAATGGGAATGCGATTGGAAATAAAGCAAGTAGCACCCCAATCAATGGCCCAACGCCTTTACCTCCCTTAAATTTTGCAAAAATTGGATAGGTATGTCCAATAACCGCGAAAGATCCACATAGTATTTGTATAAATCCTGTATCAAGGATTGATATAGGATGAGATATTGTTGTTGCATATACCGCTGTTGGAAGCCAAGCTTTAAATATATCTAATAATAATACGATAAGCGCATATTTCCATCCTAAGATACGATAGACGTTTGTTGCCCCAGCATTTCCGCTACCATGTTCTCTTATATCAATATTCTTTGCAACCTTACTAACAATAATACTTGTAGGAATAGCACCTGTGGAATAACTAAGAATTAAAAGTATGATGATTTCCATAGATAGTTATTTATTTGATTTAAGTGAAAATATAAATGAAAGTATATATAATAAGCCTATTAGCCTATAGGACTTCTTTTAGGAGCTAGTAAGCCACCGGATATTACTGCCTTTAGGCCTTCTTCAACGGTCAATTCAGCGTCAACCGCATCATGTTGTGGAACAATAATAAATACACCGGATGTTGGATTTGGAGTAGTTGGTACAAACACATGATAATATCTAACTCCAGATTTATCGACACTTTCTCCAGTCACAAAACTAATAGTCCACAGTTCTGGTCGAGGATACTGTATATAGATTACTCGTTGGTAATTATCTGTTTGTACAGCACCAGAAAATGCGTTAGTAATTTGTTTAATTGTACTATAAATATTTTTTACTAAAGGGATTGAGGCTATCAATTTCTCTGCCCAGTAAAATAATTTTCTTCCCAACACATTCGTCACGAAAATACCGAGTGCAAATATAATTAATATTGTAAGAAGGAGACCTAAACCAGGTATCTCTAACTGAACTCTTTCTAGAAATGGAGCAGTTAATTGATTAAGAAAAACAATAATAATTTTAATGATATAAAAGGTTAGAGCAATTGGCACGATGGCAAATATGCCAGCAAATGTAATTCGTTTAAAATAAGCCCACATAATTATACTACGTTGAATCTAACTATAAGGTGCCTTCTAATTCTAATAGAAATCGTTTTGTTTTTAAACCACCACCATATCCCCCAATACTTCCATCATTTGCTATTACACGATGACATGGTATTATAATTGGTAATGGATTATTAGCATTAGCATTTCCTACGGCTCTTGATGCGTTTGGACTTCCTGTTTTCATTGCAATCGATTTGTATGAAGATGTTTTTCCAAATGGAATTTCAGCAACTTTTATTAATGCTCTTCTATAAAATGATGGTAAATGAATATCAATATCCAGTGAAAATTTTTTTCTTGATAAAGCAAAATATTCATTGATTTGATTGCATGCTTCTTTCAACTCAAAATTATTTTTTTCTATTTCTTGATTTGGAAAATTATTATACAAGTATTTTTCAAATGGAGAATCAGGTGATAATAAAACTTTCTTAATGCCTTTATTTGATTTTACTATACATAGTTTTCCAATAGGTGATGATATTATACTATAATGAAGCATATATTTTAAAAAAAAGTTTGAATAGATGTGGTAAGGAGATTTTTATGACTTGGAGTGTAATCGCAATACCAATGGACAAGCAACAAAGATACTTGAATATGTTCCAACAATTACACCAACCATCATAGCGAAAGCAAAAAGATTAATTACCTCTCCACCAAATAACCAAAGTATAAGAACTACAATAAAAGTAGTAATGGAAGTAACTACTGTTCTACTCAAAGAATCATTAATGCTTTTATCAATTACTTCTAAATAGGTTAATCTTTTCATGGATTTGACATTTTCTCTTATACGATCAAAAATAACAATAGTATCATTAAGTGAATAACCAACAATAGTAAGAAATGCTGCTATAATTGGTAAAGAAATTTCATAACCCATAATAGAAAAAATTCCTAACGTAACAAAAACATCGTGAGCAAGTGCTGCAATTGCTCCTAGTGCAAAGTTGAATTCAAAGCGAATAGATATGTAAAACAGAATAAGTGCTAATGATGATACAATAGCTAACATAGCTTTATTACTTAATTCAGCTCCAATTTTTGGACCAACTTTTTCAATTGATAAAATAAAATCAGAATCAAATTCTGAAACTTGTTCAGAAAAAGAATTTCTTAAATGGGTAATAATTTTTTGAGCAAAGTTTTCTGGTTCTTCATCCATATACGGAATACGAACGGAGATGTCTTTTGGACTTCCAAAAAGTTTGATTTCAGCTTTACTAAAATCAAAGGACTCTCCTTCAATGTTAACATTGCTCATAGCAGATCGGAACTCATTTATATCTACAGGATCTTCAAAATGGACGGCAAGTAGAGTTCCTCCTTTAAAATCAATACTTAACAGAGGACCACCAGCTAATATTAGAGAAATAATTCCTAAGATGATAACAGTACCAGATAAGAGAGCGCCCAGTTTATTCTGTGACATAAATTGTATTTTAGTATCTTTAATAATTCTCATATACTTAGCTTTTTTAAACCTTTACGATCAATAAATGAATTAAAAATAGTTCGTGTAACAAAAATTGCAGTAAACATTGAAATAACAATTCCCCAAAATAAAACAGTAGCAAAGCCTTTTATAGGTCCTGTTCCAAACTGATATAAGACAAGTGCTGCAATAAGCGTTGTAACATTTGCATCTACAATTGTAGTCAAGGCACGATTATAACCGCCGTCAATGGCAGCACGAACTGATTTTCCTTTTCTAAGCTCTTCTCGAATTCTTTCAAAAATAATTACATTAGCATCAATTGACATTCCAACAGTTAAAATTAATGCAGCAATTCCTGGTAGTGTAAGTGTTGCTCCTAATGATGCGAGCACTGACAATACAAGAAGGATATTCCATATTAATGCAAAATTTGCTATTGATCCTGATAATTTATAATAAATAAACATAAATATAATGATCAACCCTAGACCGAGTAATACTGAGTTTGTACCTCTTTTTACAGAATCAGCTCCAAGCGATGGACCAACAATCCTTTCTTCTATTATATCCACAGGGGCTGGTAGGGCTCCAGCTCTAAGTACTATAGCAATATCCTTTGCTTCATCCATGTCAGCAAACCCTTCAATCATCGTTCCACCATCGCTAATTTTTGTACGTATGGATGGCGCCATATGAACTTTTTTATCTAGGACAATTGCTATTTGTCGTCCAATATTTGCTCCCGTTATCCTTGACCAAGTTCTCGCACCTTCACTATTCATATCCAATAATACAATAGATTGACCCATAGCACTGGACCCTTGACCTCCAATAGTTGCATTTGCTTCTTCGATTACACCACCGGTCAAATCTGCATCTTTTTCCAGATAATACATATAAACTAGTTTTTCATCTATCCCCTCATTAGTAGAAAAATTTTCTGCATCAGGAGCAAAAAGAAATTGACCATTTCCAAGAGCAAGTTTATCCTGTACTTCTTGTTTATTAATAATTTTTTTGACGGTGTATAAATTCTTTTCTGGTACAGCAATATTATTTCCTAGAGCTCTTAATAAGGAAGAAAAAGGACGTTCTTGGAATATATTTTGATCTACCACAACTGAAGTATCACTACTATCTGTGGAGGTTTCTGCATCTTCACCAAAAAGTTCACTAATTGATACTGTTTTATCATCACTTACACCAAGTTCATTATCATCCTCAGATTCATAGTCCTCATTAATCGATGCGACTAATGATTCTAGTTGCTCATTGCCTTTTACAAGATTATCAATCTGGGATAATATATCATTAGTAACTTCAGGAGACTTAACAAGACAGAACTCAAGTTGAGCAGTACTTTGTAATAAAGAACGAGCCCGATCTGAATCTTGTATACCTGCTAATTCGACAATAATTCTTCTATTACCTTGTTTTTGTATAGTTGGTTCAGATACTCCAAATTGATCAACACGATTTTGAAGTATTTCTAATACACGATTGATAGCATCATCTGCTTGTTCTTTTAGGCTTAATAATATATCATCAGGTTTAGCACCATAGTCCACATCATAATAACGAGGTAATCGAAGACTATTGTTAGAAACACTATTAGCAAATACAGTAAAGAAATCTTGCTGTGTATTTTCTTTGAGACTATTTCGAACTTCTGCTATTGTACGTTCAAATTTTGCGTCTTTATTAATTGCTAATGTAGATATAAGAGTAGGAAGATCTACTTCAAGAACAATGTATATGCCGCCCTTTAAATCTAATCCTTGTTTGATAATATCATTTTCTAGGGTTTCAAGAGTCCCTAGTTCTCTCATTTCTTCTTTCTCATCAAATGAGAGCATCTGATACTTAACAGAAGGCCATAGGGTTATGAGTGCCCAAGCGAGCACCAAACCAATTACAATATATCTAGGTGTAAGGTTTTTAGACATAATCACTTCTTTTCTATACTAACAAAAAAGTCTGCGAATATAACGAGCAAAATATAGACGAGCCAAATTTTATTTAATGAATTAATTTATTTTAAAATTTTTAATTTTTGACCTACTTCACTAAATATTGATATTGCGTCTGAAAGTTGATCGATTTCCATTTCTGCAGATATTTGCACTCGTATTCTTGCCATATTCTTAGGAACCACAGGATAAAAGAAACCAACCACATATATACCTTTATCCAATAATAATTCAGCCATTTGTTTGGCTAAGATAGCATCATATATCATAATAGGTACGATTGGGTGAGAACCCATTTTGATATCAAACCCAGCATCTGTCATTTCTTTTCTGAAATAATTAGTATTTTGTTCTAGTTTATCTCTTAAATCAGTGGATAAAGAAATGATATCAATAGCTTTTATACTTGCAGCAACAATTGATGGTGCAAGTGTATTAGAAAAAAGATACGGTCGAGAACGTTGTCTTAATAAATCAATTATTTCTTGTTTACCAGTTGTGAATCCGCCAGAGGCACCGCCTAATGCCTTACCAAATGTTGAGGTCCAAATATCTACTTTATCCATAACGCCACAATATTCAGCAGATCCACGACCAGTTTTTCCAATGAAGCCTGTTGCATGCGAATCATCAACCATAACCATCGCATTATATTTTTGAGCTAGTTCAGTTATTTTATCTATTTTTGCGATATGTCCATCCATAGAAAAAACACCATCTGTTGCAATCATTACTGTACCAAATTTATCTCTTTCACGTAGTTTTAATTCTAAATCGCCCATATCATTATTTTTAAAACGAAAACGATTTGCTTTGCACAGCCTTATACCATCAATTATTGAAGCGTGATTTAATTCATCAGAAATAATTGCATCATCTGGGCCTAATATTGTTTCAAAAAGTCCACCATTTGCATCAAAACATGAGGTATAAAGAATTGAATCATCTGTTCCAAAAAATTCAGAAATTTTTCTTTCTAATTTTTTATGGATTTGTTGTGTTCCACAGATGAAGCGAACAGATGACATCCCAAAACCATATTTATCCACTGCATCCTTAGCCGCTTCTTTTATTTCGTTTTGATTTGATAATCCTAAATAATTATTTGAACAAAAATTTAAAGCATCACCACTCTCTACAGTATTAATTAGAACGCCCTGTGGGGTAGTTATGGTACGCTCATCTTTATACAAACCTTCAGCTTTTATTTTAGCTAAATCATTTACAAAGATATTTTGATCTTTAATCAAATTAGTTCCATTCTAAAATTACTTTACCGCATTCAGTGCTTTCAGCTGTTTCAAAAGCTGTTTGAAAATCATCGGCTTTAAATTTATGAGTGATTATTGGAGAAATATCCAGACCACCGCGTATTAATTGATTCATTTTATACCAAGAATCAAACATTTCTCTTCCATAGATTCCTTTTATCTTCAGACCTTTAAAAATAATTTCATTCCATTTCACCAATGTATCATTTGGCAGTATTCCTAGTAGTGCAATTTTACCTCCATGGTACATTGTTCGAATCATATCGTTCAATGCACTGGGATTTCCTGACATTTCAAGTCCAATATCAAAACCGTTTGATATCCTCAAATCTTTGAATGAATCTTCAATTTTTTCTTTGGTTATATTTATAGTTTTATCAGCGCCCATTTTTTTTGCAAGATTTAATCTGAAACTATTGTTGTCAGTAACAACAACGTTTCTTGCACCCAATATTTTACAAATAGCAGTAGCCATACATCCGATAGGTCCTGCTCCTGTTATTAAGACATCTTCCGCAACCATTGAGTAGCTAAGTGCGCAGTGCACGGCATTTCCTAATGGATCAAAACATGATGCTATATCTATATTAATATCTTTATGTACAGGCCAAACATTACTTTCTGGTAAAGATAAATATTCTGCAAAGGCTCCACCACGATCAATTCCTATTCCAATAGTTTTATGACATAAATGTCGCATGCCTGCACGACAATTTCGGCAATAACCACATGTAATATGTCCTTCACCAGAAACGATATCACCTACGGTATAGTGAGTGACCCCATCACCTATATTTTCAACTATTCCCATAAATTCATGACCAATAATTATAGGTGTATTAATTTTTTTTTGAGCCCATTTATCCCATTGATAAATATGAAGATCGGTTCCACAAATCGCAGTTTTTTGAATTTTAATTAAAACATCGTTTGTTCCCACTTTAGGAATTGGCATTTCTTCTAAAGTTAAACCAGGTTCTGGATGTTTTTTTACTAATGCCTTCATAGTGACTTATAATTTGAACATAAAATATTTTATTAATGAGTTTATTTTTTAAAAATCATACATATAAACGTATGAAAAGTTTAATAATATATCTAGCAACCTACTTGTTAAACCTTTATTACGAAATTAAATTACTCTTGTTTTGTAGGTATATAAATATATTCCTTAATTATAATAATGACCAAAATAATTGCATTAACAAATCAAAAAGGAGGCGTTGGCAAAACGACTTCATCTGTAAATATAGCAGCAAGTCTTGCTGTAAGTGAGTTCAGAACATTACTACTTGATATGGATCCACAAGCGAATGCTTCTACTGGTGTTAGTGAAATAATAAAAAAAGATTCTGGATATACAGTTTATGATACATTAGTAAATCAAACCCCAATTAAAGATGTTGTTTCAAAAACTTCATTTGAATATCTAGATATAGTATTATCAACAAATGACTTAGTCGGAGCAGAAATTGAGTTGGTCAGTGTCATCGCTCGAGAATTAGAACTTAAAAAAGCGTTAAAAACAATTAAAAAAAACTACGATTATATTATAATAGATTGTCCTCCATCTCTTGGACTATTGACATTAAATTGTTTAACTGCAGCAGATAACTTAATTATTCCCATCCAAGCAGAATATTATGCATTAGAAGGATTAGGGCAACTATTAAATACTATTCGTTTAGTTCAACAACATTTAAATAAGAAATTAAATATCGCGGGAGTTTTAATAACAATGTTTGATGGTAGGTTAAATTTATCCAAACAAGTTTTAGATGAAGTAAAGAGTTATTTTGGTGATAAGTTATTTGAAACAGTTATTCATAGAAATGTTAGGCTTGGTGAAGCGCCTAGCTATGGAAAGCCTGCTTTGTTATATGATGCAAATTCAGTGGGCACGCAAGATTATATGCAATTAATTGAGGAGATAATAGATAATGGCCACTAAGCGCTTAGGTAGGGGATTAGAAGCATTGATACATGGGCCAGCTGATAGCCCTTCAATAAAATCTGGAGTAACAGAAATTCTTCTTAAAGATATAGTTGCAAATCCATTACAACCTCGAAAAGATGGATTAGATGAGCAAAGTCTTCAAGATTTAATATCATCCATCAAAACAAAAGGGGTTATAACTCCAATTACTGTTCAAGAAGATGATGGTAAGTATATTCTAATAGCAGGTGAAAGACGCCTAAGAGCATCCAAGTTTGCAGGTTTAAAGGCTATTCCAGGTTATGTAGTCTCAATATCTAATGAATCTGAATTAATGGAAATTGCTCTGATAGAAAATATTCAACGTGAAAATTTAAACCCTATTGATGAAGCAGAAGGGTATGCCGTATTACAAAGAAAATTTAATCATACACAGGATAGTATTGCTAAGGCAGTTGGAAAAAAGCGTGTGACAATTTCAAATGCATTACGATTATTAAAATTACCAAAGAATATAATAAATAGTTTACGTAGTCATACAATTTCTTCAGGACATGGTCGTGCTATCCTAATGATGAATACTATTGCAGGAATGAACAAGCTATATAATTTGATAATTACAAAAAAACTTAGCGTTCGAGCAGCAGAAGCAATTGCGAAGGAAAAATCCACTAGCAAGGTTAAAAATGTATCTAAAAAAGTAAAGAAAACCAATTCTCCTGTAAAAATGGTAGAAGATGAATTAATTACAATATTAGGCACAAAGGTTGAAATTAAATATTCAAAAAATGGTGGAGAAATTGAAATTCATTACTTTTCTGATGATGACTTGGATAGAATTTTAGATTTGCTTCGCTCCATTGGATAACAGAAAAATGAAGCCTTCTAAATATACTGTTTTACTTATTCCAGACAATGAAGCGGAAGGTAAAAGCTTTTCTTTCAACAGGAGTTGGTTTTATATATTTATAATAATTATAATTTCTTTTATCAGTATAACTTTTCTTGCGGGATATTTTCTTATTCCAAAATCAATAGAGTATCAAAAAATGAGAGAGAGTTATAATAAATTAGCAATGGAGCGGGTAAAAGTAATGGAGCTTTTTCAGGACTTACAGCGCTTACAACAAATGGATGAGTTATTAAGAAAGAATTTTGGGTCTGAAGTTGATTTATCTTCTTTCCAAAATGGATTAGATACCTTAAGCGACTCATCTATGGTAAGTAAACATAATAATCAATATTCAACAAATCAAATAATCAATATTCCAACAAAAGCACCTATTGATGGTTACATAACTCAACGAATGATTACAAGACCGCATGTTTGGAAAAGCAATCATTATGGTATTGATATTTCGGCTAAAGAGGGTGACCCTGTTGTCGCTTCAGCTTCAGGATTAGTAATTTTTTCTGGTTGGTCTACAGATCTAGGGAATATGATAATTATTTATCATGGAAATGATTATTTTACATTTTATGGACATAATCAAGTAAATCTTGTGGATAAAAGAGATATTGTAAATCGTGGAGATGTTATTTCACTTGCAGGAAATACTGGTATTTCTTCTGGACCGCATTTACATTTCGAAGTTTGGGAAGGGTCGAATCCTCTGGATCCATTGAATTTCTTCCCAGAGTACAATGAGAAAAACTTAAGTGTAGAATAAAATGGCTAAATTAGATTTTAAAAATGTTCAAACAATGATTGGTGCAGGAGCTGTCGTTAATGGACCAATTACCTTGAAGGGTGGAATTATCATTTATGGTAAAGTATATGGTGATATCCATACGGATGGTCCTCTGCGAATTACTGTTTCTGGTAAAGTCTTTGGTAATATTCAAGCAAGCGATGCCCATATTGGTGGCAATGTTAAAGGAGATATTACAGTTACAAATAAAATTGTTTTGGGTAGTAAATCTGAAATAACTGGTGATTTAATTTACAGTAGTTTAATAATTGAAGATGGGGCTCAATTCCAAGGTTCATGTAGCGTTATTGGAAATAAAGAAAGTGCTATAGATCCTACTAAAAAAGAAGACTTAAAGCCAAGGTTTACAATGGCTTCCACCTCATCTGATCCAAATGCCTGAATTAAAAGAAAGTTCAAATAAAAACTTTCTTTATTATTTAAACAAATATCTATTACAATCTGCCCCAGCAGCATCTGCATCGTATGTTTTAATAGCATCAGTCACTATTTTTTGTATAATCGGTTTTTATATTGATAATCGATATGAAACTATACCTTGGTTTACTTTACTAGGACTAATGATTGGATTAATGATAGGCTTTTATGAATTAGCAAAAACAATTTGGACGAAATAATTGATAAAATTAGTTATTTATGTTAGTATGATATGTTTCGGTTCTTGGGGATTATTAAGTTCAGTTCTTCCTGAAATTAGTAGGGAGATTTTATTAGGAATGATTTTTCCATGGTCAATGTTTTTATTATCGGTTTTAATAACTCAAATCATGCACTTAAAGTTTTCTTTTAATATTACAAAATATCTTGGTATTGCTATGATTGCAAAAATGATTCTTTATGGAATTATTATAGTAGCTATTTTTAGTTTTATGTCTTTTAATCCGATACCATTTATTATTAGTTTCACGGGCTATTATTTAATGCTTCATTTAACAGAAGCTTATATTGTAAGATCATTTATAAATAATAAACAATTATAGTTAGAAAATTATATGTTAGGTAGTTCTGGCGGGCATGAAGCGCAAAGCGTGATGGAGAAAGTTGGTGATAACATTATTCACCATGTTTCAAATTCAGATATACATCACCCTATAATTCATTTGCCACATTTATTTAATGTAGATATGTCTGTAACTAAACATGTATTAATGCTATGGATTGTATTGGTATCTGTTGCATTATTTGTTATCCTGCCAGTTCAACAATTTATTAAAAAGAAATCCATGGTTCCTTCAGGCCTAATTAATTTATTAGAGGTTATAGTAACTTTTGTCCGTGATACAATTGTGAAGCCAAATGTTGGTCCAAAATGGGTGAATAATTGGGCTCCTCTTATCCTAACTTTTTTATTCTTTATTTTTTTTGCCAATGCAATTGGCATGATACCGATCTTTGATTTACTAGGAGTAGTTAATAGGTTCGTGCTACATGTTCCCATGGATGATAGTCATAATTTCATAAATGGGCTACTTCATGGAGGTCCCACTGCTACTGGGAATTTTAATGTGACCGCTGCTTTAGCAATGATAACTTTTTTTTCCATTATTGTTGCTGGAGTTCGAGCGCATGGATTTATTCAACATTGGAAGAATCTTGTTCCGCATGGGCTCCCAGCTTTTGTATATGTTATTCTTATTCCTATAGAGATTATAGGAATGTTTGTAAAGCCGTTTGCTCTTACTATGCGACTAGCTGCGAATATGACAGGCGGACACATAGCATTATTAGCGATTTTATCATTTATGGCTATTTTTGCTGACATGTTTCAAAGTGTATTTGCTGGTATAGGTGTTGCCCTTATTTCTGTACCTATGGCTGCAGCGATATCGGGATTAGAAATAATTGTTGTAATTGTACAAGCGTATGTTTTCACGCTTTTATCGGCCGTGTTTATTGGCATGGCTATTAATGTTCATCATTAACTAAAATGAAAGAGAGGTAAAATAATGGAAAATCTTCATTATTTTGGGGCCGCAATTGGTCTAGGTATAATTGTTGTAGGTGCTGGTCTAGGAATTGGTCGTTTTGCAGCAGCAGCCGCCGATGGGATTGCGAGGCAACCTGAAGCAGCAGATAAAATAACAGGAGCTGTAAACTTGCCTTTGTTCTTACTTGAAGGTGTTGCTATCCTAGCTGAAGTATTTGTTCTTCTAATTGTTTTAATGAAATAATTAGAAAGTAATTAATAGCAAAGGAGATTATTGTGGATAATCCACTAGTTCAATTAGATCCTGGTTTATTTGTCTGGACCATTATAACATTTTTAATCCTTCTTGGATTGCTATCAAAGTTCGCTTGGAAGCCATTATTAAATGTGTTGGATAAAAGGGAGAATGATATTGCAAAATCACTTGAAGATGCGGAAAAAGCTCGAAAAGAACTTGACCGCCTTACTTCGGAAGGAGATGAAATAATTGCTAAAGCTAGATCGGAGGCTCAAGGCATTGTTAGCGAAGGAAAAAAAGCTGCTGATCAATTAAAAGAAAGTACGTTGCTTAAAGCAAAAGAAACAGCAGCTGCGAGCCTTGATGATGCCAAAGAGCAAATTACAATAGAAAAGGAAAAAGCAATTGCTGAAATAAAAGGAGAAGTGGTCGGATTATCTTTGTCAATAGCTGAGAAATTGGTTAAAAAAAATCTTAATGAAGAAGATAATAAATCTCTAATTAAAGAATCATTAAAAAATATTAAAGGGTATGAAGCATAAGGAAAGAACTAAATATATTGCATCTGTGGTCATGAAAATGTCCAAAGAATTAGATGCACTAGAAGAGGTTAAAAAATCGATTGATTTTACAAATCAACTTTTAAAAGATAATGCTCAATTACGCGGTTTTCTTCAATCAAAACGATTCTCAAAAGATCAAAAACATGAATTAATCCATTCTGTTTTTAAAGAAGAAGTCCATCCTATAGTTCAGGAGTTGATAAGCATGAATGCTGGCGATAATCCGATAATATTTTTTAGAAATTTTTCATTTTTCTTTAATTCTTTAGTTAAGAATGAATTAAAGATTGCAACAGTTACAGCTCACACAGCAGATGAATTATCTAATGAAGAAAAAGATGATCTACAATTGCAGATAGAAAAAATTATTGGTAAAAATACTGAATTAAATACAGTAATAGATTCTTCTTTAATAGGAGGGCTGAAGCTAAGAATTGATAATATTTTTCTAGATGCTTCAATAAAAACAAAAATGGAAAATCTTAGGAAAGATTTACTTCAATAATAATTTATTTAAGGGAAATTATGGATATTAATACAGATAACATTACGACATTATTAAAAGAACAAATTGCAAAGTTTGAAGGTGAGGTTGATGTAAGTGAGGTAGGAGAAATTATCTCGGTTGGTGATGGAGTTGCCAGGGTTTCTGGATTGGAAAATGTCATGAGTTCAGAATTAGTTGAATTGCCTAATGATACATTTGGAATGGCGCTGAATTTAGAAGAAGACAATGTTGGTCTTGTTTTATTTGGTGATAGTAGTTTAGTAAAAGAAGGTGATTTAGCAAAACGAACAGGTCGAGTTGTAGAGGTTCCTGTTGGAGAAGCAATGGTAGGGCGTGTGGTTGATCCTTTAGGGCAAGCAATGGATGGAAAAGGACCTATTGATTCAAAAGATTCTCTACCTATAGAAAGAAAAGCGCTTGGTGTAATGGCTCGCCATCCAGTTAAGCAACCACTTCAAACGGGTATTAAACCAATTGACAGCATGGTGCCTATTGGTAGAGGTCAGAGGGAGTTGATCATTGGCGATCGTCAAACTGGAAAAACAGCAATAGCTGTAGACACGATTATTAATCAGAAATATGCTCATGAAAATGGTGACCCAGTGTATTGTATTTATGTAGCGATTGGTCAGAAGGCATCAACTGTTGCATCTATTGTATCTGAGCTTGAAGAAGCTGGAGCAATGGAATACACAACGGTTGTAGCTGCAAATGCATCTGATGCTGCACCATTACAATTTATATCTCCTTATTCAGGGTGTGCAATGGGCGAATATTTCAGAGATAATGGTAAACATGCGCTCATTATTTATGATGATTTGTCTAAACAAGCTGTTGCATATCGTCAAATGTCCCTAGTCTTACGTAGGCCGCCAGGTCGTGAAGCCTACCCTGGTGACGTTTTCTATCTCCATAGTAGATTACTTGAACGTGCTTCAAAATTATCTGAAGATCTTGGAGGTGGTTCTTTGACAGCTCTTCCAATTATTGAAACACAAGAAGGTGATGTTGCGGCATATATTCCTACTAATGTTATATCCATAACTGATGGGCAGATTTACCTCGAAACTAATTTATTTAATTCTGGTGTACGTCCAGCTATTGATGTTGGTTTGTCTGTATCTCGTGTTGGTGGTAATGCTCAAGTAAAAGCGATGAAAGCTATTGCCGGGACGTTAAGATTAGATTTGGCTCAATTCAGAGAACTTGAAGCATTTGCAAAATTTGGATCTGATTTAGATAAAAGTACTCTTGCGCAGTTAACGCGTGGTGAGCGTATGGTAGAAATACTAAAACAAAAGCAGTATTCCCCAATGAACATTGATAAACAAATAGCAATTATTTTTGCAGGAACAAAAGGACATTTAGATGATATCCCTTTAGATAAAGTTTCTGAATTTGAATCTGCTTTATTTGATTATTTAGATGCAAATAACTCTAAAGAATTAGAGGTACTAAGAACTGAAGGTGTAATGTCGGAAGAGGTATCTAATACTCTAGATCAATCAATCAATCAATTTAAAGAGGGTTTTATAGCTTAAAATTATATGGCAAACCTAAAAGACATACGTGACCGAATTAAATCTGTGCGAAGTATCCAAAAAGTTACCAAAGCAATGAAGATGGTTGCTGCTGCTAAAATGCGTAGAGCCCAGGAAAGAATGGAACAGGCTCGACCTTATACAAATCGTTTAGTGGATGTCATCCATCATTTATTGCCAGATGTCGATCGATCTCTTTTGCCCTTATTAGATATTAGACCTATTCAAAGAGTTGGGTATGTCATTGTTGCATCGGATAGAGGACTGGCTGGTTCATTTAATACCAATGTTTTTAAGAATGTAGAGATAGAGATCAATCAGATAGGTAAGGAGAATGTTGATTTATTTTGTATTGGTAAAAAAGCTAGAGATCATTTTACTAGAAGAGGTTATACTATTATTGAATCACATTTAGAGTTTTGGAATGATTTAGATTTCCATCATGCAATAAAAATTGGTGAAAATATTATTAATCATTTTGTCAGCAAGAAGGTTGATGAAATCCATGTTTGTTATAATGAATTTGTAAATGTTGCGACTCAAACTATTCAATCAGAGCAATTGCTACCTTTAGATTATAAACATGAAGATAGCTCTACTGTTTTCGATAGGCTTTATGAGCCCTCGAAAAAAGAATTAACAAAATCACTTATCCCTCGACATTTAAATGTTCAAATGTGGAAATATTTATTAGAATCTTATGCTAGCGAACAAGCTGCTCGTATGGTTGCAATGGAAAACGCAACAGAAAATGCTGAGGATATGATTAAAAATTTAACACTTGAATTTAATAAAGCTCGTCAAGCGTCAATTACGAAAGAAATGCTGGAAATAGTTGGCGGAGCGGAAGCATTGAAGTAATAAAGGAATACTTATGGCAAATATTGGAAAAATATCTCAAATAATGGGTGCAGTAGTTGATGTGACTTTTGAAGATGGAAACTTACCAGAAATAATGAATGCATTAAATGTAGACAGGGAGGATGAAGGAGACCTAATCTTAGAAGTCGCTCAACATCTAGGCGATTCAATTGTTCGTACCGTTGCAATGGATTCTACTGATGGATTAGTAAGAGGAGTCACTGTTAAAGATACAGGTAAGCCGATTTCAGTACCTGTCGGTCCAGAAACTTTAGGAAGATTATTTGATGTAACAGGTAATGTAATTGATGGAAAAGGTAAAGTTTCTACTGAGAAAGAATATCCAATTCATCGTTCTGCTCCGAAACATGAAGATTTATCTACATCAACAGAAATGTTAGTAACGGGAATTAAAGTTGTAGATATGATGGAGCCATACACGAAAGGGGGAAAAACCGGTCTATTTGGAGGCGCAGGTGTTGGTAAAACTGTTTTAATACAAGAATTGATTAGAAATATTGCTACAGAACATGGTGGTTACTCCGTTTTTGCTGGTGTAGGCGAAAGAACAAGAGAGGGAAATGATTTATATAATGAGATGACTGAATCTGGAGTAATTGAAAAAACTACTATGGTTTTTGGCCAAATGAATGAGCCGCCTGGAGCAAGATTAAGAGTAGCGCTTAGTGGTTTAACAATGGCTGAATATTTTAGAGATGATGAAGGAAGAGATGTTTTATTATTTGTAGATAATATTTTTCGATTTACACAAGCCGGGTCAGAAGTATCTGCGCTATTGGGTAGAATGCCTTCTGCTGTTGGTTATCAACCTACCCTTGGTACTGAAATGGGTGATTTACAAGAAAGAATAACTTCTACTAAGAATGGTTCTATTACTTCCGTGCAAGCTGTTTATGTTCCAGCAGATGATTTAACAGACCCAGCGCCTGCTACAGCTTTTGCTCATTTGGATGCAACCTCAGTTCTAGAAAGAAAGATAGCTGAATTAGGTATTTATCCTGCTGTTGACCCATTGGCTTCAACTTCTAGAATTCTAGATCCTCGTGTAATCGGTGACAATCATTATAATACTGCACGTGAAGTTCAAAATATTCTTCAAAAATATAAGGATTTACAAGATATCATTGCAATTCTAGGTATGGATGAATTGTCAGATGATGACAAACTTTCAGTGTCTAGAGCTCGAAAAATTCAAAGGTTTATGTCACAGCCGTTCTTTGTTGCAGAGCAATTTACTAATGTTGAAGGTAGATATGTTGATTTGGAGGATACAATCGCTGGGTTTACCGCTATTTTGAATGGAGATGTTGATGAATATGCAGAAAATGCCTTTTCATATGTTGGAACGATTGATGAGGCAATTGAAAAAGGTAAAAAATTAGCAGAATGATGAGCCATTTTAATTTAGATATAGTAACCCCAACTCAAGATTTAGATGAAATTGAAGTTGATTATCTTCGATGTCCTGGGATTGATGGATCTTTTGGGATAATGGCAAATCATCAAGATGGTGTATTTAGCCTTGATATTGGAGAAATTATGATCCAAAGTAAATCCGATACGAAGTTTTATTCAATAAGTGGTGGTTTTGCGGAAATCAATAATAATGAAGTATGCTTATTAGTTGAAACCATTGAACTATCATCGGATATTGATATCTCCAGAGCTGAATCCGCATTCCAAAGGGCTAATGAACGAAAGAATAATAGTAATGAAGAAGATTTTGACGAAGTTCGTTTAAAAACTGCATTATCGAGGGCGTTAAATCGATTGCAAGTTGCAAAAAGATAATTTGAGATATAATTATAGATCAGCCGCCCTTAAATTTGGGCGGTTTTTTTTTAAAAAATAATTATGAATAAAAGAACACATACATGTGGCGAGTTAACATCTACTAGTATTAATGAAAAAGTATCATTAAGTGGTTGGGTAAACGCTGTTCGCTTTCATGGTCAGGTTGTGTTTGTAGATATTAGAGATCGATATGGCAAAACACAAATTGTCTATAATCAGGATAGTTTTAATGGTGATTTTGAATTAGTAAAAAAATTATCGATGGAAGATGTCCTTTCAGTAACAGGCGTTGTGCAGAAAAGGGATAAAAATGCTATAAATCCAAATATAGCCACAGGGGAGGTTGAAGTAATTGTTTCTGATCATGAGATTCTGAATGAATCAGCGCCTCTTCCATTCATGATTACAGATCGTAACAGTGCGGAAGAAGATCTTAGATTAAAATATCGATTCTTAGAATTAAGGACAAATGAATTACAGAATAATATAAAAGTTCGACATAGGACATATCAAGCAGTAAGAACCTTTCTTTCAAATAATGACTTTTTAGAAGTTGAAACACCTGTTCTTATGAAATCCACACCTGAAGGAGCTCGAGATTATTTAGTCCCAAGTAGAATACATAATGGAAAATTTTATGCTTTACCACAATCTCCCCAGATGTATAAACAACTTTTAATGGTTTCTGGTTTTGATAGATATTTTCAAATAGTGAAATGTTTTCGGGATGAAGACCTTAGGGCTGATCGTCAACCAGAATTTACTCAAATAGATATAGAAATGTCATTTGTTGATGAAAATGATGTAATGGCAAAATGTGAAGAATTAACTAGTACAATTTTTAAAGAAGTGAAAAATATTGATTTAGTAAAACCCTTTCCAAAAATGACATATGCTGATGCAATGTCGAAGTACGGAACAGATTGTCCAGATTTGCGTTATGATTTATTTTTGAATGATTTCAAACCTTTTTCTGATAAAAGTGATTTCAAAGCATTTAGTTCAGCGGAATCTGTAATGGGCATTATTGTTCCAGATGGAGCTAAATATTCCCGAAAAGAAATTGAGCTTTTAACCGAGCATGTAAAAAGATACAAAGCTAAAGGTCTAGCGTGGATGAAAGCTGATGAAGGGAAATTAAATGGAGGTATTTCCAAATTCTTTGATGATGATTTACAAATACAAATCAGAAAAAAATTCAATATAAATGATGGTGATATTTTATTTATCATTGGTGATAAAAATAAAATAACTCAATTATCTCTAGGATCACTACGTATCGCGATTGCTAGAAAAGAAGGATTTGTCAAATCAACAGATTTCAAGCCAGTTTGGATAACAGACTTTCCTATGTTTGAATATAATGATGAAGATAAACGATACCATTCCCTTCAGCACCCTTTTACGCAACCAAAGTCTAATGATTTAAAGAAGTTAAAAGAATCACCTGAAGCTATTCCTTCTAAGCAATATGATTTAATAATTAATGGTTATGAAGTAGCCGGGGGCTCAGTAAGAATTCATAATTCTGAACAACAAAAAATAATTTTTGATATATTAGGAATTGATAAAAAAGAAGCAAAAGAAAGATTTGGTTTTTTTATAGATGCACTCAAATATGGTACTCCACCTCATGGTGGAATAGCATTTGGATTTGATCGGTTGGTTATGTTGCTAGCTGGAACTAGTAATATTAGAGATGTTATTGCATTTCCTAAAACTACTTCTGCGATGTCATTAATGGATGGCGCACCAAGTTCCGTTTTCCAAGATCAGTTAAAGGATCTAGGAATTCAAATTAAAAAATAGTTCCTTTTCAACGCATTTTTTATAATACAATGCTGATATTATGACTATCATCAATCATTATTCAATTATTCATTTTATTATATGGTTCGTGTATGGTAAATATTTTAATAAAAACTGGCCATTATTTTTATTTTTATCTGTTGGCTGGGAAATAATTGAACTATTTATTCCATTTAACTTTGCAATCGAAACGATAACAAATAAGATAATGGATATTATTATAAATATTGCTGGATATTCTGTGGGTTTAATATTTAAGAAATAAATATTTATGGTAAATAAAATTATTATTACAGCTTTGCAGGATGAGGCTAAGCCAATTATAGACTTTTATAATTTATCTAGAGACAAAAAACAATCTGATTTAAAAGTTTATGTGAATAATAAATATAGTCTTTTAATAACGGGAGTTGGTAGAAAAAAAGTTATAGATACATTACCTATTTATCTAGAAAGAGTATATAATTCTGATAGTATTTTAATAAACATTGGTATTGCAGGGGGAAGTCCTTATTCTACTGAAATAGGAAAGATGTATTTTATAGAGAAATTATCTAGTGAATTTTCTAAGAGTAAATATTTTTTTGCTATTAAAGATGGAATTGATATTGATAAAATTGGGTTAATAACTGTAGAAAAAAATATTTATACAAATGATAATAATATTTATAAAGAATTAGTTGATATGGAAGCAGCAGTGATCACTGAAACTGCAATAAAATATTTTGATGTATCTAAAATTAAGATCTTAAAAATTGTTTCAGACCATATGAACATTACAGATTGGTCTAATTTGAATATTAAAAAATTGATACGAACAAAATTAGATTCTATATCTAATATAATTGAACATTTTGAATGATTTTTACTAATTCATTCAAAAAGAATAGTAGCATCTCGTAATAATTTTTTAGCTTTTTGTTGTTCAAAAAGATTCTCTGGCATAGCATCCGGTAACAATGACGGGTCTCCATTAATAATAAATTGTAAATCTTCTTCAAATAATTCACGATTTCCTAGTTTAGTATGGAAGTATCGTGATCTTAGAAATTTTGTTCCAAAAAAGTTTGGATTATGCTGTAAAGATTGATCAAAATTTAATTTAGCCCTATCAAGGGGCACGCCAGGTAATCTTGAATAAAACATACCAAAAAATCTTGTAGGTCCTCCATAATAATAATCTTCATCTAATGTTGAAATTCGATGCATTGCGACCTCAAGTATTTCTCTTGAATTGATTCTATCTATAACTGGTTTATTAATTAAGAATTTCCCTTGGTTAAATGACCACCAAAATAGAACACCAATTGTTTCAATTGGCGCTTTCTTAATTGCTTCCAATTTAATTTCGTTAATTTCAAATTTTGTTGTATCTATAAATGATTGATAGAATTCGGAATTTTCAAAACCTGTCAATGCTGATTCAGCGCCCTTCAAAAATAAAGTATCGCGTTTATTTAAATCTGATTCGAGGTAGTTTGCTTGAAAAAAATATGCTTTACTAAGCGATGCCGCTAGATCTACATCTGCCTTATTTATTTCGAAAGCTTTCTTATAAAATAATACTGCTAATTTTGCGCTTTTATGGTTAGCTCTTTTCCCCCAATATGCATTACCCTGATTAATCAGAGATATTACATTCATTTTATTGTTATTTGATTTTGTAGGTAGATAACTACAATTAATCAGTAAAATCACGGCAATCGTTAATATGTATAAATTTTTCATTTCAATAGGTTTTTATTGTATTAAAATTATTTAAACAAGGGATTAATTAATAATGGATAATAATAATTATAACATAAATTAATATTTAATTTTATAAGATGGATAAGACAATTGATATTAGAGGTCTAGACTTAGCTGTACTGTTTGGGCCAGCAGATTCTCACTTAAAGATAATAGAAGATTCATTTGGAGTTAAAACTGTTATCAGAAATGATATTATAAAAATTTCTGGAGACAAAAATAAGATTCCTCTTGCAAAAGAAATTATACATGAGATGAAACAAACGTTAGGTAGAAAAGGCTCTATTAATTTAAAAGATGTGAAACAATTAATTGATATTATATCTATTGATAGTGGGCATAAAAATCAACTTCCTAAAGAAGTAATCCATTATGGAAGAAAAGGTGCTATTGTTGCACGATCTGAAGGTCAACATTCGTATATAGATATAGTTAATAGAAATGATATAGTATTGAGCGTTGGTCCTGCAGGAACTGGTAAAACATATATAGCCGTTGCATTTGCAATTGCTGCTCTTGAAAATAGCGATGTTGATCGTATTGTATTATGTCGACCTGCTGTTGAAGCTGGTGAAAGTTTAGGGTTTTTACCAGGTGATTTAAAAGAAAAGGTAGATCCATATCTTACACCCCTTTATGATGCATTGGGGGATATAATGCCAAAATCTAAATTGCAAAAGGTTTTATCTGATGGAACAATTGAGATTGTTCCATTAGCATACATGAGAGGTAGAACATTAAATAATGCATTTATGATATTAGATGAAGCTCAAAATGCAACCCCAATGCAAATGAAAATGTTTTTAACAAGATTAGGGGTTAATTCAAAAGCAATTATTACAGGAGATATAACACAAATTGACTTACCAATGAAAACAGATTCTGGACTTATACAAGTAGTAAAAATTCTTAAAGGAATTGATGGTATTGGATTAGTAAAGCTAACTGAGGGTGATGTTGTTAGACATAAATTAGTAAAAGATATTATTCTTGCTTACGATAAATCAATAAGGACTAAGTAAAAGATTTAGCTTAATAACTATAAAATAATATATATTAAATAATTAATGAATAAACAAAATAGCGTAGTTATTGTTTCAGCTAAACGGTCTCCAATAGGATCATTCCAAGGAGCTATATCCTCACTACCCGCTGCAAAATTAGGATCATTAGTCATATCAAAAATATTAGAGGATACTATGATCGATCACTTACTTATTGATGAGGTTATTATGGGTAATGTGCTTTCTGCAGGCACAGGTCAAGCGCCTGCTCGACAAGCTGCACTTGCTGCCGGCTTATCTGATACGGTTGAATGTCTTACTATAAATAAGATGTGTGGATCAGGATTAAAGGCTGTAATGTTAGCTGCACAAGCAATTCAAGTCAAGGATGCTAATGTAATTATAGCTGGTGGTTTTGAAAATATGAGTCAAGCTCCGTATTTAATCTTAAAAGGTAGAAATGGTTATAGATTGGGTCATGGAGATTTAATTGATAGCATGATATCTGATGGATTATGGGATGTATATAATGATATGCATATGGGTAATTGTGCAGAAATTTGTGCAAGAGATCGGAATTATACCATCAGTGATCAAAATGATTTTGCAAAAGAATCTTACCGAAGGGCAATTGATGCTCAAAAAAAAGGGATTTTTAATAATGAAATAATATCTATAGACATAAAAAATAAAAATAATACTGTTACATTTAGTGATGATGAAGAACCCAAAAAAGTGAACTTTGAAAAAATGGATACATTAAAACCAGTTTTTGAAGAAGATGGTACAATAACTGCTGCTAATGCTTCGAAGATTAATGATGGTGCTGCGAGTTTATTATTAATGAGTGAAAACAAATCCTTAGAATTGGGCTTCAAACCTCTTGCGCGTATTATTTCTCAAGCTTCTGCTGCACACGATCCAAAATGGTTTACTACTGCCCCAATTGAAGCGATAAAGAAAGTTCTCTTGAAATCAGATATGGAAGTTGATGATATCGATTTGTGGGAAATAAATGAAGCATTTGCTCCAGTGGTGATGTCGGTAATAGATGATTATAATTTAGACCATGAGAAAGTAAATATTAACGGAGGCGCCATTGCTTTGGGGCATCCAATTGGAGCAAGCGGAGCTAGAATATTGACAACCTTAACGCATGCATTGTATCAGAAAAAGAAAAACATTGGTTTGGCAACTTTATGCATTGGTGGAGGAGAGGCCTCTGCACTAATTATAGAAAGATTAAATTGATTTTAACAGAAGAACAAGAATTAGTTCGCAAAAGTGCACGAGAATTTGCTTCAAAGCATCTTGATCCTGGAGCAATCAAAAGAGATGATAATGCGGAGTTTCCTCATCAAGAGGTTAAAATGATGGGTGATTTAGGATATATGGGTATTATGGTTCCCGAGGAATGGGATGGTGCAGGGATGGATACTATTTGTTATTCATTGATTATCGAAGAGATATCAAGAATTGATGCATCTGCAGGTGTAATTGTTTCTGTAAATAATAGTCTAGTTTGTCAGATATTTGTTAATTACGGAAATGATTACCAAAAAGAAGCATTTTTGAAAGGATTAGCAACAGGTGATTTGTTAGGTGCTTTCTCTTTAAGTGAACCCCAATCTGGTTCTGATGCAAGTAACATGAAAACTGTAGCAGAAAAAGATGGAAGCCATTATATATTAAATGGTACAAAGAACTGGGTCACTAATGGAGTTAACTCTGATTTAGTGATTGTAATGGCTGTCACAGATCAATCAAAAGGTTATAAAGGAATTTCTGCATTTATTGTTCCAAAAAACCTTGATGGAATTTTATTAGGTAAAAAAGAAGATAAACTAGGAATTCGTTCATCAGATACATGTGAAATACATTTTGATAATTGTCGCGTACCAATTGAAAATTTAATTAGTCAGGAAGGAGAGGGGTACCGTATTGCTTTAAATACTCTTGATGGAGGTAGGATCGGAATTTCATCACAGGCTTTAGGAATTGCACAAGCAGCTTTAGATAAATCAAGATCCTACGCAAAAGAAAGAAAACAATTTGGAAGTGCTATTGTAGATTTTGGAGCAATAAAAGATAAGATATCATCGATGGGGACAAATATTGAAGCCTCTCGTCTTTTAATTCATAATGCTGCAAAATTAAAGGATATGCATAAACCTTTTACTAAAGAAGCAGCAATGGCAAAAAGTTTTTCTTCGCAGACGGCTATGGATGCTGCAACTGATTGCGTACAAATTTTTGGAGGCTATGGATATATGCAGGATTACGGAGTAGAACGTTTAATGAGAGATGCAAAAATTACGCAGATCTATGAAGGTACTACTGAAATACAGAACATGATAATAGCAAGAGAATTATTGGAGGATTAATTAATGGATCAAATAGATTGGGATAACTTAGGGTTTAATGTAGTTGAGACTAAAAGTATGTTTACGGCCACTTGTAAGCAAGGAGAAACCTGGCAAAAAGGTGGTCTAGTTCCATATGGAAAAATTGAGTTATCTCCAGCTGCTGGTGTTTTAAATTATGGACAAGGTTGCTTTGAAGGAACAAAAGCATTTAGGACAGTTAATAATCGAGTTGTTCTATTTCGAATTGATTTAAATGCTAAGCGTATGGCTATATCTACAAAGCGATTATGCATTCCGCAGATGGATACTACTTTTTTTATTAATGCTGTTAAGGAAACAGTTTTGGATAATATTGATTATGTTCCACCATTAAATAAAGGAACTCTTTACGTACGGCCAATAGTATGGGGTACTTCTCCAGCTATAGGTGTAAAGCCTGTTGAAGAATACACCTTTATGATTTTTGTATCTCCTGTAGGGCCTTATTTTAAAGATGGTGTAAGACCATTGAATCTTAAAATTAACAAAGATTATCATCGTGCTGCTCCAAAAGGAATTGGTAATGCTAAGGCTATAGGAAATTATTCAGCTTCTTTATATCCTTTAACGGAAGCTAAAAGCGAAGGGTACGATGAAGTACTTTACCTAGATGCAAAAGATGATACATTTTTAGAAGAAGTTGGTTCAGCAAATTTATTTTTAATAAAAGATGGAAAACTAATAACACCAAAATTAAGAGGTAGTATTCTTGATGGTGTAACGCGTGACTCTGTAATGAAGATAGCAAAAGCTAAATTAGAATTGGATCCAATTGAGGCTGACATTACACTGAAAGAATTATATAATTCGGATGAAGTTTTTTGTACAGGTACTGCTGTATCGGTTACTCCAGTTGGATCTATTGCCGATGAGGATGGAGTTCATTCGCTTTCTGATGGTAAAATTGGTTTATACACTAGAAAGTTAAAAGAAATATTAGTGGGTATTCAGAGGGAAGAGGTAAAGGATGATTTTGGTTGGTTATTTCCTTTAAAATAATGAAGAAATGTAATGCATCCTCGTAGAACAGCTAGAGAAAGCATCTTAGGGGCACTATATGCCCATGCACTTACTGGAGAAGAAAAAGCTAAAGTTCTACTAGATATATTTGAAAGGAATAGTTTTGACGAAGAGACTAAATTATATATTTCTGATCTTTACAATAATATTGTTGAGAATAAAAATTGGGCAGAGGAACTAATATCTGATAATTTAGATAATTGGAAATTGGAAAGAGTTGCAACCTTAGATCAATTAATTATGCGTATCGCAATTAATGAAATTTACTTTAATGAAGATATTCCTCCTAAAGTTTCAATTAGTGAAGCAATAGAAATTGCAAAAATTTATAGCACGGAAGATAGCTCTGGCTTTGTAAATGGTGTTTTAGATTCAATTTATAAAAACAAGCTTGATGCAGATTAATTAGAGAATTATAACTAAAATTATGTTACAAAATATTTTAACCACAATTTTTGGAACGAAGTCGGACCGAGATACAAAAGCATTATTACCTATTGTTGATGAGGTAAATACAATATATGAATCTCTAAAAATAAAGTCAGATGAAGAATTAGTGAATAAGACGCTACAATTCAAAGAAGAGATTATAGGAAAAAGAAGAGAAGCGGAAAAATATGCACATGAACAGATATCCGATAAAGAAGAATCTAAAAAATATATTTTAAAAGCAGAGCAAGATAAGCTAAATACGATCTTACCTGAAGCATTTGCAATGGTAAAAGAAACTTGTAGAAGAATGATGGGAAAAACTTATCGTGTTATGAATCAAGAAATTAAATGGGAAATGATACCATATGATGTTCAGATTTTAGGAGGAATTGTTCTTCATCAAGGAAAAGTTTCTGAGATGAAAACAGGAGAAGGAAAAACGCTTGTAGCCACAATGCCTTTGTATTTGAATGCGCTTACAGGTAGAGGATCTCATCTAGTTACAGTTAATGATTACTTAGCTCAAAGAGATGCGGAATGGATGGGTGAGGTGTATAAGAACTTAGGCCTAACTGTAGGGCATATTTTGAACTCCATGGATAATACAGAAAGAAAAGCTGCATATGGCTGTGACATTACATATGGCACAAACAATGAATATGGTTTTGATTATCTACGAGATAATATGTCTTTATCTAAGGATGATCAGGTGCAAAGAGATCATGCGTTTGTAATTGTTGATGAAGTTGATAGTGTATTAATTGATGAAGCGAGAACACCCTTGATTATTTCTGGTTCTGTAGATACCCCTGTTGATACAACGTATAAAGAGCTGAAGCCAATGGTGCAAAATCTTATTCGCAAACAAAATGCTCTTGTTACAGAACTAGTTACAGATGCAGTTAATTATATGAAAAATGAAAAACTAGATGAAGCTGGATTAAAACTACTTCAAGCAAATCGAGGGATGCCAAAACATCCAAAAGTGATGAAAATATTTCAAGAAAAAGGAACCAAAAAGCTAGCTCATGATATCGAATCAGAATTTATTAGAGATAAAAAATTACATGAAGTTGATGATGACTTGTACTTTAGTATTGATGAAAAAACTCATGTAATAGATATCACGGATAAAGGTCGTGAATCACTATCACCTAATGACCCAGAAATGTTTGTTATACCAGACCTCGGTGAATTATTGCATGAGATTGATCAGAAAAAGGAACTGAGTTCATTAGAAAATAATCAACTAAAAGAACAGGCGCACCAACAGCATGCAGAACAAAGTTCGCGAATACATAACATCAGTCAAATATTGCGCGCTTATACTTTATATGAAAAAGATGTAGAATACGTTCTCCAGAATGGAAAGGTGCAGATTGTTGATGAGTTTACTGGAAGAATTTTGGCTGGGCGAAGATATAGCGATGGTCTTCACCAAGCTTTAGAAGCAAAGGAAAATGTAACAATCGAAAGAGAGACACAGACTCTTGCAACCATTACCATTCAAAATTATTTTCGTATGTATGATAGTCTAGCGGGTATGACTGGAACAGCTGAAACTGAGGCTGAAGAACTGGGAAGTATATATAGTCTGGATGTTGTTGTAATACCTACCCATCGAGAAATCGTTAGGGATGATCGAGATGATTTAATTTATAAAACAAAACGGGAAAAATATTCTGCGGTAATTGATGAGATTTCAGATTGTTTTAAAAAAGGACAGCCAACATTGGTTGGTACGATAGCTGTAGACTCTTCTGAGTTATTATCAAGAATGTTAAAGCAACGTGGAATACCCCATAATGTTCTGAATGCAAAACAAAATAAAGGTGAAGCAGAAATTGTTGCGAGAGCAGGTCAAAAAGGAGCTGTAACCATTGCGACTAATATGGCTGGTAGAGGTACAGATATTAAATTAGGTGAGGGCATTAAAGAGTTAGGTGGGTTACATATACTAGGAACTGAACGCCATGAATCAAGGAGAATAGATTTGCAATTACGTGGGCGTTCTGGAAGGCAAGGTGATCCTGGATCATCGCAATTTTACCTTAGCTTAGAAGACGATTTAATGCGTTTATTTAATTCTGAAAGAGTTGCATCAATTATGGATCGTATGGGAATTGAAGAGGGTGAGGTAATTACACATAAAATGGTAACTCGTGCTATACAAAATGCGCAGAAGAAAGTAGAAGGCCGAAACTTTGGCATACGGAAACATTTATTAGAGTATGATGATGTCATGAACCAACAACGTCAAGTTGTATACGATTTAAGAAATAACGCACTAAAAGGTAATGACTTACGTGATTCTATCCCTGAATTAATATATGACTATGTTGATGATGAGTTAGGAAATGATTCAGATCAAAACTATGAACTATTGGATTGGGAAAGTATAGAGCAAAATTTTTCATCAGTTCTATTAATAGATATAGATCGCAATAAATTTGATTTAGATAATGATTTTGAGAATATTAAAAATAAAATTATTGATCAAGCGATGGAGGTTTATTCAGCAAGAGAATCATTATTACCTGAAGATGTAATGCGTGGTTTTGAGCGATTTGTTGTTTTAAGGTCTATAGATGAAAAATGGAAAGACCATCTCTATGCAATGGATCAGTTAAGAGAAGGTATTAACCTAAGAGCATATGGACAAAAAAATCCTTTGTTAGAGTATAAATCTGAAGGATTCTATATGTTTAAAGACATGATGTCGAATACTACTCAAATAACATTACAGAGGTTATTTAGAACTAAAATTCAAGGCATGGCTGAGGCACCTACCGTACAAACTGGCTCCGCAAGGAATATGCAAATGAAGCACCAAGATTCTACTGGTCTAGGTTTTACGCCGGTTAAAGAAAATGCTTCATCTCAAAATCAACCACAACAAGCATCAAGAAAGCCTATTATTTCAGATAAAAAAGTTGGTAGAAATGAAAAGGTCGAGGTAATTAGTCCGAGTGGACAGCATGAAACTATCAAATATAAGAAACTTCAGAATTATTTAAATCGTGGATATACTCAGGCGTAAATAATAAAGTTTTATTGATGTGATATAGATCATAAGAAAAAATAATTCCAATGGATAATCTTAGTAATGTATGTACTTTCAGCACCTAATTTGAGTTTTTATCAGTTTGTTCAGTGAAAAATAATATGTGCTGAACATTTGTTTATTAAATAAATAATAACGATTGAAAAAATGATAAATAAAAATATTATATTTTTTATTTCTTTGTCTTTAGGCACCCTCTCTGCTCAATTATCTGTATCATTGGGCAATGTTGAGTATTCTGGGTATTCTTCAGATATTGAAGTGCCAGTGATTATTAATAACCCAAATAATTCTGTTTCTGGATTGCAATTTGACTTAATGGTTGATCCAGATATCATATCACCTTTTAATGTTAGTGCCTATGGATCGCCAGATGGTTTTACGGCTGATATGAACCAACTTTCAACAGGGGGTTATAGGTTTTTATTGTTCAATGCTGGAAATGCATCTTCTATACCAACAAATTCTGATACAATTATGGTTATTCATTTTAATGGATCATCAATTCCTTCTGCTGTAATTGATTTAGAAATGTCT
The DNA here is from genome assembly GCA_004321715.1 of bacterium. GTDB lineage: Bacteria > Fidelibacterota > Marinisomatia > Marinisomatales > TCS55. Next base: position 79,840 of record SGYN01000002.1, on the reverse strand, counting down.
GATTTAACTGTTTCGGATAGCGCAGGTGCTGAATTAACATCTACAAGTTCAAATGGAATGATTTCAGTTGGTAATGTTGTAGGTCTGATGATGAATTCTGATAGTGGTGATGTATCAGAATTGGTTCATATACAAGTAAGTATGGTAAATAATGGTACGGTTGGCGGATTACAATTTGACTTATTGGATGTACCAGATAATTTATCTATTGATAGTCTTTGGACAACAGAACGTACAGACAATTTTACAATTTCTAGTACAGATATTGGTGTTGGAACTAGGGTTATAATGTACAGTACGTCAAACAATGATGTTTCCCCAGGGAATGGTCCAGTTTTAAATGTTCGATATCTTGTGAATTATAATGCGTATGGAGGAGATGTCTTCATTTCATTTAATGAAGTAACTGTTTCGGATAGTATTGGCGGTGTATATTGGATTTCAGAACTAGATACAGGAAAAGTAACTGTTTTTCCAGGATATATGGAAGAGCCTCATAATCTAATTGCAGTATCTGGCTTGGATGCTGAAGTGCCATTAAGCTGGAATCCTCCATTAGGTCCGGTTCCACCAACGGTACCATTGACAATTGAGATTTTAACAGATGGTTATCCGGGAGAGACATCTTGGGATTTAACCCATGTCGATGGAGATAGTGTGGTGGCGAGTATTTTTACTGGTGAATTAGTTGATACAGAAACACTATATACTTGGGATTTAAATATTCCTTCAGGAGGACACGTTTTTACAATATATGACTCGTATGGAGATGGTATATGTTGTGGTTATGGGGAAGGATATTATCGATTATTATTGAATGGAACTGAGATTGCAAGCGGTGGTGAATTTGAAGCATCGGAAAGTGTTACATTTAATACTTCTGATGGTAGATTTAATATTGTTGAATATAGTTATCTTAATTCCCCAACAATTGAAAAAGATTTATTCAATATTGATAATTTTGATTTGGAATTATCAACGCCTTTTTTTGTGAATGCAGGATTTATTGATTTATCAAATAAACATAAAACATTGAATAATAATTTTTTGCGAACAAGAACGCCTGATGTATCTGGGTATAATTTATATCGTAGTTCTGCTGATAGTCCAGATTATGCACTTATTGCTAGTGTTAGTGCAGATGAAATCGAATATACAGATACGGATGTAGTGAATGGGGTTACGTATTATTATTATGTGACAACTGATTATACTCCTGCAGGAACAGAGTCGGGCCCTAGTAATATTACTGAAGGGACTCCTGTAGAGTGGGTTGAATTATCTATTTCTGATGGATCCGCTTTATCGGGGTATACAGATACCTTAGAAATATCGATAAATAATGAAGCCGAAATAGGCTTTTTCTACATCGAAATATCTGATGATCCTGACTATATTATTGCAGAATCTGTTTTGCAAACAGATCGTACGCAAAACTATACATTAAGCGTAACTGAGACAAATGGAGTAATGGTTGTTTCTGCGTTTCCTAATGGAAGTAATGTTTCATTATCTTCAGGGAGTGACCCGGTATGTAAAGTAATCGTTCGAGGTGCTAGTATGGAACCAGCATACGTAGATCTTGATTTTACTTTTGCAAATATAGAAGATTATAATGGTGTCGAGATGAACTGGACTGGCGATGATGGTGATTTTGAAGTCTCGGTCGAGACTCAAGTTCTTGCAATGCCTAATATGGTTGTAGATCCTGGTGAAGGATTTATTATGCCACTTATGATTAGTAATTCACAACCTGTCTCTGCAATTCAGCTTTCAATGTCTAGTCAGGCAAATTACATAACTGGTGTAACAGTGGTCTCATCTAATTATATGGATTTTTCAGATTGGTATTTTGGAGGAAATCAGGATGGAAGTGATTATAACGTGATCATAACTGATTTAACATTGAATAATCCAATCATGCCAGGTATGGGACATATTGCCGATATTTATTTATATATGGATGCAAGCACACCTACAGGTAGTTCGCATCCTATTAACGTTGATAAAATAGTAGCGGATGCAAATAGTATAGGAATGTTTACAGAGATGATTTCTTCCAGCGTTTTTGTTGGCACACCTATGGCGCATTTTTCTATTGATACTAGTTTTTCCATGTCTGGTTCTGCAGTAAGAACAATACCTGTTTATTTGGATAATATTGTTCCAATATCGGTTTTTGAAATGACTCTTATGGATATGCCTGATGGACTAATCGTTACTTCTGTTAACCCTGTGGGCCGTTTTTCAGATGTTGGAGGATTATTTTTAGATAATACTGGGGAAGATGAAGATGGGAATTGCTTTATTTTTGGTTATACTGTTGGGACAGCTATACCCTCTGGTTCTGGACCGATATTTGAATTAACCATTCAAAGGAAAAATACTTTTGGAGGACAATTGGGGATGTTTTTTGGAGATGTCACAGCGCGAGATGAAAACACTAATGAAGTAACAGTATGTGGCTCTGGTTATGCTATGCTAAGCGTGGCCCTAGAATTAACAGATTCTTTCATTATTCCAAATCAGTATAAGTTGTATCAAAATTATCCAAACCCTTTTAACCCTACAACTGTAATCCAATATGATATTCCTAATCTATCGCAAGTTTCATTAACAATATATGATTTATCTGGCCGTCAGATTAACCAGTTAGTAAATGATACTCAATCTCCTGGATTAAAAACAATAGTGTGGGATGGTAAAGATGTCATGGGTAACAGAATGGGGGCTGGAGTTTATATATATCAATTAAAATCTGATAATCATATAGAATCAAAAAAGATGATTTTTATTAAGTAAATATTTAAATATACTTTATTTTAAAGGCAGGTAAAACCTGCCTTTTTTGTTTCGCCAAACGATAAACATATGATTAATTTCACCGACTAGATAAATAATAATGTTGCCGCGGTGGTGGAATTGGTAGACACGCCAGATTTAGGATCTGGTGCTCGTAAGGGTGTGAAGGTTCGAGTCCTTTCCGCGGCACACTATTTTGAAAAATGCAGGTTATATCATTAATAAAGTTTTATAGTTAAAATGTCTGAAGAAAAGAAATCAGTTGTTCAAGTAATTATACATAGCTTTTTTGTTGTTCCATTTATTATTGCAATTTTTGGTGTATTAATTTTTCTTATGGTACGTGTATTAACCTTAGAGCCTAGAACTGCCCATGATTATTTGGAGGATGTAAAAATTGGAGGAACAACAAAGCGCTGGCAAGGCGCATTTGAGTTGTCTAAAATCTTGGCGAATCCCAAAAGCGTCCCAACGGATGATAGATTTGTAAATGATCTAATATCAACTTATAAGTATTCCGAAAACGAAAGAGATAATAGAATTCAGATTTATTTAGCTCTTGCGATGGGAAGAACAAAGGACGAGAGATATACAAATATTTTAGAAAAATCATTGATAAATGAAGATGAAGAAATATTATGTGCTGCAACTTTTTCTTTAGGGTTGATTGGCAATCAAAATAGCTTAGAAAAGCTATTAAAATTATCGGATCATTCATCATCAAGAGTTCGACATCAGTTAGCAGTAGCTCTTGGAAATTTTAATTATGATGGATCTCGAAAAATTTTATATGAATTATTAAATGATTTAGAGCCAAATGTGAGATGGGATGCAGCCATCTCTTTGGCAAAGCAAAAAGATAATAAAGGACGAAGAATAATATTAGACCTTATGGATAGAAAATATTTAGATTCTTTTCCTAATATTGATCAAATAGAACAGAACCAAGCTATGTTAACAGCGATTGCTGTTAGTAAACAAATATTAGATAATGAAATAGAGGAAATATTAACAGAATTGATGGATAATGATATCAATATGAAAATTCGTCAAGCTGCACGAAATGTATTACAATAATTTATAGGATACTTATTATGCCAGATGGTAAAAGCACAGTAACAAAATCTCCAGAACCCAAAGCTCCAGCAGCTCTTGGTAAAACTACAAAGGATATTGAAGGATTAAATAGAAGATCTTTTTTTTCTTGGCTGTCCTTTGGCTGGGTTGGGTTTGTAGCTGCTACGGGTGGTTTTTTTACGATGCTTCTAAGATTTTTATTCCCCAACGTACTTTTTGAACCTGTTCAAACTTTTCGAGCTGGATTCCCGGATGATTATATTAAAGGAGAAGTTAGTACGAAATGGAAAGATAAATATGGTGTGTGGATTATTCGAAATGATCTAGGTATTTACGCTTTATCTACTGTTTGCACTCACTTAGGCTGTACGCCTAATTGGCTTTCTTCATCTAAAAAGTTTAAATGTCCTTGTCATGGAAGTGGATTTAAAGCAACTGGAATTAATTTTGAGGGTCCCGCCCCTAGGCCTCTTGAAAGATATCGAATTGTTCAAGCTGACAATGGTGAAATTATTGTTGATAAGACTCAAAAATATCAACAAGAAAAGGGTCAGTGGAGTGACCCCGAAGCATTTCTAATGGTATAACGGGATAAACTATGTCTGAAAACAACAAAAAATCTTTTTTAGAAAAAGCCGCCGAATCTCAGGTTTGGAAATCAATATTTAGAGGTGGTGGTGTTCCAAGAAACAGGCGTCAGCGTATGATGTCAGTATTAAATTCAGTTTTTCTTCATTTACACCCAGTGCGTCTTCCAAAACATGCTGTTAAATTAAAATTTACGTGGTGCATGGGCGGTATGTCTTTTTTCATATTCCTTATTCTTACCATATCTGGAATTCTATTAATGTTTTATTATCGACCAACAATTGAATATGCGTATACTGATATTATAGATCTTGCTGAGCAAGTCCCCTTTGGTATTATGCGTGAATTACATAGATGGGGTGCTCATGCAATGGTAATCACAGTATGGTTACATATGTTTAGAGTATTTATGACTGGTTCATATAAGCCCCCAAGAGAATTCAATTGGGGTGTTGGCGTAGTGCTCTTACTGTTAACGCTTTTATTGAGTTTTACAGGTTATTTATTACCTTGGGATCAGTTAGCTATTTGGGCTATAACAGTTGGAGGTAATATGGCGCGTGCTACTCCCTTTTTAGGATCCGAAGGACCGGGTGCCGCACTATTAGCCATAGGTGATATCAATTTTATTACAATGGCAAGTGATGCTCGATTTATCTTAATTGGTGGGCGATTTATGGGAGAAGCGGCTCTATTGCGTTTCTATGTATTACATTGTATTGGATTGCCATTTATTATAATGATATTTATGGCTGTTCACTTTTGGAGAGTTAGAAAGGATGGTGGAATCTCCACTCCAGTGTAGTCATGGGCTCTTTTAAAGAAATTGTAAATACAATATCAAACCCAACTATATTATTTACTTCTGTGTTAATATTGTTTCCGTTTATTTTTCCACCTACAGATTGGTTTGATAAATGGCACAGAAAATTAGGTTTACATCATTTATGGGGCACCAAAGCAATTATCATCGCCACCATTGGTATGACTGCTTTTTTCATTTATGGATTAGGAGATTACAATTTTCAAAAAATAGTTCTAAAGCCTGATAATGTTCCTATATCAGGAATGATTTTCCTTGTAGTCTTCTTTACCTGGTTATCAATGAATCAGGCATATAAGAATGACGAACTCTTGGATAAAGGTCAAAAGCCAGATGAGTTTTACGAAGCTCCAAATGATAAAGTTTTGGTATGGCCTGATTTGGTATATGTTGAACTTATCTCATTGATTATCATGTCAGCATTTTTATTGGTTTGGTCTATTGGCTTACCTGCTCCTATTGAAGAGCCTGCTAATCCTACTGAGTCTCCAAATCCAGCAAAAGCTCCTTGGTATTTTTTAGGGCTCCAAGAAATGCTAGTCTATTTTGATCCTTGGATGGCGGGTGTAGTATTACCAAGCCTAATCATTGTTGCATTAATGGCAATGCCCTATATAGATCGAAGTCCTGAAAATTCAGGTTTTTATAGCTACAAACGTAGAAGGCTTGGTATTTCATTGTATATGTTTGGATGGCTTGTTTTGTGGCAATTATTAATCATTGTTGGTACTGTATTAAGAGGTCCAAATTGGAATTTCTTTGGTCCCTTTGAATATTGGGATGTGCATAAACTAGAAGCCCTAACAAATATTAATCTATCCGAGATAATTTATATCAAATTTCTTAATACTGGTCTTCCCAGTAATATTTTAGTTCGTGAGATTTGGGGTATCTTAATCACATTGGGTTATTTTCTAATTTTGCCTCCATTATTAGCCAAAACAATCCTTAGAAACATGTATGAGAAGCTGGGTGTTGCTAGATACTCTATTTTTATCGTTCTAATTATTACGGCACTTACATTACCTATTAAGATGTATCTTCGATGGATATTCAATTTGAAATACATTATTTCTATACCAGAATATTTTTTCAACTTTTAATTATTTAGCTTATGTCAGAAAGCCAAGAAAGACATTATAATATTCTAAAGTTGAATCGTGTATTTGCGATATCATCTATTATTTTTACAGCAGTCTGGTTGCTTGTTTTTGTTGATGATTATCAACGTCCTTGGAAAAAGTATCAAAAAGAATTCCGGAAACTAGAAATTGAAAAAGTGAGAGCTGAACTTAGTGATGTATCTATAGAATTAGAAAGTAATGCAGAGTACAACGCGCTGAAAGAAGAGTTGTCTTCATCAGAGCAGAAATTACAAAATCGTCAAAATGAGCTAGATGACATTATGAATCAGCTTATAATTATGGAAGCAGAGCTTTATAAGAATAACCAAATATATCAATTTGCAAAAGCTGATTTAGATGTGCTCAAATATGATTATGAAAAAAGTCAAGTGGGATACAAAAAAAATACTGATATTGAGCAAAAATATTTTACTCTTAAAGATAGCGTAGATAAATATTTTTTTATAAGAGAGCAATCTGAAATAAGTATTGATCAAGTCAATGATGCTCGTCAAAAAATAACAAATGAGATTAATCAGATAAATAGTTCTTTAAAATCATTAATGCGTGAACAGAGCATGATGCAAAGAAAGTTATCTAAAGTTGACCCTGAAGCAATGACGCTTGCTAATAAGATAGGTAATATCGTAAGAGATCTACCGGTGCTTGATTTCATCGACCCTTATTATGAAGTAAAGCAAGTAGTGGTTAATGATCTAGAAGAAGACCTTGTTTATATGGGGATGCCAAAAGTAGATCGTTGTATGACTTGCCATGTTGGAATAGATAAAAAAGGTTTTGAGGATTCTCCTCAACCATATACTACTCATCCAAAATTAGATTTCATGGTGGGTGCAAGCTCTTCTCATCCAATTAGTGAATTTGGATGTACTTCCTGTCATTTAGGAAGAGGAAGAGGAACTGGTTTTTATTCTTCTGCTCATAGTCCAAATGATGAAGAGACTGCACATCGATGGGAGGAGGAATATGATTGGGAGCCGAAGCATTATTGGGAAAACCCAATGCTGCCTACGCGCTATTCAGAGGCTGGATGTTATAAATGTCACAGTGGAAATATGCCATTAAAAGAAGCAGAAACTCTAAGTCTGGGATTATCAGTATTTGAAAAATCAGGATGTTATTCTTGTCATAATGTAGCGCGATGGGATGACGCTCCTAAGTCGGGGCCGAGTCTTTATAAATTGGCATCAAAAACATATAAAGATTGGACATATAAATGGATTATGGAGCCCAGGTCATTCCGTCACAATACATGGATGCCACATTTTTTTAAGAAAGGAAATAATAGCTCCCCTAAGGATATTGTAAGAACCGAACAAGAAGTTCTTGCAATGACAGAATATTTATTTACTAATTCAGAATCCTATGATATCAATAGCATGAATATTACTGGTGACTATGATAGGGGACGAATTTTAGTTAGCTCATTAGGCTGTAATGGTTGCCACCAAATCCAATCAACACCTGATCCTGACTATGATCCAACAATTCAAGCTATTCGTACTGAACAGGGACCAAATCTAATTGGCTTAGGTTCAAAAGTAAATGAAGATTGGTTAGTGGGTTGGTTAAAAAATCCGTACAGCTATCACGAAGGAACTAAAATGCCAAACTTACGTATATCTGATCAAGAGGCTATAGATATTGCAACATATTTATTAGCGGATAAAAATGCTGAATTTGATGACCTACCAACTCCCCAGGTTAATGATAAAATTTTAAATGAAATTTCTGCTGATTTTCTTTCCCAGTTACTAAGAAAGTCGCAGGTTGATGAAAAGTTATCTGATATGTCAACTATTGAAAAATTGAACTATTCAGGAGAAAAACTTATTGGTCACTATGGGTGTTATTCTTGTCATAACATCTCAGGATTTGAAGGTAAGAAGCCAATTGGAATCGCCTTAAATGTTGAAGGAAGTAAATTGATTTCAAAACTTGATTTTGGTTTCTGGCATGATGAAATACCTCATACAAAATGGGATTGGTTCTATACAAAAATAAATAGACCAGAAACATTTGATCTGATCCCAAATGATGATGGGTCGGTTTCTGTTAAAGAACTACGTCCATTAGATAAATCTCGTATGCCCCATTATGGTTTAACTGAGAAAGAAATTGATGGTTTGGTTACTTTAATAATGGGTTTAGTTAAAGATGAAATACCTGAAACTAAACTTCCAGAAAAAACCCCTGACTATTTGGCTGTGGCAAATGGAGAAAGGTTCCTTCATACTAATAATTGCCTTGGCTGTCACAAGATAGATGGAGAAGGTGGAGCAATTTGGCCTTCAACTGCAGTCTGGCTTGAGGAAATAGCTGGTTCTCAAAATTCAGAAGACATGAGTATAGTTCAAAGTTTTAGTCCACCATTATTAAATACTCAGGGTAGAAAAGCTCAGCCAGAGTGGTTATTAAATTGGTTTCAGAATATTTCTATGATTCGTCCACATCTTCAAGTTCGAATGCCCAGTTATGATTTTACGCACGAAGAATGGAATAGTGTGATATCATATTTTCAGTCAAAGGATGGCCTAGCATTAACATATGAAAATCCACATAATTTTTCAACAACATCTGATTCATACATAGCGGGGCAAAAAATTCAAGAAGAAGGAGCATGTATAAATTGTCATTTTTATGGAGAAAAGAAGCCACTGCAAGATGCTATTACTTGGGCTCCCAATCTAGTTTTAACAAAAGAGAGACTTCGACCAGAATGGTTGATAGAATGGTTCAATAATCCTCAAGCTGTTATGCCGGGGACTAAGATGCCGGCTCCTTATATACCAGTTGATGAGCCAATTAGCGACGTAAAAGAATATTGGGGCGATGAAGTCGCATCTTTTATAGGGGATACTACTGGCATGCTCTATGGACTTATTGATTGGATGTGGGGTATGGAAGGTAAAGAAGATGTTTCATCTATTGTAAAAGAACATCTTAATAATGAGGGATATGGGTTCATTTCAGATGATGAAGATGATGAATGGGGCGATGATGAATGGTAATTAGATTATTTGTTATTGGATTTATGATTTAACTTAATAAATTTATTGCTTTAATAGATATAATTTACTCAGGAGGAAATAGTGAAAATTAGAATTATAGGAACTTTAATAATCATGGTTTTGATAGGCGTAGGCTATGCTGCCGATGTTAAAGGAAAGATTACATTTGATGGGAAGGCTCCCAAAATGAAGCCATTAAGAATGGATGCGGATCCTGTTTGTGTAGCAAATAGTGATATAAAGCCAAGAAAAGAATGGTTGATACTTGATGAAAATAATAGTATAAAAAATGTACTAGTTTTCGTAAAAGAAAGTAAATCTGGATCATTAGCTGATAGTTACGATACGCCAAAAGAATCAGCAGTTATTGATCAAAAAGGTTGTGTTTATGTTCCTCATGTCCTTGGTATAATGGTAGGGCAGACTCTTGATATTTTAAATAGCGATGGGACTTTACATAATATCCATGCGCTTCCTAAGGTAAACAAAGAGTTCAATAAAGCTATGCCTAGATCAAAAAAACAAATGTCTGTTAAATTTGATAAAGTAGAAGCTCCATTTAAAGTTAAATGTGATGTGCATCCTTGGATGGGAGCATATTTAGGTGTTTTTGATCATCCATATTTTGCTGTAACAGATGATAGCGGAGCATATACTATCTCTGGCTTACCTGCTGGAAAATATGTCATTGAAGCTTGGCATGAAAAACTTGGTACCCAGACAGCTGATATTACAGTTGATGATAGCGGGGCATCACAAGATTTCTTATTTAAAAAACCAAGTAAAAAGAAATAATATTATTTAAATATAATAATTTAAATAATCTAAGTTAATAAGATGTCAAACGATCATAATCATCATGAAGAATCATTTTTCCGAAAGTATATCTGGTCAACAGATCACAAGATAATTGGAATACAATATGGATTTACCGCTTTATTTTTTCTTCTAGTTGGTTTTTCTTTGATGATGGTCATGCGCTGGCAATTAGCATACCCGGAAACACGCATTCCCTTTGTGGGATCTATATTTGGCGATGATGGCATACTTCTCCCAGAAATTTATAATTCATTGGGTGCGATGCATGGTACAATTATGATTTTCCTTGGTATTGTTCCACTTGCTGTGGGTGCTTTTGGTAATTATTTGGTTCCGCTTCAAATTGGTGCTCCAGATATGGCCTTCCCTAAGCTTAATGCAGCTAGTTACTGGAGTTATCTAGTGGGTGGTCTTGTAATGATGAGTAGTTTTTTTACTGAAGAAGGTGCGGCGAGATCAGGGTGGACTTCGTATCCTCCATTAGCGGATATAGAAGTTGGGCAAACCATTTGGCTAATTGGAATGATATTTCTAATCACTTCAAGCTTGTTAGGGTCGATGAATATTATTACTACTATTGTGCAATTGCGAGCTCCTGGATTAACATGGATGCGTTTACCTTTTTTTGTTTGGGCTCAGCTTGTAACGTCTTTTTTACTTGTTTTGGCATTTCCCCCATTGGAAGCTGCTGCTGTTCTTCAATTAATGGATCGTGTTGTTGGAACAAGCTTCTTCTTACCGAGCGGTTTAGTTGTATCAGGTGAATTAATGGAGGTCAGTGGAGGTGGAAGTCCATTATTATGGCAGCACCTATTTTGGTTTTTAGCTCACCCTGAGGTTTATGTTCTTATTCTACCTGCTATGGGTATTGTTTCAGAAGTTATTGCCAATAACTCAAGGAAGCCATTGTGGGGATATAATTCTTTAGTTTTTGCTACAATATTTCTTGGGTTTATGTCATTTATTGTTTGGGCTCATCATATGTTTTTAACTGGAATGGGTACTGCTATGAGTGCATTCTTCCAGACAACTACAATGATTATTTCGATCCCATCTGTAATTATTCTTTCTGCCCTATTTATTTCTTTATGGGGGGCTTCGATACGATTTAATACCCCCATGTTGTTTGCTTTAGCTTTCTTACCCATGTTTGGAATTGGTGGTCTTACTGGGCTTCCCTTAGGGCTTGCTGCGGCTGATATATATCTTCATGATACATATTACGTAATAGGCCATTTTCATTACGTTGTTGCCCCTGGAACTATATTTGGCTTATTTGCTGGTATCTATTATTGGTACCCTAAAATAACTGGAAGAAAGATGAATGAGTCGTTGGGAAAATTACATTTTTGGCCATCCTTATTATTCATGAATGGTATTTTTATGCCAATGTTCATTCAAGGACTAGCTGGAGTTTCAAGAAGACTTTGGGATGGTGGTTTAGAATATGCTCATGCGAGTGGAGTTTTCCATTGGAATGAATTTATGTCAATTTCTGCATGGTTGCTTGGGTTAGCACAGATCCCATTTATATTAAATGTTTTTTATAGTATTTTTAGAGGTGAAAAAGTTGATAATAATCCTTGGGAATCCACTACTTTAGAATGGTCGGCTCCATCCCCACCTTTACCTCATGTAAATTTTGAGACTTTACCTACTGTTTATCGAGACCCATACGAATATAGTCTCCCCGGTAGAAATAGAGATTTTACACCCCAATCGGAGCCAAAAAAGAATAAATAATAATCTAAAATGAACATTCCATATACAGTAGAAGAAAGACCGGATACGGGTTTATATAATGCAAAGCTAGGCGTTTGGCTGTTCCTTGCATCGGAAGTAATGTTATTTGGTGGATTATTTTCTGCTTATATCTTTCTACGATTTGGTGCTCCTGCTGGAGCCTTTCATGAATGGGGTCAAGAATTAAATGTTCCTTTAGCAACATTTAACACGATGATCTTGATTACATCAAGTGTTACTATGGTTATGTCTTGGGCATCATTAAAACTAAATGATTTCAAAAAATTCAAATTATATATGGGAGTTACATTATTATGTGCTTTAGTTTTTTTATTTATAAAATATTTAGAGTATACTGCAAAATTTGATCATCATATTTATCCAAGTACTAATACATTTTATGCAATATATTTTACTTTAACGGGTCTTCATGGACTTCACATTATAGGTGGAATGGCAGTGCTATTTTATTTATGGTTACCTGGAAACAAAATGTGGAATTCGGATCCAGAACAATTTACGAACAGAATTGAAATAGTTGGATTATACTGGCACTTTGTTGATTTAGTATGGATTTTCTTATTTCCAATTCTTTATTTGTTGTAGGAGATGCGAATCAATGAGTAATAGCCATGACTCTTCTGATATTAAGAATCATATAAAAGTCTATTTATATGTTTTTGGTGCTTTAGCTATTCTAACGGTACTCACAGTTGCTGCTTCCTATTTAAAATTAAGTGATGGAGAGGCAATTCTTCTTGCCTTAATTATTGCCTCTGTAAAGGGCTCATTAGTTGCGGGATATTTTATGCATTTAATTTCTGAAAGAGCAATGATTGTATGGATACTAATGTTAACATCTGGTTTCTTCTTTGTATTAATGCTAATTCCTATGTTATCATATATTGATCAAGCGAGATTAGGATGATTTCTTTAAAAGCATTTCATTTATTTTTCATTTTACTATCGATAATAATAATGTTTGGTTATGGTCTTTATGAAATATTTACTCCTAAGAATCCTGGTTTTACTTCTTATGTAGCTACTTTCTTTTCTTTGGGTATGGCTAGTTTATTAGTTGTTTATTTTTTTCAAGTAATTAGAAAGTTTCGGACTCTCTAATAAGATGAGATATTTATTCATAATATATTTTTTTGTTTTTTCTCCTGGATTACTATCTGCGTGTGCAACCTGCTATGGTGCACCTGATGCGCCAGCAACACAAGGCCTAAATATGGCTATACTGGTTTTACTTGGATTTATTAGTACGATTCTATTAATGATTGTGTTATCCGTATTTTCAATATATAAAAAATCACAACTGTATCACTCTCAATCGAATTATGAAATTGCAATTAAAGATAAATAAAGAATGTTAGAATTTCTTCGACACTACGGTTTACCAATTAGTTTATCAAAATCTGGACCAGGAATTGATGAAATTATTGTTTTAACACATTGGCTTATGTTGGCTTTATTTATTGGATGGGGGACCTTTTTTATTATAACCCTTGTAAAATTTCGATCATCCAATAATTCTAATGCAGACTATAAAGGTGTAAAATCTCATATCTCATCATACCTTGAGGCTGCTGTTGCCATAGTTGAGATTGTTTTACTTATTGGTTTTGCTTTTCCAATATGGGCAAATAGAGTAAATAATGTACCTTCATCAAATGATGGCATTATTCATCTTCGTGTAGTTGCACAGCAATATGCGTGGAATATTCATTATCCAGGTCCAGATGGTTTATTTGGTGATTTAAAACCTGAGCTTGTTGATGAAGTAAGTAATCCAATTGGTTTAGATAGATCAACTCCTGATGCTTTAGATGATTTTTATACCATAAATCAGTTACATATACCAGTAAATAGAAAAATTAGAATTGATTTAACTACAAAAGATGTTATTCATAGTTTTAAACTTCCTGAGCTCAGAGTTGGCCAAGACGCTATACCAGGAATGAGTATTCCAATTCACTTTGAGGCTACAATGACATCGGATCAATTCTTGGTTGAAATGGAAGGAACGCCACGTGAAGGCAAAGGGCTAGAAATAGCCTGTGCTCAATTGTGTGGCTTAGGCCATTATCGAATGAAAGGTTATCTATCTATTGATACTGAAGATCAATATAATGATTGGCTAGCTGTTCAAGCAGAATATTTATTAGAAGATAATGAAGAAGATGAATGGGGAGATGAAGAGGATTGGTAGAACCCTATTTTAGAATTTAAATACTAACTTTTTCTCTATATTTAATCACTTTATGCCATTTTTCAGAATCAATTCAAATTTATTTCATATTATTTCGAAAGTATTATCAAAAATACTAGTATTTTCAATCCTTATTTTGATATTTGCTGGAGCTTTAGTTAAGAGCTATGAAGTTGGATTATCGGTTCCGGATTGGCCAACAACATACGGATATCAAATGTTCCAATTTCCTTTTTCAGATATGGTAGGAGGAATATTCTATGAACATGGACATAGAATGATTGCAACTGTTGTTGGCTTTATGACTTTAATTCTATCTATCATAGTATATTTGAGTGATAATGATTTTTGGTTAAAGAAATTAACCTTTTTCGCTTTAGGGCTTGTGATTATTCAAGGATTATTTGGAGGGTTAACCGTTTTATTATATTTGCCGGCGTATATATCTATTATTCATGCAATTCTTGCACAGACTTTTTTTGTATTGATTATATTTATTTCTGTTAGTTTATCAAAAAAGGATAAAAAAAATCTAGAAAGTCGATCTGGAATTTCGAATCTTAAAAAGCCAGCCTATTTCGTTGCTATATCTATTTATATACAATTAATTCTTGGTGCTATAATGCGCCATACAGAATCGGGACTAGCTATACCAGATTTTCCATTATCTGGTGGATATATTGTTCCACCCTTTAATCAATCAATGATTAATACTATTCAATCAATGCATTTTGATGCTGGATTACAGTTTGTCGAATTATATCAAATTATTATTCATTATTTTCACCGCCTAGGCGCATTCTTTGTTACTTTATCAATAATATATTTATCTTTTAGATTATTGCAATTACAATTAAAATTTTCTATCATTCATAAATTAACATTATCAATTATTCTTTTTTTACTGCTTCAAATCTTTTTGGGTGCAATGACAATATGGACTGTCAAGAATCCATTAATTACAAGCTTTCATGTATTAAATGGTGCAATTATACTTGGTATTAGTTCACTAATAGTAATTCATGTACGATCACTGGTTCAAATAAATTAGATTATAATGATGAAGCGCAGTCTAAAATCAGTATTAGTTTTAACTAATTCATATATTGATTTAATGAAACCAAATATTTTGATCATGGTTTTAATTACTAGCATATTAGGATATTACTTAGGATCAGATGGAACAATATTATGGCAAAATCTAATATGGCTGTTAATTGGTGTCACTTTTTCAGCTGGAGGGGCTGGTGTCTTAAACCAATATATAGAACGTGAGCAAGATAAAATTATGAATCGCACATGTGGCAGACCTATTCCTTCAGGAATAATATCAGCTCAGAATGCACTAATATTTGGCATAATAACAGTTATTTTGGGAATAATAATCTTAGTAGTAAAAACAAATCTGCTTACAGGATTCTTATCATTATTAACAGCATTTATGTATGTACTAATATATACACCAATGAAAAGAATTACCTGGCTAAATACATCTATAGGTTCAATCCCTGGTGCCATACCGCCTATTGGTGGATGGGCTGCTGCAACTAATAGTATTGATTCGGGAGCTTGGATACTTTTTGCTATACTTTATTTATGGCAGCATCCTCATTTTTTTGCAATTGCTTGGATGTGTAAAGATGATTATGAAAAAGCAGGATTCAAGATGTTACCTGTAATTGAACCTGATGGTAAAAGAACAACAAGACAAATATTATGGCATTTAAGTTTATTATTTCCTATTTCATTGCTTCCAGTACTAATTGGAATGAATGGATATATATATCTATACGGAGCATTGATTATTACCTTATATTATTATTTATCTGCATTTCCAATGTTATATAATAAGTCTTCTAAAAATGCATCTAGAATATTGAAAGCATCTGTTCTGTACTTACCAGCCTTAATGATAATTATTATAATTGATAAAGGAATATGATAATGACTTTTAAACCATGGGTATACCTATCCAGTTTATTAATTATAATTATGTTAATTATAATTTTACAGCCAAATGAAATTGAAGAAGAGCTTCCTATTATTGGTCAAATACCTTCATTTGATTTAATTGATCAGGATGGAGAACAATTTACTCTTGATGATTTAAGAGGAAATGTTTGGTTAGCAGATTTTATATTTACAACATGTGCAGGTCCATGCCCTATTATGACAGAGCGGATGAGTACAGTGCAACATGATTTAGTTGGAATAGATAAATTGCAATTTGTATCATTTACTGTAAATCCTGATTATGATACACCTGAAGTATTAAAAAAATATGCACAACGATATGATGCTGATATTAATACTTGGTCTTTTGTTACAGGAAAATATGAGCAAATTCAGGAGTTAATTGCAAACGGGTTTAAAATGGGAGATGAAGAGGAAATTGTCTTTCATAGTACACGTTTTGCTTTAGTTGATCATAAAGGAAATTTAAGAGGATATTATTCTGGTACAGAACCAAAAGATCATGAAACGCTTACAAGGGATATTCATTCTTTAATAAAAGGAATAGAATAATTTGTTATCTGCTAGAACTGATAATTTCTGGCTCCGTATAATCTATATTGTATCGGTTCTTGTATCTGCAGCAGTTGCTTTTTTAATTCTTGGACCTAGACCAGATGGGATAGAAGGAGCATTAGATGTAACAAGTCTTCCTAAGGTCAATGCAACATTAAATGGTTTAACAGGAATATTCTTATTATACGGATATATATTAATTATTAATAAAAAAAGAAGAGCGCATAAAAATGTTATGTTACTTTCTTTTGCTACTTCAACTGCGTTTTTAATTAGTTATATTATTTATCACTGGTTTAAGAGTGGACCAAAAGAATACGTTGGAAGCTTACCTGCATTCTATTATTTCATTCTGATATCACATATTATACTTGCAGCAATTATTATTCCTCTTGCTTTAATAACATTATATCGTGGATGGAATGATCATATTGGAAAGCATAGGAAGATTGCAAAAATAACTTTACCAGTATGGTTATATGTATCTATCACAGGCGTAATTATATATTATATGTTATACTGGTAAATCCACCTTTTTAACATCTATTATATTTTTTACTAATCCTCCAAAATTGCGATCAATTTTAAAACCATATTTATAGAAAAAATCTTCTTGAAAAAACCCAGCTATAACATATTGAATTCCTTTATTTCTTAAACGGCTAAATAATTCATTCATTAAACGGTTGCTCAAATCTTTTTTTCTGTACTTTGATCTAATTACAATCCATTCAAAATGTGCAATTGTATCTTTTATAGATTGTTTCCAATACACTCCACCAACAAGTCTATCTTTCATATCGAAAATTAATAGAAACTCATGATCACCCTGAAAAATAGGTTCAAGATTTGATTTAATAAGTATTGAATGGAAACGTGCAATTTCTTTAGGGTGAAATGGGGGTCTTATTCTATAACCATTACCATCTTTATCCTCGCAAAGCATTACAAGATCAATACGACTATTATCTCCTTCATTCATTGTTACTAACTCTATGTAGTCTGCAGCTGCTAAATGCTTAAAAACTAGATGTGTAAGGAAAAATTTTTCGTCATCTGTTACTTCAATATTTTCATGTATATGATGTAGTCTATTTTGAAGATCATCTTCCGTAACTTTTTGAGATCGTAATTCTTTAATTAGATCACCCAATAATTTCTTTAGATTTTCATTTGAATCTTTTAAACAAGTCATCAAAAAAAAGCGGACTCTAGTTTCGGGATATTCTGTTAATAGTTCTCCAAGTTTATAATCTTGATATAATTCTTGTAAGATAGTTGTTCTTGCTTTTAGTGTAGCATTTTGATTTAGTTCAAGCCATCTTTCATATCTTAAAGCTGCAAAAACCATCCTCTTTGTTAAAACCCCTTCATTTTCAACTTCAGTAAGAAAATGGTCTATTCTATCATTTGTAAGCCCATACTTTTTAGCCATACTTTTTTTGTCTGTATTATTATTTATCTCATACTTGAATTGTTTAATTAATGGAATGCCATATTGCACTTTTGTTTCTTGCATAATGACTGAGAATATTAATTCCCAATCTGCCATTCGTTTTAAACCAATATATTTATTTTCAGTATCATCTATAAAATTTTTATATATGCTGAACAAAAGATTGGAAACTTCCGATGTTTCTTCTCTATCTGTTATGGAAATTAGTCTAGTTCCTGACGAATAATCATGTTCAGGAATGATTAGATTCTTTGGAGAAGGATTTCCAATCTGCACTTTTCTATCTGAACGCCACCAAAAATTGATATATGCTGCAGTCCCGCTCCAAATAAAGTGAAGCCAACGCATCTGCCATCGATCTGGAGCAGAGTTTTCTTGAATTTCATCTCTGTTTCTTTCAAGATATTGTGATAATGTTTCACCTGGAATATATTCTTCTGTATAAAGATTGTATTCTGGCCAATAGCCTCCAAACTCTTCAACAAACTTCTGACCATGGATTG
Source organism: bacterium (assembly GCA_004321715.1). Lineage (GTDB taxonomy): Bacteria > Fidelibacterota > Marinisomatia > Marinisomatales > TCS55. The sequence continues at coordinate 61,129 of SGYN01000002.1, read as the reverse complement.
ATGTACCCATAATTATCAACCATTTAATTTCTTCTTCTATAAATTCTTTTTTATGAGTTTCATTAAGATTTATTGTAAAATTATAGGAATCATCATTTTTTGTTTGAACTAGTATTCTTAATACTATTTTCCCTTGATTTTTGCCTAATAAGGTTATCCAAACTCCTTCAGGATTTATATCATTCAATTCTATTAATCGATGGTTGTAAAAAAGAAAGATGGTCTCTTTAATTAATGCTGTATTTATTATAGCATTAAGTAAAGTTTCTTGTAAAGTAGGCTCAATAAGCTCATCGAATGTAATAACATCCTTCCAATTATATTCAGAATGGTCATTTCTATTTATTGCTAATTTTCTATTTGGACCAACCCACGATCTAAAACCATTTATTAGTTTGTAGTGTTCTTTTTGAGCTAATGATAATGTCCTTTTTGGGCATTCTACTATTTGCCACCAATATAATTCTGATCGTGCCCAAAGGTATTTTGTGGGATGCTTAATACCATAATCAGTTATAATCGGTAATAAAATTTGAATAAACGAAAATTGAACCTTATCAACCGATTTAATATCATTTCTAAATTGACCCAACTGGGATAAGATAGTTTTAAAATGTTCATTATTTAATAAGTCAACATTTATTGAAAATTGATTCTTTAATTTTTCATTATTATATTTTTTAAATGTATCATAAAATAATTCATAAAATAATTCTCCAGATAGTTTAGGTAGTATCGTTTCCATTACTCGTAGTCTAACGGAAAAGTTTTTATGTTGTCGAAATGATAAAAGAATATCAAATGCAATCTTTTTTAGTTCTTCTCTATTAGATCGCAATAAGCTACTATATGCTATAAGACCATTAAGATCTCCATTATATAATTGCTCTGTTGATTTATGAAGTCCATATAGATCAACCATACTTTCATATTCATCTAAACTTTTTGCAGATTTGGTTGTGTTATTATTAAATAATGGAAATTGTAGTTTAATAGAATTTGAATGCTCAAACCGGGAAATTCTAAATACACTTTTTCCTATAAAATCTGTAAAACTATTATTTCCAAGCCATAGATGTGGACAAATTAATATAGTATGTAAATCAATAATATTATCAATCGAATTATAAGTAAAATCTCCAATAATTAAGCTATCATCTGTCCATTCAATTTTTATCTTCTCTTCTTTTTTTCTTACTGATAGAAAAGAACCATCCCAATGAATATCATTTTTACTTATACCTTTTTCTCTGAGGAGCCAATTAGGTATATAAATTTGAAATTTATTATATGATAAAGCGACATAATTCTTTTGATACATGGGAGATATAACTGTATCGAAGTTTTTTATTATTACTTTTCTCTTAAATGTGCCTTTTTGTGTTAATTCATCATCCTCAATAAATGAGCGCTTTATTATTGCAAAATTGATCACTCGTTCATACGGAGAAAGAAAACTATTCACAGATTGAACTAATGAACTATAATATTCTCGAATAGATGAAATATTATCATTTGAGAATTCAATTGGCAGTGTATCATGGTCAGGATAAATAAGTAAAGTATTAAATTCCAAACCATCCCCAACTAAAAAAGCACAACTAATTCCATCAAAATCTTGAAACATATTTTCTATTTTCTGAGGTGAGATTGTTTGTCCTCTAGTATTCTTATAAATTTCTTTTTTACGATCGATAATATATAAATGACCATTCTTTTCTTTAAATATATCACCAGTATGAAACCATCCATTAACTAGAGTAGAGTTATTTGTTTTACTAAAATAGAAGGATGATACATATGCTCCTTTAATAAGTAGTTCACCATCTTCGGCTAATTTTATATCAATACCTGGTAACGGTATACCAACAGAATCAGGTTGATAATCATTTGGGGGTGTCATTGTAATACCACCAGTTGCCTCTGTCATGCCATATCCACTAATTAGATTAATACTATTATCTTGAAAATAATGAAACACATCTGGATCTAAATAACCAGCAGCTGATAATCCAAATTTAAGGTTTCCACCAGTTATAGAAGAAATTCGATTCTTTAATTGAGTACTATCATCATCTGTTGAATTAATTGAATTAGCATGTTCCATTAATTGAATCCATCTCTTTGGTACGCTAATAAAAATTGATGGTTTTGATATATGAAAGTCTTTTAATAAAGATTTAAAATATGGTGATTCTGCAAAAGTATAGGTTGCACCCCAAAAAATAGATCCTAATAATTCAAAGTATCTTCCAAATGTATGATATAAGGGAAGAAAACATAAAAAAACATCATCACTTGAAAAAGAGGGAAGAGCTAAAGCTCTTGCAAACCTTTTTGATATAATGTTTTCCTGCGAGAAAACGATACCTTTTGGATTATCTGTTGTACCAGAGGTATACATAACAGTAGATATGTCTTTTATATCACAGTCATTTATTCTTTTTAAAACATTGATTTCATCATATTCAACAGATTGAGATATAAAATTTTCCCATTGATTAAAATCAATGATTGCATCAGAATGATTATCCAAATGATAAATAACTAATGTATTCGAATCAATTTTAGAATCACGAAAAATTCCTTGAACTGAAACACCTCCAATAAATAGGTGTGTGATCTCAGAATTATTTATGATGAACTTTAAATGTTCTGCGGTGGTTGTAACTGGTATTGGAACAATTGGAAAATGAAATGATAAACAGGCAAGATCAATTAAGGCACCTCGAAGTGAGTTTTCGGTAAATATTCCGACAACAATATCATTATTATATTTTATTTCTATATTTGCTAAGGCTTGACCAATCTGTATTATTCTATGCCATATTTCTTTATAAGAAAAACTTTCAGTAGTCTTCCCGTTAATTACTTTAAAGCATTCTTTTCCATCGTAATATCGTGCCCTCTGATTTATCAGATGACCTACAGTTAGTCTTGATTTAATTATTAGTTTATGAATTATCTTAAACCATTCATTCACTTTATTTGAATTACATATTTCACTATTTATTATGGGAAGATGCCCCAATTCTAAAAAATCATGGATTGATTTTTGATTTGCATTTGATTCAAATAATTCTGATGCTTTTGCCAATAGCTCATCAGCATTTGGTTGGTGACCAAATACTTTTTTAATATAGCTTAAATATGCTGGTAATGTTTGATTCATCTATTTGAGTTTAAAATTTAATGTTAATCAAAAAAAAAGCCTTCTCTAAGAAGGCTTTTTTTTACAAGATATTTATTATAGTCCGATTGTAAATGTTAATCGAGTAACCTGCCCCAATGCTCCCATATCAGAAACGGAATAATCAAGTGTAAAATTATAGGGTATAAATGGAAACATAGTTGATGATAAACCAAATCCAAAAGCAGTTTTATTTTGGTATCCATAAGCATTATCTTTGTTGAGTTCATCTTTCAAATCATTAGAATCCATACTTTCATCATGTGAATCATCAAACTGAATAAATTTATTTTCCAACCCCATCCGCAGATATAACCCTTCAAGAACCTTAATTTCTAAACCTCCAGCATAATATGGATTGTAATCTCGTGGATCATAATAATCTATGCTTACGGAGGCCTCAATAGCCTCATTTTTAATGAAAGATGTGGGGCCAATAGGAGTAAAAGCTACACCAAACCGAAAGGACATAGGTAAGGGCCACTCATCTGTTTGAAGTTGTGCGATAACATCAGGGTTTGCATTCTGATCTTCATAGGGGTCTGTATCTACTTTAAGATCTGTACCTCCCAATTTCATTTTTGTACCAAAGTTTGTTATAGCCATTCCTATAGATAATCCAGAAAAACCTGTTTGATATTGGGATCCAACATCTAATCCAAAAGCGGTAGCATTGGAAAAAGAAATTGTTTCTCTTACAATTTTACCATGTAAACCGATTGAAAATCGATCAGATATTTTTTTACCAAGTCCAATGCCTAGAGCAATGTCAGATGCGCGAAAAACGACTTTACTATCTTGGTCAAATTCTGTTGTTTTTTTCATTTCACCCATATCAAGATTATTAAGGCTGATTCCCAAATTACCTAACAATCCAATAGGGAAAACTATTCCAAAATAACTGTGCTTCATATCGGCAATCCAATTGTACTGTGAAAGCAAAACCTGTATATCATTAGCATGAGCTATACCAGCAGGATTCCAATGAAGGGCAGATGGATCCTGTACATTTGCTGTAAAAGCTCCACCAAGGGCCATTCCTCTACTGCCTATTCCTATTTTTAGAAAGTTGGCCGCAGATGTGCCAGTATTATCAAATTGTGCAAAAATACAACATTGTATAGTAATAAAAGTTATGATCATATTTTTCTTCATTTTATCACCGCAAGTTTACCAGTGAACTCTTGATCATTTGAGACCACATGAAATACATAAACCCCAAAAGATACTTCCTGGTTATTATAGGTTCGTAAGTCCCATGCTTCAATGCTAGGACCCCTATACCCAGGACTATTCACATCATGTTTAATTACCTGAACTAATTCACCAGCCGTATTGAAAATTCTTATCAAACAATTTTCAGGAAGGCCAATAAATTGTACTTCTCTAATAAATGCTATGTGCTCATATGCAGATGTAGCATTATATGGATTTGGAACAACGACTATTTCATCGAGGTCACCTTTACTAACCAAATAATTATCTGCAGTTGTTTCAATTGTATAAGAATCTCTTCCAGCTAATAAAGGATTACGAAAATATACTTTGAATTCATCACCTTCTGCAAAACGAGAATCGTTTTTATTGAATTGTAACATCCAGCCAATATTGGTATCACTATACCAATCTGTTAATCCCGTACCGCTATAATCTCGATATAAAGGCATGATATAGAAATTCTTTGTAAACATGTAATGCCCAGAATTTTCTGGATCTTCTTCAAATATTGGTTTTGATCCTGCTGCCATATAGATAACTGCATCAATCTGTTTATTGTCTTCTGAGGACCAAACTTCAAATGGGATATCAACAGTTTCTATAGTTGTAACTTGTGCATTAAAGTATGTTGCTACTGATCCGCCAGAAGTGAATCGAAGTTCAATATCTTTTTGAAGTAAGTGAGCGCCTGGTCTTCCAGATGGCTTTGGATCAAGCGGTGTATTTTCTACAAAACCAGCCCATGTTCCATCATTTGAGCTTGGATTGATTCCACTGAATAATATGGAAGTCGAAGTATCCTGGTTAACTGTCTGTTTTACTGAGTCATAGCTAGATAAACTCCATGAGGCAGTTGTAAACATAGGTATAAATCCATCAACAACGTGCTTTAACTGCCCTGATTCTACATCTGTTTCATTTGAAACAACTGTATCACCAGTAGAAGTATTTATCATACTCCAAGAATTAATAGTTACCGTATCACCAATTGTTTGCTCATCAATTATAATATTATAGCTATAACCTTTACTATTAAAATCATCTGGTGATAAAGAATCACCTTGAAATTCTAGTGAAAATGCATTGGCTGGGATTAAATGTAAGATGGCATCTGAATCACCAGAAGAATGTACTGCCATATCTGGTACAGAGCCTTTTATGTATCCTGCGGATTTCTTTTGAGCTACAACAGCAACAGTATTGTCATTATCGCTATAGAAGGCATTTTTTGCCTTAGAATTTTCCATGGGGTCTACGGGAGCACCAGCCCAATCATCAACACCATCATAAGCTGAAACAGCGTACCAGTATTCATAGCCACTAATAATATTATTATCAACATATGAATATTTAACCCCAGAATTAGAACCTAGATTATAATAAATAAGAGGATCCGTCATAACATGTGGTCCACTTTGATTATCATCGTAGTCATATATTGCTAATGGTTTATAGAAGTCTGTTGGGTCACCATTCACATCTGTAATAACTGTTCCCCAAGTATTTCCTCTATCTGTGCTACGATACACTCGATATCCTTGAAATGCATTGTTACCTGTGACGGGATCTATAGAATATTCACTACGATCATCCCACATAAGTACAACTCTCCCATCATCAACTGCAGTATTTACAATTGGTTGATCAGGTGGTTTTGGAGTAGCGCAATTATTATTATAAAGCGATTGAAATAACTTTGCATTTCGAATTAAATCAGTTTCATTGATTCCTGCAAAATCCGCAAATGTAAAAATTACTTGCTCTCCAGGAGCAACATCCATTGGTCCTCCTGCAATTACCCAGGTAATATCAGGTCCATAACTATATGGTTTTTGGAAAACATCACCTACGAAAGGTGTGATATTTTGAGGTGTTTGAATTCCTCCAGTCATTTGCTCATTATATGCTTGTGCATCACTTTGCGCATCTTCACTATATTCAAAGGTATAAAAATTTGTTACACCATAGGTTGTGTCACTTCCATCGCTATTATATTTTGTTAAATCAAGAAACTTAGCACCAATCCATCCCACACCTGATGTAAGATAGCCCTGCACTGCATCATCACTATCATAAACAATAGCAAAGTTTTCCAAAAGATGAGCATCTGATGTATCGGCTAATTTTTCTGCAATAAGAGGGTCATCTTCTGTAATAAAAAGTGCCATATCATCTGTCCATTCAGCTCCGCCTTGCTCAGGAGCATCTGGGTCTCCAGCGATTCCCATATAGAGATCTTTCAATGTATCCTTACCAACATTTGTCATTTTTTGTATAAAAATGAAACCATCATTTCCAAACGTACTGGAATAGTTTAGAACCCAAACATCAAAACGAACATTTAATGGACCGACACCTTGATTACTTTCAAATGTATTGCCTTCTTGGGGATCATTATCAGTAACTACAAAATATGCTTCACGTTCAGCCTGAACACCTATTCCACATGGCGCATCAGGAAATCCATCTGGACCAAGTTCGGGTTCAATACCTGGGAAATATAATGTATCCGAAGACCCATCAGCATTAAAAATTACTGATTCAAAAGTACCAGTTGGATCTGTCTCTCTTGGCCAAAGGACAGGCCATGATTCTGGAACATCACTAAAAGCTATCCCTACATTATTGTCTGTATCGGAATAACCAGCATCATATCCTGGTAATGGCTCGAATTCTTCTTCATGATCCCGAACGCTTCCACGCACGCCCACAGCTACAGAAGGCACTCCATTAATTAATGCACCAACCATGGGAGATTGTGTCCAATAATATGTACAACAACCTGTTTTTGCCATACTTCCTGCAGGAAATTCATGATTTAGTCCCCATCTATCATATCCATAAATAGCAGCATTAGACATACGTAAAACTAAATTTCCCTTATCTAATACAGATAACTTACGATCTGCATATCCCATAGATCTATTCAATCTATCTGGAATTCTTCCTTTAGCGGGAGCAACGTAATAATCGTAATAATCTCTTTTAGAAATATTTGGTATTTCCTCAGCAAAAACACTACTGAATAATAAAAAAGAGGTAAAAACTAATATTTTATATTTCTTCATAATTAGAGCCTCACTGTAATGCCAATTTCAATATGCCTTGGAGCTTGCCAATAGTATGGTCGATGCATCCACATTGGAGATGTATTTGGATTCGTTGATTCTGATGGCGTCCCGGTATCAGTAAATACATTATAAATATTTGATCTATCAAGTAAATTATCAATATCTGCATAAATTCTTAAGTTGGCAGATTTAAGCGATAAATCATAATATGCTCTCATATTTACAATAGAAGTACTAGGCATTCTTGCAGAGTAGGGATCATCAATGGGTCTTCCTCTAGCATCTGTTGGAGTATAAGGTAGGCCGCTCCCAAAATTTCCAATTAGATTTAATCCAAATCCTTTTGGATGTTGGTAATCAACGCCATAATTAATTACATGAGTTTGATCCCATGACATATTAAATGTTCTATTATAGTCTCTCCATCCATATACTGAGGCAAGATATGCGACATCCCAATGGAAATTATCATTTGGAGCGCTACCTTCTGCTTTAGATAAAGTATAGTTTGCGTACCAAGCTAGATTATTACTGAAATTTTTTCTTACTTCTAGTTCAAATCCTCTAACATTTGCATAGTCATGATTTTCATATAATGAATATTGTGCTGGGTCTGCATCATAAATAGTTGCAGATATAAGGTCATATATATCCTTATAATATACTGTCATACTCATAATATACGTTTCAGCAATAAATGACCTAAAACCAAATTCATATTGAACAGTCCTTTCAGGGCGAACATTTGGACTCCCAATTGCAGGAATATAAAAATCTGCAGTATTTACTGGAAAAGGCGAATATGAATTACCAAAATTGAAGTTATCAACATTAATCCCCGTCAGCCCTGGCGCTAGACCATTAGCTCCATTTGAATTTGTATAAGCGTATGCACTACTCAAGTTTGGATAATCAAAAAAGTGTCCATAACTAGCATGAAATGCTATGTTATCTGTAATTGGATAGCCAAATCCAATTCTTGGACTCCATTTTTCCTTATAACTAGCAAATTTAGCTGGTTCAAAAATATAATTTCCATCACTATCAGTTGCAGGAATTCCTTCATCATCAAGAACAGCATAACCCCAATCAGCCTGTTGCATTTGCTGTTCAGTTAATTGACTTAGATCAGATGGTGTATATGCTTGACCATTATATTCATATAATAATTTCCTGCTTGGATCAGGATATTTTGAGTTTGGATCAAGCGCATCATAACGTAATCCAACATTAATTATAAATTCTTTGTACTCCATTTTATCTTGAATGTAAAAGGATGCTTCTCTAGGCTCAAACTCATACATAACCCAGCTTGCATCTGAAGTGTTTCCAAAGGGACCTCCGCCAATTGCTGAACCAGAAAAATTTGCTATTTTATGCTTTTTATTATCAAAACCAGTCTTAATTTGATGCACTTCATTCACTTGCCAAGTGAGCTCTGCTCCATATTCATTATAGCTGGTTCCATACCATTGATAATCATGATAAGTGGAATGCCCATCTCGAATTGTATCGCCAAAAAAATTAACTACAGGATAGCTTCCATAAAATTCATAGTTTGATGTTCCATTATAAGCATCACCTTCTCTAAGTCTAGGATCTACACCTACACTATATGATCCATCACTATCGATATCAATGTATGGTTCAGCATCGGGTATACCATCACCATCTGCATCCATTAATATTGTCCAACTTCCATCGCCATTCCAATCATTGTAGTATTCACCATCATCCCATATTCCATTACCGTTACTATCTTTCCAATATTCAGCTGCGCCAAATGGACTATACTGCCCATCTCCATTCCAATCAGCATAAGGTTCAGCATAGTAACTAAACCAATTCATATTATTTCCAGCAACTACAGTTCCTGGAATATAGTTTTCCCAATCAGATGGTATTTCTATTTCTTCACCCCAAAGTTGATGCTTTTTATTTAATAGTGGTTTATAACCATTATGTCGATCACGAGAATAGTTTTGTGCTTTTACTGTTAAGGACATTTTATCACTAATTGCATAGTTTAGTTTAAAATTAGTCTGTGCAGTTGTTCCAAATGATGTGGAATAGCGATCGGGTAGCTGCCTATAATCCATGCTGAAACCTTTTCCTTCCGATTCGTAATAATTTGATCCTAAAGTAATCTTTGCATTTTTGATGGGTTTTATAACTAATTTTCCTGTAACTCGTTGGTAATTATTAAAAGTACCAGATTGTTCCCATGCGCCTTTTTTTAATTCTACAGTGTCTTCTATACCATTTGCAGTTATATCTGCCATTGCATATGTATCTTCTCCATCATCATATATACCATCACCATCTATATCGACTGTTAGAACATCGCGTGGGAGTTGATTTTTCCATAGATTACCTTTTGATTGGTTAATATCAGCAGTAAAATTAAAATTTGCAATTTTACCCATTCCAGGAATGAGTGGGCCGCTAATATTGATTATGTTCCTACTTGTTCCCCAATTATTTTTTTTACCACCAAATCCATCTGTAGCGGCAGTTATGCCAGCATGATATTTTGGTGTTCCTTCCTTGGTAACAATGTTGACAATACCACTCATTGCTTTACCATATTCTGCATTGAAAGCACCCGTTATTAAAGATAATTCTGATATAGCATCTTTTGCTATATCCATGCTCATTCCACCAAATAGAGCATTTTCAATAAGAAAGCCATCTACTAAATATGATATTTCTCCTGTACGACCACCGCGTAAGTGAATGCCGCCGTTTGCATTGTTGTTTTCAACAACACCTGCCATAGTTGTCATAATTTCATCGAAAGAGTTTACAGGCATATTAATTATATCTTCATCTTCAACTGTAGTTGTGGTAGCAGTTTGATCTCTTACAATGGGAGGTCTTTTTGCTTCAACTATTACTTCTTCTCCTTCAACCGCAGAGACTTCCATTTCAAAATTAATAATGGTAGTATAATCTGCATTCACTCTAGTATCTGTGACGTTAATTATTTTATAACCAATGTATGATGCAGTTATTGTATATGATGCAGCAGGAACATTTAAAATAATATATTTGCCATTGGCATCGGAAGCTCCACCCATAGCTGTTCCTTGAAGTAAAATATTAACACCAGATAATGCTTCACCAGTTTCAGAGTCAGTAACTTTTCCAACTATTTTACCAGTATCTCCAGCAATTAATAGAGAAAAACAAAGGAATAAAGGATAATATAATTTTATATTCATAGTCTAGTTCCTTCCAACTATTAATAATAGATTTAATACAATTTAAATGAATTTAATAAATAGAGGTTAAAATAAATAATTATTGATTATAAAATATTCACATTGAGGATATGGCGCCCTTGATGTAATTTATATTTAACTTTTCTTTTTAGGAGAAATAAATGTCAAGTAATAATGGAATAGATAAAAGAAAGCAGGTATTGTTCTCTCAAGCTGAAATTAATGAAATGCTTGATTCAATACCTTCAAATGTCCGAAGATATATTGATAGTTTGCAGAGCCAAATATCAAATATGTCTGATATAGGATTGGCTCTTTCGAAAGAAAGAGATATGGAAAAATTATTAGAGATGATTTTACTTGAAGCTAAAAGAATCTCAAATGCTGATGGAGGCACACTCTACATGATGACTGATGATCAGCGACTAAGATTTTCTATTATGATTACTGACTCACTTGATGTCCATATGGGTGGAACATCTGGAAAAGATATACCATTTTATCCTGTTAAATTATATGATAATGGTAAGCCTAATGAAAACATGATTGCTGCGAATGCAGCAATTAATGGTAAAACCATCAATATTCCTGATGCTTATAAAGCAAAAGGGTTTGATTTTTCTGGCACAAAAGCTTTTGATGAAAAAACTGGTTATAGATCGAAGTCTTTTTTAACAGTTCCACTAAAAAACCATGAAAATGAAATAATTGGCGTTCTTCAGTTGTTAAATGCTCAAGATATAAAATCAAATAAAGTAATCACCTTCTCTGAAAGAATACAAAAAAATGTAGAGGCTCTATCAAGTCAAGCTGCAGTGGCAATTACAAATCAAAATCTAATTAAAGATCTTGAGATATTATTTGAATCATTTATTAAACTAATTGCCTCAGCGATTGATGCAAAATCACCCTACACAGGAGGGCACTGTTCTCGTGTACCAGAAATAACCATGATGCTAGCTGAATCAGTAAATGGTATGGATCATGGACCATTTTCTAATATTAATTTTTCAGATAAAGAAATGTATGAATTAAAAATTGCAGCTTGGCTGCATGATTGTGGAAAAGTAGCCACTCCGGAATATGTTGTGGATAAGAGTACTAAATTGGAAACCATCTATGATAGAATTCATATGGTAGCAACTCGTTTTGAAGTTTTAAAAAGAGATGAAGAAATAAAATTTTTAAAAAAACAATTATCTATTCATAAAAAAGATACTTTATCTGAAATAGATAAAAAAGAAGCTGTAAAAAAAGCGAGAATTATTTATTTGAAAAAGATTAAACAATTTGATGAAGATAAGACCTTTATTGAAGAGTCCAATTTTGGTGGAGAATTTATGTCCCAGGATAGAAAAGATAGAGTGAAGAAAATTTCGTCATATCGTTATAAAAATAATGGAAGCATAAAATCATTTTTAAGTGATAATGAAGTATATAATCTTTGTATAAGTAGAGGGACATTAACTCCTGAAGAAAGAAAAGTTATAAATGATCATATTGTAGTTACCATTGAAATGCTTGAACAACTTCCTTATCCTAAACATTTAAGAAATGTGCCTGAATTTGCTGGAGGACACCATGAAAAGCTTGATGGTACTGGCTATCCAAAAGGGTTAAATCATGGAGAAATGTCTGTCCAAGCAAAAATTATGGCAATTGCTGATATTTTTGAAGCTTTAACAGCTAGAGATAGACCTTATAAAAAAGGTAAAACTTTAAGTCAAGCAATGAGAATATTGGGCTTTATGAAAAATGATGCTCATATTGATGCGGAATTGTTTGATGTTTTTGTTAAGGAAAAGATTTATCTAAAATATGCTGAAGGCTTCTTAGATCCTGAACAAATAGATGAAGTAAAAGATTAGTATTTAATTAATCATTATTACTATTATTTAACATATCATGACTATTGATATTTTTATTGTTTTATTTGTTATTCTGTTGGCATTTATTTTGTTTGTTAGTGAATTATTGCCAATGGATGTAGTTGCCTTAGTTGTTTTAAGTTTATTATTAGTAACTGGCCAACTTAATCCTATTGAAGGGGTGTCTGGTTTTTCTAATCCTGCAGTAATAACTATTGCTATTCTATTTGTATTGAGTCATGCTTTACAAAAAACAGGAGTTTTAGAATATTTAGTAATCAGAATAAATCGGCTTGTTAGTAAATCATTAATTGGAGGATTATCCATATATTTAGTATCTATTGCAATTTCATCTGCCTTAATAAATAATACTGCAATAGTAGCAATATTTATGCCAGTAACAATCCGTATGGCTGAAAAATATCACATAAGTCCTTCAAAAGTTTTAATGCCTTTAAGCTTTTCTGCTATATTGGGAGGCACTTTAACATTAGTTGGAACTTCAACAAATTTAATTGTTAACTCAATCTATACAGATAGTGGTGATTTTACTCCATTAGGTATGTTTGAATTTTCTAAATATGGTATTTTTATATTAGTTATCGGATTAATATATATAATATTTTTTGCTTACCGTTTTCTTCCCTCAAGAACAGTTACTTCTAGCTTAACAAAGAGTTATCATATGGGTGGATACTTAACTGAGTTCAAGATAGGGGCTGGTTCACCTTTGATTGGTGTAACTACCTTGGATAGAGGTATTAATAGAAATTATGACATAACAATTTTAGGAATTCAAAGAGGAAAAAAACTCTTATCAAAAAATTTAAGAGAAACACCATTAAAAGAAGAAGATATATTACTAGTTAGAGGTTCAGTAGAAAATTTCTTTCGCATGAAAGAAGTTGAGCAAGTTTTCATGTTGACTGATGAAAAATTGAATCAGGAAGAATTAATAAAGGAAGAAAACCTACTTGTAGAATGTTTAGTTACCAATCAATCTGATTTAATTGGTAAATCATTAAAAGATGCTAATTTTCGCAGAAGGTTTGGAAGTTTCGTTTTAGCTATAAGACGTGAAGGAGGAATTGTTAAAAAGAAAATAGCCCATGTTATGTTACGAGCTTTTGACACATTATTAATCTATGGGCCTAAAAATAAAATTAAAGAGATGAGTGATTCAGGTCGATTTATATTGTTAACTCAATTAGATCGATCATTAAGAAAACATCGTTTTTGGTGGATGAGTATTGTAGTTATAGTGGGAGTAGTTTTATTAGCAGCTTTATCAATTATGCCTATATTAAAAGCTGCAATTATTGGTTTGGCAATTATTCTAATGTTTAAAGTTATTTCTCCTTTAGAGGCATATAATTCAATTAATTGGCAAATTATTGTTTTAATAGGATGCCTGATTCCTCTTGGGATAGCGATTGAGTCCAGTGGTACTGCACAATTAATTGGAGATACTTTAATTAACTTATTAAAAAATATGCCAGATGATAAACAGGCAATATTCTTATTAGCAATGATATATTTAATCTCAATGATTTTAACTGAGGTTTCATCAAATGCAGCTACTGCAATTATTATGACCCCAATAGCTATATCTGCATCTACAAAGCTTGGATTAGATCCAAGACCTTTTATATTTGCTATATGTTTTGCTGCCTCCGCATCCTTTATTACACCAATTGGTTATCAAACAAACCTAATGGTATATGGTCCAGGCGGTTATAAATTTTCAGATTATATAAAAATTGGTCTCCCTTTATCGATTACATTGTGGATCATGGCAATTTTATTACTTCCTAAATTGTGGCCATTTAATCCAATTTAATTATTTTTGTTTTTTCCTATTTCCATAGGACATTAATCATAAATTCGCGGTTATGGAAGTGGGGCAAAAAGAAGAATCACGTTTAAATCATTTCCTTTCAAATCCCTCTAAAGCTTTATGGACTCTTGCCATTCCAATCATGGCAGGTATGGGAATTCAAACATTCTATAATATTGTAGATATGATATTTATTGGTAAGCTAGGAGGAGAGGCTATTGCAGGTATAGCATTTAATATGCCGCTTTTTTTTCTTGCATTAGGCTTGACCATGGGGTTGGGTACAGGTGTAACCGCTTCAATAGCAAGGTTCATTGGCAAGAATGATAAATCAGGGGCTGATAATAGCGCTGAGCATGCAATTGTAATTGCATCTTTGATTAGCTTAATATTATTTATTGTTGTCGTAATATTTGGAAAAAAAATATTATTTATTTTTGGCGCATCTGGAACAATACTTTCTTTAGCTTGGGATTATCTAAAAGTATTAAGCGTTGGGCTTCCATTTATGGTTTTCTCAGGTTTTTTCCGTTCTATTTTGGCAGGTGAAGGAGATATGAAACTACCTATGTTAGTTGCTGGATTAGGAACTATTTTAAATATAATACTGGATCCATTATTTATTTTTGATTTGGATAATTTTGGTGGAATTGGATTTGGGATGGGTGTAAGAGGCGCCGCAATAGCAACAGTAATTAGCCAATGCATTGTTTTTTTTGTATTTATTTACATGTTATTTGTAAAGGAGCATGCTTATATAACTTTTCGTATTAAAGATTTTTCATTTTCTCGATTGATTATATGGGATATAATTAAAGTGGGTTTACCAGCATCTCTTTCAATGATTGTAATGGCTGTTGGACAGGGAGTTTTTAATAGAATATTAATTTATTTTTCATCTGATACTGTTGCAGCTTATCAAGTAGCAGGCCGAATAGATATGCTAGTTTTTTTACCAATATTTTCTATAGCTGCATCATTAACTACTCTTGTGGGTATGTTTTATGGGGCAAAGAGGTTTGATATTCTACGATATACAGTTAAATATGGCATTATTGCTGCATTCTCAATAACTGTAGCAATGTCTTTTCTTCTTTATATATTTGCACCAAATATTATAGGATTCTTTACATCAGAGATTGTAATTATTAATGTTGCCGTAACATTTTTAAGATTATTTGCATTTGTGTATCCCTTAATTGCTGTAGGAATTACTACAGGACGTGTGCTTCAAGGGTTAGGAAAAGGATTACCAGTATTAGTGATTACAATAATAAGAGTATTAGGAGTTTCAGCCCCATTGGCCTTAGTTTTTATTTTTAAAATGGGAAAGACCGTAGAATGGGTATGGTATGCAATGATGATTTCTACAGTAGTTGCATTTATAATTGCTTGTTATTGGTTGTTTGTATCAATGCGTGAATTAAAAAGAATGGAATTAACATGAGTCTATTAAAGAGTAAACAAATAAGTGATGAATTAGATAATATGGATGGATGGGTTTTTGAAAATAATAAGATAACCAAATCCTATCATTTCGATAATTATATGGATGGAATAAAATTTGTAAATATTTTAGCTGATAAAGCCGAAGAATTAAATCACCACCCAGATTTACTTGTGGGATGGTGTGAAGTGTCAGTTAGTTTTACATCTCACGATAAAGGTGGGGTAACATCTGCCTGTATTGAAATGGCTAAAATTGTTGAGAAATTATAGTTTTTTCTTTCATTGTAACCGATGATTTATTTATTGGCAATTGATTTGTAAATTATTTGATTACTAAAAATATATATGTCAACTAATAATATTATTGGGAAAAAATATGAAGCTGATTATGAAATCAGTTTTGAAAAAATAAAAGAATTCGTTGAGGTAATGGGAGATAAAAACCCCCATTATACTGACCGTGACTTTGTAAAATCTCTTGATGGTGGGCATCCATTTGCCCCTCCAACATTTGCAGCAATTTATTGCCAGCCAGCATTAAAGAATCTTTATTTAGATTCTCAATTTTCTAAACTCGTACCCAGATTAGTACATGGAGAACAAGAATATAATTTTGGAGATCCTGCTCGTGCGGGAGATCGTATCCATACAACCGCTGAAGTAGTAAAACATTTTAATAAAACGAATCGTTCTGGCAAAGATAACCAGGTTATAGAGATTATGACTACTTCTACAAATCAAAACGATAAGTTAGTTTGTACCGCAACTTATAGATTGATTATTAGAGGGGAGTAATACAAATTAAAGAAAAATCAAAAATTAGAATTGGTAAATACATGCCATATTTCTATGCTGGAGCAAGCTTAGATTTTAATCTTATTCACATTGATCGCGAATTTGCGCAAGCGAATGGTTTACCCGATATTATTCTTCAAGGTATGTGCACAATGGGTTTAACAGCGAAACATATTATTAAAAATGATCATCCTTCTAAAGTGGAAACTTTTAAAGTTCGTTTTTTAAATCCTGTATTGCCTGGTGATGAACTCAATTTCGAAAGTGAAATGAATAATGCTGAAATTGATATTGAAGTAACCAACCAAAATGGTAATAGAGTATTGAGAGGGAAGGCAACAACTAGATGACAGATATCTTCTCAGGTATTAGCCAAGAGGTAATTAGTGGCATTGCGTTAGGATCAATATATGCTCTTATTGCTTTGGGTTTTACCATGATATATAAAGCCACAGAGGTCGTTAATTTTGCACAAGGAGATCTAATGATGGTAGGCGCTTACGTCAACTTTTATTTTGTATCTACTTTTTTATCTAATAGTGGAGAGCCAAGTGCTTGGACCTTTATCGTTGCATTGACTTGCAGTATAATTTTTTCCGTATTATTTGGCTTTTTTCTTGATTTCATTATTAATCGACCGTTGAAAGATCAACCAATCTTTTCCGTAATAATGGCTACTCTAAGTTTGGCCATAATTATGCGCGCATTGGTTGCAATGATTGCTGGACCTATTGCATTAATGCCCATATCTCCTTTTGGTGGTGGTTCAATAACATTTGGAACTATAGTTATATCTATTCTTGATTTATTTATTATTGGTAGTGCAATTACTTTGGTTGTTATTTTTTATTTTATTTTCCATTATACAAAATGGGGGATAGCAATGCAGGCGACGTCTGAAGACCCGATTGCTGCACAACTTATGGGTATACCTATAAAAAAAATATATGCTTTGGTATGGATTTTTTCTGCCTTAGTAGCAACAATAAGCGGTGTTTTACTTGCACCAAGAATTGCATTATTGGATACAACAATGGGGTTTTTAGGCTTAAAAGCATTTCCAGCAGCAGTTTTAGGAGGCTTTGGGTCAATTCCAGGAGCAATTGTAGGTGGAGTAATTCTTGGTGTAATTGAAACTATTAGTTTGGGTACTTTATCATTTCATTTTGAGTGGATAAAGGAAATAAATGATATTATTGCCTGGTTTGTACTTATTGCAGTTTTAATGGTAAAGCCAGATGGCTTATTCGGAGTTGAGAAAGTGAAAAAAGTGTAATGAAAGATCGTTATGAGCACGAGAATCTTTATTGGATTCCCATCCTAATTATATTTGTTTTCTTACTACCTGTTATTTTAAAAGGTGTCACATTTAGTTATAAATATTATTTATTCGTTCTGAATTTGGCAGGTATATATATCATATTAAATGTAGGTTTAGATCTCCTCAGTGGGTTTACAGGACTTGTATCTCTTGGACATGCTGCATTCTTGGCAGTTGGGGCCTATACTTCAGCTATAATGGTTGATCAGTTAGGAGTTCCTTTTTCATTATCCTTAATATTCTCGCCAATTATCGTAGGCATATTTGGTTTTATAATTGGTTTCCCTGCTTTGAGAATCTCAGGTATGTACTTAGGCCTTACCACAATGGGTTTTGGATTCATTGTTAAAAGAATTATTATTTCTTTTCGTGATTGGACTCAAGGATCAGCGGGACTAGAAGTGTCTTCTCCAGTACTTTTTGGGTATACAATCAAATCAGATTGGGATAATTATTATTTGATATATACGTTTGTAATTATTGCTATAGTAATTGGTCGTCGTATTGCAACATCAAAAATAGGTAGATCTTTTATGGCAATAAGAGACTCTGAACAGGCCGCTGAGGCTTCTGGGATAAATTTATCTCAATATAAAATGTTAGCATTTTTTATTTCAGGTCTATTCGCAGGGTTCGCCGGTGTATTATTTGCGCATACTAGCTCATTTATTTCTACAGACCATTTTGACATATTATTATCGATATATTTTATAATTATGGTGCTTGTTGGCGGAGCTAGCTCTATTTATGGAGCCGTGCTAGGATCTCTATTTATTGTATTATTAGATAATTTATTTGTGCCATTAATTGAAGATCAAATTCAATTAATATTTAATACTCAAGCTGGCGATATTCAATCATTGATTTTCGGACTTATTATGTTTTTGTTTATTATATTCCAACCCATGGGTTTATATGGTATGTGGCTTAAAATGCGCATATATTGGAAATTATTTCCCTTTAATCCAAGACAACGATTTACGTAATAATTAAGAGGAGGAGTTATTATGAAAAAAATAATAGGAGTTCTTATAGTTATTGGACTTTTTGGTCCAGGCTGTGTAAAGCGTGCACCTTCGCCTGGGATTACAGATTCTGAAATTCTTATTGGAAATGTTCAAGATCTTAGTGGGCCAATGAAGGAGCTAGGTGCGATTATACCGAATGGATCAAATATGTATTTTAAATACATTAACGATCAAGGTGGAGTAAATGGAAGAAGTATTAAAATGCTTATTGAAGATCATCAGTATAATCCACAAAAGGCAGTTGCTGCAACAAAGAAGCTAATTGAAAAAGATCAAGTCTTTTGTATGTTCCAAGTTATTGGTACATCACCATGTGAGGCTATCCGACCAATTTTAGCAGAAACAGGTACCCCTTTAATTGCACCAGCAACTAATTCTGGTACAATGTCTGATTTAACAAAGCAGGCTGGTGATTTAATTTTTCACACGGACACTGGATATGATAGACAAGCAGAAATACTTGTCGATTATATTATTGGAAAGAATTCGGATGCTAAAATCGGATTAGTTTATCAAGATGATGATTATGGTCAGAACGTTCTTTTAGGCATATCCAGAGTAGAATTAAAATATGGCGTAACAGTTCAAAAGGAATCATACCAACGTGGAGCTGTTGACTTTAAAGGTCAAACTATGAATTTATTAAAAGGTGGTTTAACAGATGTTATTATTGCTGGAATTGTTCGGGAACCTGTGGTAATAATGAAAACAGCAGAAGCAATGAATTTTAAGCCAAACTTTTATGGTACAGGTCCAACGATTGATGCCAGAGTTGGAAAAATGGCAGGATCAGCTGGAGAAGGATTTACAGCTACATACTGGGCATATATGTGGAATTCCGATGAAGCTGGTCCAAAATTATATAGAGAGCTTTGTGAAAAATATGATATTCCTCAACCTTACATTGGATTATACCATTATTATGGATTTGCTACGGCTATGCTTTTAGTTGAAGGTCTTAGCCGTGCTGGTAAAAACCCTACACGCAATAGCTTGGTTAAGGGCTTAGAGTCATTCGATGAATGGAAATCAAATACATTTCCACCTATTACATACAGTCGAAATGATCATGCCGGGGTAGACAAAGTAAAACTTGTTCAAATGCAGAATGGCGAGCAAGTCGTCATTTCTGATTGGCTCGAATAAAAAATACTTAGCATATTTAGGGCTCTGTTATTACAGAGCCCTAAATCTTTTATGACAGATCTTAATATTGATAGTTTAACAATGCGTTTTTCTGGATTGGTTGCGCTAGATAAGGTTTCTTTTACAGTAAAAGAAAATGAAATTTTTTCTCTTATCGGACCTAATGGCTCTGGTAAAACAACACTATTTAATTGTATAAATGGATTTAATAAACCCCAAAACGGAACAATAAATTTTTGTGGCAATGATTTATTAAATAAGAAGACTTATCGTATTATTCGTTCAGGTATATCACGTACGTTTCAAAATGTTCAGAATATTCCATTTATGACAGTATTAGATAACATCCTTTTAGGGGCGAATAGTAGAATTGATACGTTGGGAACACTTAAGAGATTAGTTAGTAGAGATCAAAGAAAAATTGAAGAATCAATGGCCCTTGAAATTATGGATTTTTTAGGGATTGCAAATTATGAGCAAAAGTTTATGATGGGGCAACCATTTGGTATTCAAAAGTTAGCCGAAATTGCTAGAGCTCTTGTATCAAAACCAAAATTAATTTTACTGGATGAACCCGCTGCTGGGATGAATGATCAAGAGACTAGAGAAATAGCAAATATAATTAGAGATATAAGAGATGAACTTGGAGTAACAGTTTTATTGGTAGAGCACGATATGAATTTAGTCATGAGCATTTCGGATCAAATTTGTGTTTTAGAATCAGGAAAAGTTATTGCTTTGGGCGAGCCGCAGATTATTAAAGATGACCCTAAAGTTATTGAGTCATATTTAGGAGAACCACTTAATGCTTAAACTAGCTGGAGTTGAAACATACTATGGAAAAATAAAAGCACTACATGGAGTTTCACTTAATGTTGAAGAAGGTCAGCTTGTAACTATTTTAGGAGCAAATGGAGCAGGTAAGTCAACAATATTAAAAACAATTAGTGGGTTGGTTGAGCCAGAAAATGGAACCATTCATTTTAATAATATTCGAATTGATAGAAAAGATCCAGAAAAAATTGTTTCTATGGGTATTAGCCAAGTCCCTGAATGGCGAAGGATATTTCCAGATTTGACAGTGTATGACAACTTATTTATGGGTGGATTCTTAATTAAGGAAAAAGAATTATTAAGACAAAGAATGGAAGAAGCTTATATACATTTCCCTATATTAAAAAAACGCAAAGATCAGTTAGCGGGCACATTAAGTGGTGGGGAACAACAGATGTTAGCGATTTCTCGCGCATTAATGATAAAGCCTAGATTATTACTTTTAGATGAACCATCAATGGGCTTATCACCATTACTAGTTAAAGATATTTTTGCTACTATAAAAGAATTACATAAATCAGGTGTTACAATATTGTTAGTTGAACAAAATGTAAACTATGCGTTAAAAATCGCAGATTACGGTTATGTTTTAACAACAGGAAAAATATTTTTAAGTGGCACCTATGATGAGCTAATAAAAGAAGAAAAAGTTCGTGAACAATATTTAGGCGAAGGCAAATATACCCGTAGAGAAAAACTATGGGGAGGATAATGGAGATGATGGATAAGCCAGATACTAATATCATAAATACAGTACCAAAATTATTTTGGTACAATGTTGAAAATTATGGAAATGATGTTACTATGTGGCGTAAAAATAAAGGTATATGGGAAAGTCATACATGGAATGATTATGGAGATTGGGCAAGAGATTTAGGGCATGCATTAATTGCTGAGGGACTAAAAAAAGGAGACAAGGTTTCAATTTTATCAGAGACAAGACTGGAGTGGGTTGTAATTGATATGGCTTTAATGGGAATAGGATGTATAACTGCACCTGTTTATGCATCAAACACGGAAGAACAGGTTAAATATATTGTGAAGCATAGTGAAAGTAAGATTGTATTTGTAGAGGATCAGGAGCAGCTAGATAAAATGTTATCAATCTGGGGTGAATTATCTGAAGTAAAAAAAGTAGTAGTTATAGATAAATATATTCCAAATGAATTACCTAATGTTGTATCAATTAAAAAATTTCGAGAAGTAGGAGTATCTCATCGCGCAAAAAATATCGGCAATTATGAAGAAAAATTACATTCTATAAAACCAGACGACATTATCAGTTTAACCTATACTTCTGGGACTACAGGGGATCCAAAAGCAGGTATGTTTAACAGTAATAATGTTATTTCTGTTGCAAAAAGCTTACCAGATCTATTGCCTACCTATAGAAATGATCTAGGAATATCCTATTTACCTCTATCACATATCGCAGAAAGATTATTAGGTCATTTTATAAAATTGTATTCAGGGTATGTAACAGTTTATGCGGATAGTCTTGAAGATTTACCGTATAATCTTCGACAGACAGGGCCAACAGTTATGTTTGGTACTCCCAGAATATTTGAAAAATTTTATGCCAAGATTTCTATTGCAATAAAAGGCGCGACAGCTTTTCAAAAAACAATTTATAATTGGGCTATATCTGTAGGGAAAAAGTATTCAGAATTAAAAGACGAAGGGAGAAACCCAAATTTTTGGATAAGATTAAATAGATTATTAGCACATTTTCTTGTTTTCAGAAAAATAAAAGATATGTTTGGAGGTAATATTCGATATTTACTTTCTGGTGCAGCGCCAATCTCTCCAAATATTATAAGATATTTTCATTGGATTGGGCTTGATATTTATGAAGGATATGGAATGACGGAAACAACAGGGATTGTGACAGGAAATAAAATTGGTGAAGCGAAGATTGGATCAGTTGGTCAAGCTTTGGCTAATACGCAAATTAAGATTGCAGCTGATGGTGAAATTTGCACAAAGTGTCCACAAAATATTTCTGGATATTATAAGAACGAAGAGGACACAAAAGAATTGTTAATTCCTGATGAGAATGGAGATATTTGGTTACATACAGGTGATATTGGATATTTAGATGAGGATGGATATTTGTTTATTACTGATAGGAAGAAAGATATTATTATAACGGCTGGTGGAAAAAATGTTGCTCCACAAAATATTGAGAATCTATTAAAAACAAGCCCGTATATTAGCCTTGCAATGGTTTATGGAGATAAAAAACCATATTTAACTGCTTTAATAACTTTAGATGAAGACGAGATTGCTAAGTTTGCTAAAGATAATAGAATAATGTATCAGGATTTATCTGATTTAACAAAAAAACAAAAAGTCATTGATTTAATTAAAGGTGAAATCTCACTATTAAATAGAGATTTAGCTAGTTATGAAACAGTGAAAAAATTTCGTATTCTTGAAGAAGAATTAGATCAAGATAAGGATGAAGTAACCCCTACATTAAAAGTGAAAAGGAAAGTAGTTATAAATAACTACCAAGAGTTAATAAATGAAATGTATTAATTCTTGCTATATAAAGAAATCTGGCATTAACTCACTATCAGATAGATTAGAATAATTACTAAAATCAGTTACTCCCTCTGACCGTAGTATTTCTTCATCAATAAAATAATTTCCTGTACACTCAGAACTCTTCTTACTTAAAATGGCAAAAGCTGCATCACCCATTATATTAGGCGTACGAGCTTTTTCCATTACTTTATCACCCCCTAGTAGATTTTGAACAGCTGCAGTTTTAATTACAGTTTTTGGCCAAAGGGCGTTTACTCCAATACCATCCTTTTTTAATTCTCCTGCCATTCCTAAAACACACATACTCATCCCAAATTTAGACATTGTATATGCTACGTGGGGAGCGAACCATCTTGTTTCCATATTTAATGGCGGTGATAGGTTTAGAATATGTGGGTTATTTGCTTTCTTTAAGTAAGGTATACACTGTTTTGAAGTCATATATGTTCCACGAACATTAATTTGATGCATAAGATCAAATCTTTTCATTTCAGTTTCTAATGTTCCTGTAAGTTGAATTGCACTGGCATTATTAATTAGAATATCTATTCCATTAAAAGTATCTATAGTCTGTTCTATAGCAGCTTTAACTTGATCTTCAAATCGAATATCTGTACAAATTGCTAATCCCTTTCCACCAGCTTTATCCATTTCATCCGCAGCTGTATAAATTGTCCCAGGTAATTTTGGATGTGGTTCAACAGTTTTTGCTGCAATTACTATATTAGCACCTTCTTTAGCCAACCTTATTCCTATTGCCTTTCCTATTCCACGGCTACCGCCTGTGATAAATACTGTTTTATTCTTTAAAATACTCATTACTTTTCCTTTTCTTATAATTTCACGAAGATATTAGATAAATCCAGTCTATTATTTTATGAATCTTATATTGTACCTTAGAATGTACATTGGCTCGAAGGATATCAAATGACTTCTCTACACTTCCCATGTTGGCTTCCGTTTTTCAAGAAAGGAAGCAATACCTTCACGACCTTCATCGCTTAATACCTGTTTAGCAAAACTATCCCCTGCTTTGGAGACTAATTCACTCCTCGGTAAATCCGTAATAAGGTTAATTAACCCTTTTATTTCTGCAACTGCACCCGGTGCACATTTTAATACCTGACTTTTAATGTTATGTTCAAGATTTTCAAGTTCAGATGCTGTATTACCAGCAAAATCAGCAAGACCAATATTTAGAGCTTCTTCTCCATTTATTTGTGCTGCTGTTAACATTAATTGTTTCCCTTTTACAAGACCTAGTCGTTGTATAATGAATGGTGAAATTTGTGCTGGTAAAAGCCCAATCCTTGTTTCGGTTAAAGAAAAACGAGTATCCTTGTGTGTAATAATAAAATCACCACAGCACGCTAGACCAAGCCCTCCAGCTATCGCAGCGCCTTCAATCACCATTACAGTTACTTGAGGTAAAGTATTTATAGATTCAAAGAGATTACCGGTTGCCATGCTAAATCGAATTACATCTTCCTTTTTTGATTTTCCATCAAATATAGATTTAATTTCTTTTAAGTCAGCACCTGCACAAAATACTCCTCCTTTACCACGAAAAGAAACTCCCCGTATAGAAGGATCGTTGCGAATAGAATTAAAAATATTTTTAAAGTCCTCAATCATTTCATTGGTAAGAGCATTGCGACTATTGGGACGATTAAGCCAGATAGTAAGCCAGTCTTTTGAAATATCTAATTCTAGATTTTTTGTATGTGGTAGATTAGTCATGATTATTTTTTGTTTGCTCAATAATTATATGGGGAACTGGTATCATTATGTCTAAAAGTTGTTGAGCATATGTTTTTCCTTGAGGATCAATATTTAGACTGGCCATACCACCACCACCTAATGAATTTTTAAGTAAAAAATTTAATCCGTTGATTCCGGGGACATCCCAACGTTCAACATCGCCTTTAAGAACGTGAGCAAAATATTTTGCTACTATTTCTATTGAAAGTGCTTTTCGAATATATGGAAAGTATTCAGCTTTTCTTGCTATGACTCCAATATTAGAATGATCACCTTTATCACCACTTCGTGCATAAGCTAAATTTATCAATGCTACCTCTGTATCAGTAATATCTATATTATCAGATAAACCAGATATTTTTGAATTGGTGTCCATATAATTTGATTTTGCTGTATAGGCTTCAACTTCATATTCCTTATCATGTATATCAACTGTAGTAATTATTTGGTCTTTAGGAAATAAAAAAGAAAATAAGTGTATGGATGAGGATACGGAAGGCCTTCCTCCGAACATATTGATAAACCCAGGAGTCATTCCGGTAGAAGCTTGTGCAAGTTCTTTTGAAAGTATTGTTAATGCATCTTTTTGTTTGTGTTTAGCAATAATTTTCAATAAAACTTCCCTAGGTTCTACTTCATTTCTATTTTTTCCATAAGTTGTTTCAGTTCCGATTATTGATATATTTGTATCCGAATAATCATCCAGACCATTTTCCAAAAAAATATGTTTGGTCTTTTTAATAAGTGCATCAGCAGTAACTTGCGCTTTCTTGGAAGCATTTATTCCACAAATGATCACAGCTATTGTAATTCGATAACCATGCCAGTATGTTGCTGATACTTTATAAGTATCTGTTGGTGCAAACCCCCTTGCTCCCTTAACCAATACTTTTTCATGATCTATTTCTTCAATTTGAACATTGGTAAAATCACATTTCACATCAGGAAGGAGATAGGACCCAGGGTTACCAATTTCATAAAGAAATTGTTCTGCAACAGAGCCAAATGAAACAATCCCGCCTGTTTCTTCAGGTTTGGTTACAATGAAGCTTCCATCATATGCTACCTCAACAATAGGAAACCCCATGTTATCAAAATTATTGACCAAATGCCAATCAGTAAAATTTCCACCAGTACATTGTGCCCCACATTCAATAATGTGACCAGCTAAGCTCCCGGCAGCAAGCTTGTCATATTCATTATATTTCCAGTCAAATTCATACATTAATGGACCTAACACAACTGCACTATCAACACAGCGACCTGTAATAACCATATCCGCGCCTAGTTCAAGTGCTCGCCTGACACCAGCAGCACCTAGATATGCATTAATACTGGTAATTTGTTCTGGCATAGCTTTATCAGTTTCTAATTCTTTAACTGGTAGACTTCTTAAAGTTTTTTCTCCACTAATGAGATTATCGCCTTCAACAATTGCGATATTTAATTTTATTCCTGCCTTTTTTGCTTCTTCCAATACAGCATTCCGACATGATTTAAGATTAATCCCTCCAGCATTACTAATAACTTTAATCCCCTGTTTTGTTATATCATTTAGAAGAGGACCAATATGTTTGATAAAGTCAGTTGCATATCCTAAATCAGGATTCTTCATTTTTGCATCTGCAAGAATAGACATAGTAACTTCTGCCAGATAATCAAAAACAAGGTAATCTATACTTTTACTGTGTACTAGTTGAGGTGCAGCACTACTAGTGTCACCCCAAAAAGCAGAAGCACAACCAATTTTAACAGTTTTATTTTTTTTCATTATCTATGTTAAAACATTTCTTTTTTGGAAGACATTTCTTTCAACATTTTTGGAGGTTTAAAACGTTCACCGTATTTTTTTTCTAATTGTATAGATTTTTTTTCAAATTCCTGAATTCCGTAGTTATTTACAAACTGTAGTGTTCCCCCTTTGTTAGAGTCAAATCCCCAACCAAAAATACTTCCAATATTAGCATCAGCTACAGATGTCACAACATTTTCTTCATAAGCACGAATTGTTTCTATAGCTTGTATAAATAATATTCTTTCTATCATTTCATCTTGCCCTAGAGGATTTTTTGCAGGAGGGAAGTGGGTCTGTAGTTGAGGCCAAAGATATTTTTTTTGATTTTCTGGATACTCATAAAAACCTCCACCATTTGCTCTGCCTAAGCGATTCACAGTTTTGGTCATAATATCAATTACTCGATCTGAAGGTAATAATGGTAGTTCTTTTCCTTCAGTAGCAAGATCTTCTCTAGTTTGATTTCTTATTCTTGCAACTAAACCAAGGTTTATCTCATCAATTACGGCAAGGGGCCCCACCGGCATTCCAGCCTTTTTTCCTGCTGATTCAATTTCTTGTGGATGGTTCCCTTCCGCTAGTAAAGCTAATCCTTCATTTGTATACGTACTGAATACTCGTGATGTATAAAACCCGCGACTATCATTTACAACAATTGGTATTTTTCCAATTGTTAATACATAATCAAAAGCTTTTGCTATTGTTTCATCATCGGTTCTTTTGCCTTTGATAATTTCTACAAGTTTCATTTTGTGTACAGGGGAAAAGAAGTGTATACCAATAAATTTTTTTGGTCGAATAGATTTTTCTGCAAGGCTTGTGATAGGAAGAGTAGAGGTGTTAGATGCAAATATTCCATTCTGATCCATGATTCTTTCAGCTTGAGTTGTAACTTTTCTTTTCAAATCACGATCTTCAAATACTGCCTCAATTATTAAATCACAATCCTGAAGTCGATTGTAATTATCTGTAGTTGTTATGCGATTAAGAATTTTATCTGCATTTTTTTGTGATATTCGACCAAGTTCAACACTGTCATGTAAAATATCTTCTATTCTTGAAAACCCTTTATCTGCATTTTCTTGAGAAGAATCAGTCATAACTACTTCAATTTCAGATAATGCTGATACATATGTTATACCATGACCCATTAGTCCAGATCCTAGAACTCCAAGTTTTTTTACTGAGGTTTGATCTACATTCTTTGGTCTGTTTGCACCAGAATTAATTTCATCCAGTTGGGATTTTAAAATTTCATTCATTCTATAATGTATTGGTTGTAATCAAATACAGTTAAAAGTTTTGGCAATCAAGTATTATTTCTATAAACATAACCTCTAAGAAGTTGCAGTGACGTAAGATAAAAAAACAAGTTACTTTCATTTTATTTGGTTAGGAGAGAACCTAAAAATCAAAGATCGAGGGAGAATACGAAATATTGGGATGATAAACTTCCATTGCCAGGGTAAAATTAATTTGCGTCTTTTTCGTTGAATTGAATTAGCAATTATTTCTGAAGCTTTATTAGAGTTCATTAAAAATGGCATTTTGAATTCATGATCCTTTGTCATTTCTGTATCAATATATCCTGGCAATACTGTAGTTAATGATATTCCATAGGGTTTAAGAGTATAACCCCAACTATCAGTTAAATTATTTAAGGCTGCCTTGCTAGATGAATAGCCTCCATGTTCTGGTATACCACGAAAGGATGCAATTGAACTAATGATTGCAATTCTTCCTGAATGTTGCTTTTTCATTTTTGGAATAAATGGTAAAACAGTATTGCTTACACCAAGTAAATTTATATTATATATTTTATTTATTTCGGATGGATCCCCATTTAAAATATTATCATAACCTCCAATTCCAGCATTTGCTATTACAATGTCTATACTTTTAGTAATAAACAAAAATTTTTCTATTGCATCTTTGCATTCTTTTCTATCTGATACATCAATATTATACATCATCGGATTCCCCCCCAACTTTTTGCATTCATTTGCAACGGATTCCAAACGATTATTTCTTCTAGCTGCTATACCAATTGTATATTGCTTCCGGGAATAATAGTATGCTAGTGATTCCCCAATACCACTACTTGCACCAGTAATAAAAATATTTAATGACATAATTATTTATATTTTAATAAATATTCTTTTTCGGTACATCCAGTATAAAATTAGCCACCAAGCTAATACATGGCCTAATGCAAATAAAAGCGATCCATTGAAATTACCAGCTAAGGGTTGAAAGATTGTGCTATATAGGTAATTATAACCTGAAACTAAATTCCCATTAAGTATAAACTTTATATTAATAATTGTTTTCACCCATATGGCAGAGCCAACAAAAACAAAAATTGAGTTTGTTCCAAAAATCATTAATGGCCAAAACAGTTTTTTATAATTTTTTATATCAACAAGGAATATAAATAGGGCTAAGAAGAAAGTTGCTATTCCAGCAGTATATAAAACATAACTGCTTGTCCATAGTGGTTTATTAATCGGAAAGAAAAATCCCCAAATCCATCCAATGGCTGCAATTTTTGCAGCATATATTATTAAAGATTTTACAAGCAAGCTTTGATTCTCATTTTCTTGAATAAGCATACCTATATAATACCCAATCAGAACTGTAACCGATGAAGGCAGGGTACTTAATAATCCTTCTGGATCAAACGGAACTCCATTTCCAAGCCAGAGATGTTTTTCACCCATTAGCGCTATATCGATAGCGCGTACCACGTTGGTATTAAGTCCGTATGGGTCATTACCTCCAAATAAATATAATATCCACCAATAACCAATAAGGATGATACTGGAAGGAATCCATATTTTATTATCTTTTATATATAGTGAAATAATTGATGCCAATCCATATGCTAAACCAATGCGCTGTAATACACCCATAATTCGTAAACTGGACCAATCCCAATCCTGACGTATGAATGGATATGCATTTAACATTAGACCAAAAGCAAAAATAGTTAATGTACGCCAAAAAACTTTTTTTAATAGACTGACTGAAGGTTCATAATTGTAATGCTTAAATGAAAACCTTATTGCAACACCAACTATAAATAAAAAGAATGGAAAAACAAGATCTGTTGGAGTACACCCATGCCATTTTGCGTGCCGTAGAGGACTATATACATACGACCAGCTACCAGGAGTGTTAACAATAATCATAAAAGCAATAGTTAGTCCACGTAAACAATCAAGAGCAAGTAGTCTGTTAGACTCGTTATTCATAATTAGCTATAAATTGCTGTTACACCTGCACCCAAAAGGGCAGAATTATCCAAGTTTGAGGTCATAATAAAACCTTTTTTCAGAGTACCATTTTCAAAAAAGAATTTTTTTGCTTCTGATGGTAGTACCCTAGACTTCTGTATCATATCATAAATATTATTATGTAATGGATCCCAAAGTAAAGGTGTATTTTTTGATAGATGAAATAATTTACCTAGACCTTGACCTATAATTATACGTTCTAACAAATTATTTTTGTATGGATGATTATTTATTAACAAACTATGTTTAGGATTTAATAGTTCAAATTTATTTTGCCAACCACTAAAGATTGTTTCAATCCGTTCTACAATTAATATTGACATATATTTAGTTATATCCTCACAAGTTAATATAGCCGCTTGTTCATTTTTTAGTGCTCTTGAAAATATCTCATTTGCATAAATTGATTCATTACAAAGTTCATTTATTGGTATTTCGGAATAATTACTATAGATAGATTGAATACCCTTAAGAGATGTATACTGCTCCATGGAAATATTATTTTCATTTAATATTTCCCATGATTTAGCTATCCATGAAGATATGCTATCAAAGGGAATCAATTCATTTTTAAGTTTTAATGCATCTGCAGTACCTGTACCCCCTCCTATATAATAGCCATTTTGTATATCTTTGAATAAGCCATCTTTTCCATATTCTTCACCAATTCCACAATTATCAGCATCGCTTCCAATATATTGAATTGGCTTATATAAATGAATGTTAGATTTATGTAATACATTCTCTAATTGTATACAAAACTTTGGTATTCTTGGCCCATTAGCAATAGCCCCGATACCTCTTAAATCTTTTGTTTTTAAACCTACCATTCCAATTCCCATCAAAACGGGTTTATCAATATTTAAATTAATGATAGAGTTATGAAATGATTCTATTATTGCGTTTCCTTGAAGAACCTCATCGTTAGTTACATTGTATTCCTCAGTATTATATTCATTTAATTGGATATCCATAGCCACTGGAGAAAAATCAGAATTAAATTCTGACCTTTCATTATAATATTGTTGTGATAATGATTTGATAGTGAAAGTTGATATATCTTTTGAATCTATAATACCTGCAGATACTTTTGATCCTCCACCATCAATTCCAATAATAATATATTCTTTTTCTTTAGAGTTCATTAAATATGTTTATTGTCTATATGTTGATAATAATTTTTTAGTTAAGTAATCTATTTTTAGTCATTAAGTTATACAAGAATAGAATTGAATGTAGAATGCTTCATTAAGAGCATTTAACTTTGAAATGAAATGAAAGATAACCAAATAACTTTTCCTAAATATATTCTATTATTGTTTTTCCTATTACTAACAGGATGTCAAATTTTTGTTAGTAAAGATGAACCGGAAATTATTCAAGATCCTTGGGAAAAACTTTCTATAGAAAAAAAGATTGCTCAAATGATTATGTTCCGTTTAAAAGGAGACTTAACAAATGATTCATCATTTGAATACAAAAAATTTCATAGATGGATAAATGAAATAGGAATTGGAGGTGCAGTAGTTTATGGAGGAGATTTAAAAGAGACATTTGAACGTATTCAGATAGCTCAAAGTTGGTCAGATATTCCATTATTTATTGCTGCGGATTATGAAAGAGGGCTTGGTCAATGGTATGATGGCGCAACACTATTCCCAACCAATATGGCTGTAGCTGCAACGGGCCGCAATATCCTAGCGTATGAACAGGGTAAAATTACTGCTATTGAAGCGAAAGCATTTGGAGTCAATATGATTTTTGCACCTGTGATGGATGTAAATAATAACCCAGATAATCCTATTATTAATTTCAGATCTTATGGAGATGATCCGCGTTTGGTAAGTATATTTGGAAATTCATTTATTCGTGGTGTCCAGGAACAAAATGTATATGCGTGTGTCAAACATTTTCCAGGCCATGGAAATACTGCAACAGATAGCCATACAAGGTTGCCAGTGATATATGGAAATAAAAAAGATTTTTCAAAAATTGAATTACCTCCATTTAAATCCTCAGTAAAAAATGGAGTGAAAATGGTAATGACGGCTCACGTAATTACTCCTGGTATCGATCGTTCAAAAAAACCAGCAACTTTATCATCAGTGATTACTAATGGGTTGTTAAGAAAAAAATTGAGATTTGATGGACTAGTTGTCACTGATGCTATGGAGATGGGAGCATTAAATAATATTAAATCTTCTGAAGCTTGTGTGCGAGCAGTGGAGGCAGGTGCTGATATTATTTTATTACCTCTTGATGTAGACTCAACAATAAACGCTATAAAAGAAGCCGTTTTATCTGGGCGTATTACTGAGGAGAGAATTAATGAGTCTGTGAAAAGGATTTGGCTAGCAAAAGAAGAACTTAATCTAATGGTAGATAAAGGAATAAGAGATTGGGAAAAAAGTAAGTTGATAATTGGCAATCCTAATCATATAAACATCGCAAATAAAATAGCTCAATTATCTATCACAGTTATAAAAGATAAATATGATTTATTAAAAAAAGTTTCAAATTATAATAACATTGCTCACTTATCAATTACTGAGGATAAAAACTCTCAAAAATATTTACTCCCTATGAAAAATAAATTAAATGGTGCTTATCCAGATTTAAAAGAAATTATTGTAACTGAAAAAGTAAATGATAATAATATAAATGAAATAATAAATGAGTTAAAAGATATTGATTTGACATTAGTATCAATTCTTGTGCGAATACGTATGAATAAAGGCATAGCAACTATAGATGATAGTTATGCAAGTCTAATAAAGAGACTATATCAAAATGGAATCCCTTTTATCGTAACTAGCTTTGGTAGTCCTTATTTACCAACCTACGATTATATTGATACTTATTTAGCTGCGTACGGATATGGTAGTGTATTAGTAGAAGCTGCGGCAAATGCATTATTAACTGACGTTCCTATAACTGGTCGATTACCAGTTGAATTAAATAAAGAATTAAAAAGGGGTGATCAAATTCTTGTACACCCTGATAGCACTTTTCTTGAAAAAGCAGATATATCTTATTCTCTATCTATAATTGATAGTGCAGTAGAGGCTAAAATTTTCCCTGGAGCTCAAGTATATATTTCACAACATGGTAAAACAATATTATCTAAGGGCTTTGGTTATCATACTTATTATAAAGCAAAAGAAGTTTCTACAGAGACTATTTTTGATCTTGCATCGATAACAAAAGTATTATCTGCAACTCCAATCGTAATGAAATTAGTGAATGATAAAGAGCTTAATCTTGATCAACCCATTAGTGAATTTTTTCCAGGATTCTATAAATCTGGAAAAGATACAATTACAATACGCCATTTATTAATCCATGAATCAGGATTAAGCGCTTATCATCGCTATTTTCTAGAAAATAAATATAAAAGTAGGGGAGATGTTCTTGAAAATATTATCAAACGTAGACTGACATATCAACCAGGTTCTGAATATAAATATAGCGATTTAGGTATGATACTATTAGGAACAATTTTAGAAAGAATAGGTGGAAATAACCTTCATGCGCTAGGAAGTGAGTGGTTTTATTCGCCCCTTGAAATGAAAAATACGTTTTATAATCCTCCTGCAAACCAATGGAAAAATATTCCTCCAACTGAAAGAACTGTGATTCCAATAGGAACTTCAAAAACCTCTTTTAAAAGAGAAATTGCAAATTTATCTACTAGCATATTTGGCCCTACGAAGACCCTATCTTATGATCTTTTTCCTAAACAGACTGCACATGGTTACGTACATGATGAAAATGCAAATTTACTTGGAGGCATATCAGCTCATGCAGGATTATTTTCTAATGCAGAAGATTTAGGAAAATATGGTCAAATGTTATTAGATGATGGAATAGTTGGAGAAAAAAAGATACTTGATAAGGATTTAATTTTTTCATTTACTTCAAGACAGAGTACAGTGGATGATGCAAATAGAGGTTATGGATGGGATCGACCTGATAGAGATGGTACAAGTAGCGCGGGAGATTACTTTTCAGATAAGACATTTGGTCATTTAGGATACACGGGTACTTCTTTTTGGATAGATCCAGAGCAAGAGCTAATTATAGTATTACTAACAAACAGAGTCTATCCAACCCGCGAAAACTCTAGGATTAAACACGTCCGTAGAAAATTTCACAATACATTATTAAAATCTATACTTGGGTTTAATTAGCTTCACTTTATGAATATGAAATATTAAGAGACTAGAAAAAGACTCCTAATCTCTCAAGTCAAAATTTAGTAATTACGATATGAAATTATCCTCAAAAGAAAAAATTCGAGCTGCTGGTTTGATGACAGGTACTTCTATGGATGGCCTAGATATTGTTATTGCTGATATATGTCTAAATGAAAATGTTAAATATAAATTAATCGGTGATACTTTTATTCCATATCCAAATAATCTAAAACAAAAAATAAGATATGCAGTTTATAATCCTCTCAAAGATCATTACAAACTAGATGATAATTTAGGTAAATGGTATGCTGATACATTGTATAATTATTTACAATCAAATAAAATAAATAACGTTGAACTAATAGGTTCTCATGGGCAAACAATAAATCATATTAGTGGAAAATTGTCTTTACAAATTGGCTCTCCTCATTATTTAGCAAAAAAATTAAATATTCCTGTAATATCAGATTTCAGAACTGCAGATATAGATGCTGGTGGCACTGGAGCACCTCTAATGCCAAAAATAGATGAATGGTTATTTCGAAATAATGATTTTTCAGTAATAACATTGAATCTTGGAGGAATAGCAAACGTAACATTTTTACCATCAGATATTACTGAAGACATTATAGGTTTCGATACGGGTCCTGGAATGTCGTTATTAGATGAAACCTATATAAGAAAATTTGATAATGGATTTGATAATAATGGTCAGATTGCTCTTAAGGGCTCTTCAGATAAAGAAATTGTATCCAAATGGTTAAAACAATCATATTTTATCCAAAGCCCACCAAAGTCAACTGGTAGAGATCAGTTTGGTATAGTTTGGTTAGACAAACATTTTAAAGATATTGATAAACTTAATTTTGAAGATCAATTGGCAACATTATCTTTTTTTACTGCAAAGTCAGTATTTCTGGGATGTAAAAAGTTTATTAGCAATCATAGTGTTAAAAAACTAATTATTAGTGGGGGTGGAGCACACCATGCATGTGTAATCCAATATTTAAATGATCTTTTTGATCCAATTCAAGTTGTCCCTTCAAATAAATTTGATATATCAACTGATAGTAAAGAAGCTCTTGGTTTTGCATTCTTTGCTGTAGCTAATATCAAAGAAATTCCTGGAAATATACCTTCAGTTACTGGTGCCAATAAATCTGTAATTTTAGGGAAAATGACTTCATGAGTTACTTAGAAGATCCAGTAGGAATTTTAGTTTATTTAATAACCTTAATTGGATTTATATACTATCTTAATTCCAAATCAAAATTTTCATGGATATTTAAGTACTTACCTACAGTTATTTGGATATATTTCCTTCCAATGTTTTCTACAACGTTAGGAATCCTACCAGAATCATCAATTTTATATGATTGGATAAAAACCTATTTACTTCCACCTGCATTAATTTTACTTCTCCTATCATCAAATATTCTTGCATTAAAAAAACTTGGTTCCAAGGTAATTATTATCATGTTAATTGCAACATTAAGTATAGTCATTGGAGGGATAATATCATTTTCTATTTTTGCAACTTGGTTACCAAATGATTCTTGGAAAGGATTAGGAGCCCTTTCAGGAAGTTGGATTGGTGGAAGTGCAAATATGGTTGCGGTAGGAGCATCAATTGGAACATCAGATGATTTATTTGGAATAATGATTATTGTTGATACGGTGGTAGGGTATGGCTGGATGGGAATTGTAATATTTTTCTCTTCTTTTCAAGAACGAATTGATAGGTGGAATGGAATTGATAATTCTTTTATTAAAAATATTAATATCCAAATGGGTGATATTGATTCCAAAAGAAGGCCAATAGATTTTAGTGATTTAATTACCATGTTAACTATTGGAATGTTAGGAGGGTATTTATCCTTAAAATTTGGTGAATGGCTTCCAGATATTGGGGTAATTATAACTAGTTTTGGGTGGACAATTATTTTAGTAAGTATTTTAGGAATTATATTATCACTTACTCCGTTATCTAGATTAGAAAATGCTGGAGCTTCACATATTGGCAACTTTTTTCTTTATTTATTATTAGCTACTATTGGTGCAAAGGCAAACCTTAATGCGATTATACATGCTCCATTATTTTTACTTGTTGGCGTGTGTTGGATTGTAGTGCATGCCACTATACTTTTTATTGGCGGGCGTTTATTTAAAGTACCAATGTTTTTAATTGCTACAAGCAGTCAAGCAAATATAGGTGGTGTGGTAAGTGCTCCAATAATAGCGAGTGTATATCAAAAATCACTTGCACCAGTAGGATTGCTCATGGGCGTTTTGGGAAATATTATGGGCATTTATTTTGGATTATTAACCGCATGGTTATTATCTCTGATTTCTAGTTATTTTTAAAAATAACTAATTTATTCTTTGATTTTTCTGTAGAAAAAAGTACCACTAAGAGTTAGAGCAAAACCAATAAGCGATGGGATAAAAGCTGTAATTAATGTAATAATTAGAAAGGAAGTATATAGTAAAAGTACGATTACCATACTCCAAGGATAAAATAAAGCGTTATAAGGACGATATTTATTTGCCCATTTTTTTCTTAGAATAAAAATTGATCCAAATGTTAGAATATTAAATATTGTACTTGTTGCTGAGAAAAAATCAATAATTGTTTCATAGGTATTGGTTCCAGTAATGCCTGATTGATTATAAGTAGATAAAACAGAAAAAATTAGCAACACTGTTGCCCATATACCCTGACCAATAAGAGCATTGTTAGGAGTATTATATTTTGGATGGAGATTTTTGAACTGTTTAAAAAATAGACCATCCCGCGCCATTGCATGCCATGTACGGCTTTTCGTTAAAATTTGAGTACTAATATTGCCAAAGGCATTAATTGCAACTGCAAGTGATATTAATATACCCCCAGAGGTACCAAGTACAACTTGCATTGCTGCGGTGGCAACCCATTTATTTTCTTTAATTGCTTCAACGTCTAATTGGTATAAATAGCCAATATTAGCACCTATGTATAGAAGCATAACCCCTGCAATACCTATAAATAAAGAAAGTGGAAGAGTTTTCTGAGGTTCTTTTACTTCCTCTGCAATATAAGTTGCGCCTTCCCATCCGCTAAATGCAAAAAATGCATATCGTAAAGCAGCTCCTATAGATAATATTGTATGCCATCCAAAAGATTCTGGCCAAAATGGATCACTAAAATTAGATATATTTCCAGTACTAAATCCTGTAAGGGTTGTTCCAATAATTGCACCCAATGCAAAAATTTTAATAATACTGAAAAAGACCTGAACCCTCCCACTAAGAATAACGCCGAATAAATTAATAAATGTTAATATCCATATTGTGATTAAGGATAAAAAAAATATACTAACCAAATCAAATTGATTTCCATAAACAATAAACCATATAGAGCTAATATATTCTGAGAAAACTAATGCAACCGCTACAATTGATGCAGTTTCTGAAACAAAAAACATTGCCCAACCCCTTATAAAAGCAATATAAGGACCGTAGGCAGCTTTTAAGAATACATAAGGTCCTCCAGATTTTGGCATCATGGCAGATAATTCTGCATATATAACTGCACCAAAAATTGTGATTGCTCCTCCGATTATCCAAACGACACCAAATAATGATGTACAACCAACAAGTGCCATAATTGATGCAGGAACACGAAATATTCCTGATCCTATTATCCTACTAATTACTATTGCAACAGATTCTTTCAATCCTAAATCTTGTTTATATCTAGTCATAACTAAATACGCAAATATTTAGTTTTATATAAACATGAATACTGAAAACAATTATTTATATGTAAGTAAAAAATCATTGAACCGCTGGTTCAAGAAGCTT
The DNA here is from genome assembly GCA_004321715.1 of bacterium. GTDB lineage: Bacteria > Fidelibacterota > Marinisomatia > Marinisomatales > TCS55. The sequence goes on along the minus strand of SGYN01000002.1, from coordinate 22,707 downwards.
GATTGATAAATCACTTTCTGCTTTCATTTTCACAGGTAATGAAATAGGTAAAGTGGCTTGGTGTGTGCCATGACCGCATGGAAAATTTGTTACTATAGGAAAATCTTTTTCCCCACATATATCCATTACAATCTCATCAATTGTTTTTCCAAATGGTACATCTTCATCTTTCATATTAATTAATTCTCCAATGATAAGACCTTTAATGTTATCAAATACACCTGCCTTTTGTAGATGAATGAGCATACGTTCAAAAGAGTAGTAATATTCATTTAAATCTTCTAAAAAAAGTATAGAATTATTAGTATTGATTTGATCATTTGTCCCAAGTCGATTTATTACTAATGTTAAATTTCCTCCCCATAAAGGTCCAACAGCAGTTCCCTGTTTTAGAATATGAGGTTTTATTTTATTAGATGAGAGAACATCAATCTTCTTTTTACCAGATAATATATTTATCATTTGATTATAGCTATATTCTTCAAAGCCATATTTGTATGTAGTTAACATTGGTCCATGGAATGTTATTAATTTAGTACGTTGAGTAATTGATATTAAATAAGCAGTGATATCACTATAACCGATAAATATTTTTGGATGATTTTTTATCAGTTCATAATCTAGTAAAGGTATGACTTTATTTGCACCGTATCCTCCACGAGCACATACAATTGCATCAATACTCGGATCTAAAAACATTGTATGAATATCTTCAGCTCGAATTTTGGCACTTCCAGCGAATGGACCTTTTTTTGAATGAATAGTTTTCCCAAAAACTAACTTATAATTACGATCAGAGAAAATTTTTGATGCTTGTTCTAAAATATGATTGTCAATCCAATAAGATGGACTAATTATTCCTATAGTAGACCCAGGATTTAATCTCTTGGGTTTTATCATAGTTTTATCTTTGATAGTGAATAAACTATTTCATCTTGAAGATTACGATATGGTAAAGATGAATTAACAAACCCATTTATTAAAATGGAAAAAGCAAGAGGACTATTTGTCTTTGAAATAATGTAACCTGATAAACAACTTACCCCTGAAAGAGAACCAGTCTTTGCCAAAACAGTAGTAGTTGAATCAATATTTTCTAATCTATTTTCTAATGTTCCATCAAGACCACCCCTAGGAAATGTATCTAAAAATTTGTTACGAATATTTTTATTATTATATGCCCATGAAAGAGCAGATATAAAATGATTTGGACTTGTGTAATTATATCTTGATAGTCCTGAACCATCACTTAAACTAAATGTATTTGTATCTATCCCTACTGAATCATGTAAAAAAGTTTTAATTGCAAGCAAACCATTTTTCCACGAACCAACAGTATCAAAAACAGTTAATCCAATATGTTTTACCAATAACTCAGCAGTAAGGTTTTCACTTTTTTTCATTAATCCATTAAGAGAATGAAAGATAGGCTTGGATTCATGTTCAGTAATTTTAGTTGCATTATTTGGGACAACACCTTTAACAACATGTTTGATATCTAAGCCTTTATTAATAAGCATCTCTGAAAAAACTGTTCCCGTAAATAAACTTGGGTCATGTATGTTTCTTTGTAAAGTATCTATAGAAGACGTATCCATCACATTACCTGATACAATGAAATTGTTTGTTTGACTTTCCCAATCACGTTTAATTTTTAATGTTTTAAAATTGATAGTATCATTAACTGTATTTGACTCATTTTGAATACTTATAAAATTTGTTGTTGGATACGTATTTATTATAATTGGTTTTCCTAGTTTCCCAGGTTTAACATAAAAATCAATACAATTTTCATTTAATGACATAGCGCTAACTTGACTAGCATGCCACCATGATCCTTCATCCCACATCCATCCGGGTCCAAAATAAATATTATCATATATAGAATTGTCTACCACTACATAATCGATTCTTTTTGCTAAATCTATTGACCGCATACGAACACGATTATTTAAAAACCAATAGTCTCTACCTAAGTGAAGTTTAATTGTGTCACTTATTATCTGTGAAATTGTATCTAATTTATCAATACTAAAATGAGGATCGCCACCACCAACTATATAAATAGCGTTCGTATCTTGATATACTGATGTAGAAAACGTGGTATTTGTATCAAGTAAAGCTAATGCGGCTATACAGGTAAATAATTTTGCATTGCTTCCAGGATTAAATAATGAGCTAGGGTTCCATTCATATATAGTTTCATTAGATTTTAAATCTATTACTTTAATACCAATATTTGTTTGCAAACCAGAAGATTGGATAACCGAAGTAATTGGATCAATTGCCTTTTTGTATCCTGAAATATTATATAAAGTTGGCGGATTGCTACATTGTAAAAAGAAAATTAAAAGAAAGAATATTTTCATCCATGATATTCTATTTGCTGTAAGAATTATCAAAATCTTTAATTAATTAATAAAATAAATAATAATAATATTGTTATTGCTTCCGCTGCAAAGAAGTTTTTTGACACTTTTTTTTCTTTCAATTCTGTTAAAAGTGTATCACTTCCCCAAAGTTTATTCAAACGTTTTTCCTTAATAATAAGAGAATCAGGATACATTTCATTTATTGTTTTTAAAATATTTACTCCAGATTTAACACTGTTAAATTTATTCCGATCAACAACTCTGATCTCAATTCCATAACAAAGTTGATTCTCATATTTTGGCTTATCCGCTACGCCAGGGATGGAAATAGGTATAAATGATTTTGGCACAAAAACAACACCTGATAATTTTAAATTATTAAGTTTCTGAGATAAAACTCTACTATCTATCCATGGTGCTCCAAACCATTGAAATGGGTTATTCGTTCCTCTTCCTTCACTTATATTTGTCCCCTCTAATAAACACATTCCTGGATAAATCAATGCAGTCTCTAAATTTGGAATATTTGGTGATGGTTTAATCCATGGTAGAGTAGTTTCATCATACCATAATGATGTATTCCATCCCTCCATTGGAATAACGGTCAATTGAGGAGTTGGATTAATCCAATTTTCCTGAATTATTTTTTCAGCAAGTTCAGCAACGGTCCAGCCATATCGAATAGGTATAGGATATTTACCAATAAATGATTGATATTCAATATCTAGTATTGGCCCTTCAACAATATCGCCACGAATTGGATTTGGTCTATCTAAAACCAGTACTGGTATATTTAGTTCTGCAGCTGCTTCCATAACCAAACCTAAAGTTGATATATATGTATAAAAACGCGCCCCAATATCTTGAATATCATAAATAATTATATCAATGCTATCAAGCATCTCTCTAGTTGGTTTGCGTACCGCACCATATAAACTATATATTTTTGGTAAATTCTTAATTCCATCATTATAAGTAACTTCTTTATCTGTTTCCCCAAATATTCCATGTTCAGGTGAGAAAACCACTTCAAGTTTTGTGTTTTCCAAGTCCATTAATCTTTTATAATTAGCGACTCCATATTGATCAACGCCAGTTTGGTTTGTAACAAGAGCAATTCTTTTATCAGCAATTAAGTTTTGTTTTTTATCTAAGAGAATATCTATACCAGTTTTTACATGAACTTTATCTACTGGAGGAGTAGAAATAGAGCTATAATACTTTGATTGTAATTGGTGGATAGACTCATATGCTTGAGCAGCTAATAGGTTTGTAATAAATATAAAAAATATCAAACAATTATTTTTCATTATTTTAATAATGTGATTTTTCTACTTTCTATATATTGATCGATTGTTATAATTAGAAAATAAATACCTGCAGGTGTCTCTTGTCCCAGCATATCTGTTCCATCCCATACCCAGCTATAATTTTTATTTCCATTTAGTAAAATACTTTTAGTGTCTACAGGACGTCCCAATATATCAAAAATAGATATTTTTGCATTATTATTTTTATAGTTTGATGAAAAATCCAATTTTATTGATGAATTTGAAGGATTAGGATAAAGCGCATTAATCATAGGGGCAACTGGTAGAGAAAGTCTAGAATCTGAAGATGCATTTAATCCATTAGTAATAAATTTTGAGGATAATAGATCCCACAGTTCAGGATTGTTCCCATCATAGCCCATTGCCCATACACCCACACCTAATAGATCATTTTCAATGGCAAAATCATATTTAAGTGATAATGATAAGCTATCATCATACCACCCTTGATACCAATTGGGATTTTGATATCGATACCAAGGAGTTTGGGAAGATTCATGCCAGAGTTTTCCGTATGATAATGCATTTCCTTCCATTTCAGAATAAAATTTTGCAGAACCATAATCTAATGTAGATGCACCACTAGATGCAGATGAAGCGGACCATTCAAAACCATAATATGGACATCCAAGAATCAATTTATCATACTGATTATTTGTTTTATCCAGATAGTCATTTATTGTCCAAGAAACGGAAATGCCATTACTGTAAAGTGGTGCAACTGGCCCAGTGGATGAACTTCCGCCATAATAGTAATTATAACCCATAATAAATAATCCATCACTAATAGTTGCAAGAGCATTGTAATCCCATCCATTATTCCAATCCACAGCCGGTGTTGCTAATGTAACTTGAGAGCCGGGTATCTCAGTATGAAACGTATTGGTAAGATCAGTAATAAATTGAACCATATTTTGTTTTTGTGATGGTGGAAATGATTCAAAATCAATATTTACGCCATCAGCATTTCCAGCTTGTACTTGTGTTAAAAGATTGTTAATTAGATTTTCTCTGTAGGATGGATTGCTTAATAATGTAATCAAATCTTCATTATCAAAGAGTGTTACACAAAGGACCACATTAACCCCATTTGTATGCGCCAAATTTATTAGACCAGTCACTGGCCAACCATGAAGATTGCTAAGGTTACCTTGTGCAGTTGCTTCTGCACTAAAAAAGGCAATAGTAGAAATTAGATTGTAATTATAATTTTGCCATGCAGTACCCATCCAGTACGGGTGATAACCAAACACTTCTCGATTAGGGCCACTTGAGCGGTTTTGTTTATTGATAATAGATTCTCTTGTATCTTGCCTAGGTAGTTCAATATAGTTCTTATTATAATACTCAAGCTGAATTTTATGAATACTTGGATGTTCTTGTGCAAAAACAAAAACCAGAATATTCATTATGAAAAAGTATAACGGATGTTTTGCCATAATAATTATTTTGAATTTATATATTCTATAAAAAATAGTTTTCAAATATTTTATTTAAAAAATTGCTTGATACTTAATTAATAAAAACGAAATTCCAGCTCTAAATTTTATCGAAAATGATAAATCATTCAAAAAACGATCGCTACATAAACGAATTTTGGGATAAACATATTACCCCAATATTAATAGACTATATAAAAATACCAAATAAATCTCCTGATTTTGATCCTGATTGGTTGAAAAATGGACATATGTCTAAAGTTTTAAAGCTAGCAAGTGATTGGGCAGAAAAACATAAGCCAGAGGGAAGCACTGTTCATATCTTCCAAGAAGATGACAGAACACCATTGATAATGATCGATTGCCCAGGAAATAGGCAAGGGAATATTCTTATGTATGGACATTTGGATAAGCAGCCTGAAATGGAAGGATGGAGAGAAGGTCTTGGTCCATGGGATCCTGTTTTAGATGGTGATAAACTGTATGGTCGAGGTGGAGCTGATGATGGATATGCTATGTTTGCTTCCATTGCTACTGTACGTTCATTGAAAGATCAGAACATAAATCATCCAAGAATTATTATTTTGATTGAATTTTCAGAAGAAAGTGGGTCGCCTGATTTACCATTCTATATGGATCACTGTGCATCGATAATTGGAAAACCTGATCTAGTAGTTTGCCTTGATTCTGGAGCACGTAACTATGAACAATTTTGGACAACAACTTCTTTACGGGGTCTCATTGGTTGTACAGTTCGTGTAGATGTATTGACGGAAGGGGTTCATTCGGGATCTGCAAGTGGTCTTGTTCCATCCTCCTTCCGAGTACTACGACAACTACTTTCACGGTTAGAAGATGAGAAAACCGGAAAAATTATACTTAAAGATCTAAATGTTAATATTCCAGAAAGAAGAATAGAAGATGCAAAGAAAATGGTGGATGCATTAGCTGGAGAATTAGATCAATTCCCATGGCATGGGTCAATGAATGCTACTACAAGCGATCCAATTGAAGGAACTCTTAGACAAACATGGAAACCAGCGCTTTCTGTTGTAGGGATGGATGGAGTTCCACCTGTTAAAGATGGAGGCAATGTATTACGCCCTTATACAGAAGTAAAGCTATCTATGCGAATTCCCCCAACGCTTGACAAAGAAATTGCTGTGAAAGTTATGAAAAGAAAATTAACAGAAAATTCTCCCAATAATGCAAGTATTACGGTAGAATTTGATGAGCCAGCTACTGGCTGGAATGCTCCCGAATTAGACCCATGGTTGGATTCTGCAATTCAGGAAGCTTCTAATGCCTATTTTAATAAACCTGCTTTATTCATGGGAGAAGGTGGGACGATACCGTTTATGGCGATGTTAGGTGAAAAATTTCCAAATGCACAATTTGTAATAACAGGAATTCTTGGACCACAATCTAATGCTCACGGTCCTAATGAATTTATTCACATTCCTTATGCAAAAAAGCTAACAGCTTCAATTGCTTCAATAATTCAACAGTTCCCTTTATAGAGAATACTGTATGAATTATGGTTATAAAAGGACGGTAGAATTATCTTTTGAAGAAGTAGATGATCGTATTAGATCATCCTTAGAAGAGCAGGGATTTGGAGTATTAACTGAAATAGATGTAAAAAGCACCTTAAAGAAAAAGCTAGATAAGGATTTTCAAAAATACACTATTCTAGGAGCTTGTAACCCCCCTCTAGCATTTGAAGCGTTGGAGGATGAGCAGGCCATTGGATTATTATTGCCATGTAATGTAGTTTTATGGGAAAATGAAGACTCCTCTACAACGATTGCAGCTATTGATGCAGATAAAATGATGACTATTGTTAAAAATAATCAACTGTATAATCTTGCTAAGAAAGTAAATACACTTTTGAAGAAAGCAGTGGATAATGTATAATAATGAGACATCATATTTATGAAGTATAGGATAGGGCTTGATCTAGGTGGTACAAAAGTATTAGGAGTTGTAACTGATAGTAGTTTTAATGTAGTCCATCGAAAAAAACACCGTTTATCTAATAGAGCTGATATTCTAGCTGTGATGGATCAAATTGCTGATGTTTATAGGGAGTTAGCTAACAATGTAATGGATAGTGAAATTATCTCTGTAGGCATTGCTTTGCCCAGCCCAATTGATAATAAAAAAGGAGAAGCAAAGCAGCTCACAGCTTTTAATCAAAATAATCTTCCTGTTCGATCACTATTGAAAGAAAGAGCTGATATAGAAGTTAAGCTAGGGAATGATGTAAATATGGCTACCTTGGCTGAATATAATTTTGGGGCAGGGAAAGGAGTTTCCTCTTTATTTACATTTTATCCAGGGACAGGTTTAGGAGGTGGATATATATATAATGAAGAGCTAATTACTGGATATAACTCCACTGCAGCAGAAGTTGGGCATATGATTGTTGATATAGATGGCCCTATATGTAAATGTGGGCGCCATGGTTGCCTGGAAGCAATTGTAAGCTATCACGGTTTTAAAACTATGCTTGAAGAAAAAATTAATTTTGGTAGTAGTTGTGTAATTGATCCAAGTAGTTTCCGAGCTGCAGATATTTTTGATGCTTGGCGAAAAAGTGATACAGTTGTTTCTGAATTACTTACATATCAAGCACGTGCTTTAGGAATTGGAATTGCAAACGTGATAAATATTACCGGCGTTGAACGAATTATAATTGGTGGAACTATTTACCATGAATTAGAATCTGATTTATTACCAATAGTAAGAGAAAATGCTGACAAATATTCTATTGGTAATGGATTGGACGGTGTCAAAATTGTTTTGAATGATCTTGGTGATGAGGCTCCAGCGCTTGGTGCTTCCATGTTAAATTAATCCCGTAGAATGTTTTTAAAATATTTGTTAGCACTAAATATATTTGTGTTATCAAATATTATTCTTGCCCAAGTAAATATCGGATCAAATCGTTTCTTTATCTATGAAGAGAATGATTCTCTTAGTTTACCTTATTATAGTAATTATTCTTTAAATGAATATAATAATCATACAAAGCTTGCTATTATATATCTCCATGGAGCAAATAGAAATGCCGATGATTATTACAATAATATATTTGCAATCGTAAATGCAACTGGCAATATGGACTCCACCATAATTATTGCACCGCAATTTTTACGTTCACAAGATTTGAGTAATGATAATTTGACAGATGATGTATTTTTTTGGACAAATACAACAAATTGGACTGCAGGGTATTTATCGGGTAATACTAGCTCTGATACTAGACCATTTAGAATAAGTTCTTATGCAATTATAGATTCTCTTTTGCATCAGATTGCATTAAATAATCCAATGCTAGAGCAAATTGTATTTGCTGGATTTTCTGCAGGTGGACAGTTTGTAAACAGATATATTGGTGGCAATAATATTACAGAATTTCTTTTTAGTGAATTTTCTGTACCAATTCGATTTATAATTGGTAGTCCTTCTTCATATTTATATATGAATAATGAACGTAGAGTTGCTGGCTCAACTGATCAATTTGATATTCCAAGTGGATGCAGTGGATATAATGAATATAAATACGGTTTAGATGACTTAAATAGTTATATGTCCTTAGCAGGCGTTGACTCCATTCGATCCCGATATGAACGTAGAAATGTTGTGTACTTAGTCGGTTCATCAGATAATGGTGGAACAACTGATTGCGCATCTGAAACACAAGGAAATAATCGATATGAAAGATCAATCATTTATTATAATTATTTACAATATTATTTTGGGAATCAAATAGTAAATAATCATCAGCATGCGGTTATACCAAATATGGATCATGATAATTATTATGTATTTAATTCATCTTGTGGTAGAAAGGCAATTTTTGGTAATGGTAACTGTAATGAATTAGATTTTTTAAATACAAATTATAGTCAAATTACTAATGAATTTACCATCACGTACAATTTTCCTAATCCATTTAATGCAATAACTAAAATTTATTATGAAACACATACTACAAATGATATATATATAAATATATATAATATATTAGGTGATCATGTCAAAGAATTTAAAATCCAAAATCAAGCACCTGGTAATCATTCAGCTATCTGGGATGGGACTAATCATTTCAATAAAGATTTGAGCTCTGGGGTTTATGTATACCAAATTAGAATTGATGAAACTATAGCAAAAAATAAAATGATTATGTTAAAATAATTTTTTTAATATTTACCATAATAAAATCTTCTTAATAATAACTTTTGAGGTTTCTAAATGTTTAAACATTATTTTCTTATTTTTAGTCTTTTTCTTTCAGCGGTTACAGGACAAGATTTATTTATTAGTGATTGGTATGCAGGAATTAGAGAAGCTCCAGTATATAGCCAAATGATTGAATTATATAATCCCACGGATTCTGATATTGACCTTTCAGATTATGCTCTGATTAAAGGTTCTGCAGGGGGACCTTTTGGTATACACTCAAGTCACAATACCATTGTTCGTTTATATGGAACCGTTGCATCAGGATCAACAGTTATAATTGCTAGAGCTGCATCTGATGATGGCATCACAAGTATAGCTGATATTGTTTTATCTGATGTTGATGAAGAACCGTTAAAGATCAGTGGGGATGATGCAGTTGGTTTATTTAAAGGTGTTGGTATTTCGAGTAATGAAGTTAGTGATTGGGTTTCGAATGCGGAATTACTGGATGCTGTTGGAGATACATTAGGCGATCCCGGTAGCAGTTGGCATGTCGCAGGAGAGATTGGTCCTCCAAATTCCGATGGTACTAGCAATTATGGAGTTACACGTTTTGCTATTTTAACAAGAAAAGAATCCGTATGCGCAGGTAATGCTGGGGATTGGACTATGTCAAGAGGTTGCGTTGATGATACATGTAGCAGTACAACTGCTGAGTTAAGCGAGTGGAATGTCACTGCATTGTACTATAGTACGGAACCTGGTTTAGAGCCAGATGCTGAAAATACTAGCGCTCAAGCAGATATGGATCTTATTGCAGGTTGGCATTATTATGATTGTCAAACAGTTTCTTCACAAGAAGAGTTGTTTTATCCCAAAGAATTTAACTTGAAACAGAACTATCCAAATCCTTTTAATCCTGTAACAAATATTGCATTTGATATTACTAGTAGAGGAAATGCACATTTATCTATTTATAATATGAATGGTGAAAATGTTTGGGAAGTAAAAATGCCAGGTTTGGTTGCTGGTAATTATTCAGTTTCTTGGAATGGAAGGAACATGTCAGGTTCTAAGCTGGAAAGTGGAGTTTATATTTACCGATTGAGAATGAATGAAATGAGTCAATCTCGTAAGTTACTTTTAATTAAATAAATTTATTTATTATAAAATAAATTAATGAAAAAGGGATCAATATATTAATTGATCCCTTTTATTTATGAAGAAAATATTATTCCTATTTTTGATTATTTTTTATTCATGTGCGGAAGAAAAGTCTGTTACAGATGTTGGAAGTGTTATTCCTGTAAATGATGATCAATTTCCATGCTTAAATTCTACAGCTGATTGTTTAAATACGTTGATTTTAGATTCTGATTCAGAGTGGTCTTTTAATTATTATTCTTCATTTCCTTTAGATTCTATATGGAATATAACAGGTGCTATTATTGTGGTTCATGGATTTAATAGAAATGCTGATGAATACTTTGAAAATATGATATCTGTTGTTCAGTCATTAGATCTTGAAGATCAAATTATAGTTATTGCTCCCGACTTTTCAACCCAAGATGATAATCCAGATGATCAAGAAATCTTATGGACATCAAATAGTTGGAAAGAAGGATCCCTATCGGTCTATCAGACTGGTAAAGAACAAATAAGTTCATTTACCATTATAGATAAAATAATTTCTGATTTAAATAATAAAAGTAACTACCCTAATTTGAATACCATTCTAGTCACAGGACATTCTGCTGGTGCTCAATTTACTTATTTATACTCTGCAACCAATACTGTTGAATATTCTTTGAATGATATTAATCTATTATATGGTATAGCAAATAGTTCAAGCTATCTATATTTAAATGCAGTAAGAGAAATTGATTCGAATTATTCTATACCTACAGATTGTAATAACTATAATGATTGGCCTTTTGGCTTAGACAATCGTAACGAGTATGCTAATAATATTTCTCCTTCTGAGATATCTACCCAACTTATACAAAGAAATGTAAATTATTTCAATGGGGTTTTAGATACTACTGCTTATTCATATGGGTGTAAATATACACTACAAGGCGCAAATCGGCTAGACACTGGTCAAAGACACTTTAATCATCTTAATTATTATTTCCCTGATCATAACCATTCATTTAATATGGTTCCTGCAGCTAGTCATGATAATCGAGAAATGTATTTATCTATGCAATTTATTAATCTAGTTGAACAATATTTTCAATAAATTACCTATCTTTAAATGAAGCTAAAACTTTCTCTTTATTCCTTTTTATACTACTGTTGTTTTTTTGCAACTGTTTCTGCTATTGATCTAGTCAATATTAAAGGTTATGTTATTAATGATATTGGTAATCCTCTTGTAGGATCAAATATTATAATTAAAAACACAGCCTATGGTGGGGCTACAGATACGGATGGTTTTTATCAGTTTTCAATTCCAATAGAAGTTGCGCAGTCTTCGCCATTAATATTTGCTAGTTATATTGGATATAGATCCACAGTTGACACTCTATTATATAACAATGAAAAAAAAATTATTAAAAACTTTCAGTTGAATAGGGATGTCTTGGATTTAGAATCCATTGTAGTAACAGGTATGGGAGCTAAGCAATATAAAGAAAAACTTGGAGTTTCAATTGAATCAGTAAAAGGTGAAGCAGTGGTTAAAGCTGGAGAAGTAAACATGATTACCTCATTGCGGGGAAATGTTCCTGGATTAGAGATAAGAAAAACAAGCGGAGATGCTGGTACAAATGCATTTTTTAGAATTAGAGGAACTGGTACAATTTCTGGGAGCCATGAACCATTAATAATTGTAGATGGCAGCCCAGTAAGCAATCGCACATATGATTCAGGAGGTTCTGAGACCAGCGAAAGAGGGCATCCAGAATCATCAAGTAGAACAGGCGACATCAATGTAGAGGATATTGAAACTATTGAAGTTCTTAAAGGTGCAGCGGCTTCAGCAATCTATGGGTCAAGAGCTTCCAATGGTGTAATTATGATTACTACAAAGTCTGGTAGAACAGGCAAGACCCTATTAACATACAAATTCCAAGCAGGTATAAGCGCGTTAAATAATAGATATCCAGTTCAGCAGTGGTTTGGGCAAGGAAAGGCAGGCAATTTCATACAAGGAGAAGCATTTTCATGGGGAAAACCATTAAATATTAAAGGATCTCCTTGGTTTGATGATAATATAGATATTGATCAGGTATTTGATCATATTGGTGAAATATCAGATTATGGAAATAGTTATGATCACAATGTATCTGCCTATGGAGGGAGCGATAAAACAACATTCTATCTTTCAATGAGCAAATCATATGAAAAATCCCACTGGCTAAAGTTTGCAGATTATAAAAAAATGGTTTCTACTGTATTTGGGCATATTCCAAATCGTGATGTCCCTTCTGATTATGAAAGATATACAGTAAGGTTAAAGGGAAGTCATTTGATTCGAGACAATCTTACGCTAACAGGTAGTATGTCCTATGTAAATGTAAGTGTAAATAGTGTGATGCGTGCACATACAACGGATGGATTAGGGAAAGGGTTATTAAGTACTCCTCCAGATTTTGATCTAAAACCATATTTAAATCCAGTTACACAATATCATAGATCATCTACAGATCCAAATTCATTAACTCCCGAAGGAGATCATAGCTGGAATAATCCATACTGGGTTTTATATGAAGCAATGCAAAAACAACATGTAGACAGATTATATGGTAGTATTCAATTAGATTTTAGACCTACAGATTGGGGTTCATTAAAATATACTATGGGAACAGATTATTCTTTAGATGAGAGAACTGAAGTTCTACCTATCGGAACATACCGTGAAGGAGGTATTGGCCGATTAATCCGTGAGGATATTGTGGATCAGGAATTTGATGGAAATCTTGTTTTTAATATTGATGGAAACAAACTTTTTAATCTACCAATGAATCTTATGATGGGTCATAATTTAAATAGTAGATACTTTCGCAGTTATGAGATTACAGGTTTGGATCAAACATTGCCTAATTATTTTCAAATGGAAAATTATAGTTCAATCTATGCAGATGAACGATTGACTTTACGTCATGCAGAGTCATTCTTTATTCAAGGAACGTATGATTTATTTGATGAATTGTATCTTACAAGCGCTATTCGAAATGATGGGTCTTCCACTTTTGGTCCTTCCGATAGAAGACACAATTTTAGAAAATTTAGTGCTGCTTGGAATTTTTCAAAACGTTTGAAAATACCATATCTTAATTTTGGTAAACTAAGATATGCGTTTGGTGAAGCAGGTGAACAGCCAAATGTCTATACTATTTATTCAGGATACATGTCACCAACTTCATTTTCAGCAGGAGATAAAGTTAATCTTGCGTTGACATATAATGGATTAACCGGTTATCGTTCTGATGATCGTATTGGTAATATGCGTATTCGCCCAGAAAGAAGAACTGAAAATGAAATTGGGGTTGATTTAAGCTTTTTGGAAGATAAAATAGGAATCAACTTTACTTCCTATAAAGCCCTGAACTCAGATGTTATTTTTACTATTGATGTCATCCCATCTACAGGGTCAGATGAGCAAACTGCCAATGGAGCAATTATCGAAAATAAAGGATTAGAATTTGTTATTAATACCAATCCAATTAGAAAAAAGAATCTTTCATGGAGCTCACGATTTATCTATGCAAGCAATACTAATATGGTATTAGAGATGAATGGTGTTTCAGGTGATGAAGCAAAAAATATGGATTATTCTCAAGTTCCAAGTGTTGGTATTTCAAAATTTAGTGAAGTATCACCTGGCCATACTTTAGGAGAATTTAGAGGATATACTTGGGCTCGTTTTGGCTATGGAATAACTGCCAAAGATTTTGATGAAAATGGAAATACCGTATATATTAACATTGATTCTGTATATGCTGGTCAATGGAAGCGCAATGATGTATATATTCAACGAGATGGATATCCAGATACGGATTGGTTAAATAGGGAATATGTATGGACTGGTTATGATCCGAACCCTGATTGGACAGGAAGTTTTTATAATGAAGTAGAGCTTTTTGGTAAAATTAAATTTTCTTGTCTAATTGATATAAGTATGGGCGGACATATAGTTAATTATACCAAAAATGCATTATATGAGTGGGGAACTCATGGTGATACAGAAAATAGATATCACTCCAGCTTTGATAATCCAAATTGGCATGGATACGAAGAAGGTGTATCTACTGAATGGGGAAAGGGTAAAATTTCAGATATGTTAAATAATGATGCCAACGCCATTGGACCAGGTACAGATCAAATTGTTGCATTTGATGAAATATTCTATACTACTATTGCTGGAAGAAAATTTGATATTATAAATAATATTGAAGATGCTAGCTATATAAAGCTAAGAGAAATTTCTCTTGCCTATCAGATGGCGAATAAATATACAGATTATCTTGGTTTAAAAAGTATGAGTCTACGATTAAGTGCAAGAGATTTGATCACTTGGACAAAATATTCTGGTTGGGATCCAGAAACGAATATGTATCAAAATAGAATATCGGGTGAAGATTATTTTAACCAACCTCAGACGTGGGGAACAAATTTTACATTATATTTTAATTGGTAGATTTATGAATAAGTTAAAAAGTAAAATTTTTTGTTTATTAGTCATTTTTTTTATGGGATGTGAAGATTTTTTGACCGGTGATTTATTGGATAATGATCCAAATAAAGTAGATGATGTAAGTATCATTTCTATTGAAGCATTATTAGTTGGTTCTCAAGTATCTATGTATGGAGTAATGGAGTCATATTTAAATAGAATGGTAACAATGATTATGCAACAAATGGCTGGACAGAAACTAGAATATTATTCCGATTATAATTGTTCTCCTATTGATCGCAATACGAATGGAAGGTGGTCTGCTATTTATGGTACAGGTGGGCTGATTGATATTAGAACTATTCAAGAAAAAGCTAGAGATCAAGAAAAGTATCTTGTTCTTGGTATTGCTCAAATGTGGGAGGCTTTGATAATCAGTACCGCTGCAGATCTTTGGGGAGATATTCCTTATTCTGAGGCAGCTAATTCTAATTATGAATCTCCTAATTTAGATTCTCAGCGCGAAGTTCATGAAGCAGTTTTAGGATTAATAAATGATGCAATAAATAATTTTTCATTGGGTCAAGTACAAACTTTTTCATCAAACTATGATTTTTCATTTGGAGGGAATGCAAATAAATGGATTGCTGTAGCGCATACGCTAGCAGCAAGAATATATTTGAATTGGGCAGAAGTAGATGGAATACAGGCATATGAAAATGCTCTATTTCATGCTGAACAAGGGGTAAGTAGCTCTAATGGCACTGGCGATTGGAGAGCACTGCATTCTACTACCAATAATGAACAATCAATTTGGTGGCAATTCACTATCAAGAATAATGATTATATGGGAGCAGCTCATTTATTAGTAGATATGTTAGAAAATGATAATGATGGTCGTTTGAATATATATTTTTCAGGAGATCCTGTTGTAGGGGTGAAGCCTGGTGAAACACAATTTTATGGTTCAGATTTAAATAGCAATACCTATGGAAGTAGGGACTATGGTGTAGAATTTATCTCATGGTATGAAAACAAATTTATTATTGCAGAATGCCAATATAACATGGGCGATGAAAACTCTGCTCGAACAACTTTGAATAGTATTTTAGATGATTTAGAAGTCAAATGGCAAGGTATTGAATCAACGTGTAATTTACCCAGATATGAGAATGTGGGCGGTAATAATCTCTATGAAGCTATAATGAATGAAAAGTATAAAGCGATGTTTTTAAATATACAGACTTGGAGCGATTGGAGAAGGACCGGATATCCAGATTTTATAGATTCAGGTGGAGAGCCAACTGCTTGTTCTAGTGGCACTCCTAGAAGATTATTATATCCTGAAAAAGAAAAAAGCACAAACCCAAATTTCCCAACTAACGATTCCATTTATGATCGCGTTCAAAACGATCCTAATTAGTACCATAGATGTATAATCGTCAGAATATTGGTATTGTTTTAAGTGTGATTGTATTTGTTTTGATTATGATTTTACCTGAACCGGATGGTATGAATCCAAAAGCAATGAAAGCAGCTGGAGTCTCTATATTAATGGCTATTCTTTGGGTAACAGAGGCAATATCAATTTTTGCCACTGCATTTATTCCTATAGTTTTTTTCCCTCTACTAGGAATCCTTAATGCTAATCATATTGCTGCGAGTTACGGACATCATATTGTTTTATTAATCATTGGAGCATTTTTGGTAGCAAAAGCTATAGAAACAAACAATCTTCATAAGCGTATTGCTCTTGGAACTATTCAGCTAATTGGAACAAGTAGAAGACAAATTATATTAAGTTTTATGATTGCATCTGCATTTTTATCAATGTGGACCTCAAATAATTCAACAACACTAATGATGCTCCCTATTGGATTAGCAGTTATACAAAGAGAAACCTTGAGCAAGAAAGACACATTTGGGAGTGCATTAGTTCTATCTATAGCGTATGCAGCAAGTATTGGAGGTACAGGAACTCTTATTGGTACACCTCCAAATTTATTATTTGTAAGTACATTGAAGGGCATTTTTCCAGATTCACCAGATATTGTATTTACTGATTGGTTAAAAATAGGTTTACCTTTTGTGGTATTATTTCTTCCTATAGCATGGGTATTTATAATTACTTATTTTAATGTTGATGGTGGATTAAGTGGCTCTAATGAAATAATTGAAAAAGAGTATCAAGAATTAGGGACAATGTCAACTGCTGAAAAACGTGTTCTTATCATTTGCATATTTTATGCGTTAGGATTTGTCTTTCGACAAAAAATGGATATAAGTTTTTTAACTATCATGGGTTGGTCAGATTATTTAGGTGTTCAATCATATGTCAAAGATTCTACCGTTGCGTTTTTTGCAGCATTGTTATTGTTTTTGATCCCGAATGGAAAGATTAATAAAGATGGCACTAAATTAAAATTATTGGAATGGGAGGATGCAAAAACTGTTCCCTGGGGCATTGCAATGTTAATTGGAGGAGGCTTGGCTATTGCATCCGCATTTAAAGAATCACAGCTAATATTATGGATAGGTCAAAATCTTAATCTAGATGGGATTTCAATATTTCTCGTAATCTTGCTTGTTGTGGGAGGAATGGTCTTTCTAACCGAAATAAATTCTAATACAGCTTCAACTGCTATTTTTCTTCCAGTGCTTGCGGGCCTCTCCCAAGCTGGGAACTTTCACCCGTTCTTATTAATGATACCTGCTACTATTGCAGCTTCATGCGCATTTATGCTCCCGTCTGGAACGGGTCCTAATGCAATTGTATTATCAAGCGGACATGTTTCCATACCAGTAATGGCTAAATGTGGTTTTTGGTTAAATCTAATTGCAATTGGGGTAATTGTTATTTTATTGTATTTTGTTATATTACCTTTTTTAGGCGTCGGCGCTAGCATTCCAGATTGGATGTAACATTCTTTTTTGACATTTTTATTTTTTTTTATATCTTTTTGGCCCGATTCAGGAACATTTTTTATTAATTAGACTATTATTGGATTTATAGGAGGAATTATTTCATGATAAAAGTACAGGATTTGTCAAAGAACTATGGAGATGTTCAAGCAGTCAAATCTATAAACTTTGAGATCAACGATGGGGAAATAGTTGGTTTCTTGGGAGAAAATGGCGCTGGGAAAACTACTACTCTAAAAATGCTTACAGGCTATTTGGTTCCAACAGCAGGCAATGTAGAGATTAATGATTTAAACATTAATGATAGTGCATTAGAAATTCAGAAACAAATAGGTTATTTACCTGAATTAAATCCTCTATATCCTGAAATGTCTGTTTATGAATATCTAGAATTTATTGCAAGAGTTCGAAACATAACTGGAAAGAAATTTCGCGAAGCTTTAACCAGAGTAGTTGATCGTTGTGGCCTTCAAGGCGTAGTTCATAAAGAGGTATCATCTTGCTCCAAAGGATATAAGCAGCGTATAGGCTTAGCGGGATCTATGATACATGATCCAAAAATTTTAATATTAGATGAGCCGGTTACGGGATTAGACCCAAACCAAATCGTAGAAATACGTGGATTAATTAAGAGTCTTGGCCGTGAAAAGCTGGTGCTTATGTCCAGCCATATTTTGCAGGAGATACAGGCAACAGTTGATAGAATAATGATAATACATCAAGGTGAAATAGTTGCAAATGGTACAAATGATGAATTGATGAGTAGTTTTAGAGGAAATACTTTATTAAATCTTGAGGTACGTAATACAAGTGAAAAATCATTAAAAGACTTATCTGTAGCAGTGCCAAATATTGATATATCAAATATGGAGGAAAAGAAAGATCATCATTTAATCCAACTTGAATATTCTCAGGAAGTAGACCCTAGGGAAGATTTATTTAATTATGCAGTTAGTTCAGGATGGATAATTCTTAAAATGACACCAACAACTACTGACTTGGAAGATATATTTCGAAAGCTAACAATGGAAGGCAAAGCTGATGCATAATACGCGATCGATTTTTCAAAGAGAGATACGGGGATTTTTTAATAGCCCAATGGCTTATATATTTTTGGTAATATTCTCTATTTTTAATGGTTATTTTTTTACAAGTACATTTTTTCTTTATAATCAATCAGACCTCAGATCTTTATTTAGTATTGTTCCAATGGTCTATCTCATATTTATACCTGCTATTTCTATGGGGCTGATTGCAAGAGAAAATAATATAGGTACAATGGAAACTATTGCAACTTTGCCAATTAAAACTCCTGAGTTTGTTCTTGGAAAATATTTTGCAGCAGTTGTATTGATACTCC
Source organism: bacterium (assembly GCA_004321715.1). Lineage (GTDB taxonomy): Bacteria > Fidelibacterota > Marinisomatia > Marinisomatales > TCS55. The sequence goes on along the minus strand of SGYN01000002.1, from coordinate 3,472 downwards.
TCGGTTTATTAGCAACAGTTATACACTTTATTACATTGGTAAAGTTCGGTACAAAAATTGATTATGGTGCATTATTCACAGGGTATATTGGGTTAGCATTAGTCGGCTCTATGTATGCATCAATAGGAATATTTGCAAGCAGTATCACAGATAATCAAGTAGTAGCATTTATTATTGGAGTATTTATTGTTCTTTTATTCTTTCTTATGGGGTTCTTTCTGCCATTAGTTCCAACAAATTTGGCAGGTATAGTCCAATATATTAGCGTGGATTATCATTATTCAAATATTTCTCGTGGTGTAATTGATTCTAGAAATATTGTTTATTTTCTTTCAGTTATTGGATTTTTCTTGATTATGACCGTTCAGTCGTTAGAATCAAGGAGGTGGAGCTAATGTTAAATTTTGATTATAGAAAATCAATGGTGTTACCAGCAGTAATTATTTTAGTTACGCTTGTATTATTGAATTTAATTGCTCGTAATTGGTATACACGATTTGATCTTACAGATACAAAAATGTATTCTTTGTCTTCCTCTACTGAGCAAGTCATTAAAAAAATTGATGATTTATTAAATATTAAGGTGTATTTCTCAGAAAATCTTCCTGGTGAATATGGGAACAACAGACGCTATCTTCAGGATATTCTGGAGGAATACGCAGCAATATCAAAAGGGAAAATACGTTTTGAATTTTTTGTACCTGATTCTGATGATGGGTTAGAAAAAGAGGCTCAGAAATCTGGAGTTCAACCTGTTCAACTGCAGGTTATAGAAAAAGATGAGGCAGTTGTTAAAAAAGTGTTTATGGGTGTTGCGATATATTTTGAAGATAAACGTGAAGTTATACCTGTAGTATTATCTACAACTGGCTTAGAGTATGAAATCACTACTCGGATAAAAAAACTTGTTGAAAAAAATAAAAAATTTGTAGGTATGGTTAAACCAGATAATGATGACATTCAAACAAATACTTTTTCTCAGATTTTACGGCAGAGATATGAAATGAGGCCCCTGGAATTATCGAATGAGATTCCTGATAATATTGATGTATTAATTTTAACGGGAATAAAAGACTCATTAGATGTAAAAAAATATGATCATTTGTATAAATTTATTAATAATGGTGGAAACTTATTCGTTGCCTTAAATCCTTTATCAATTGATCTGCAAACGCAAAGAGCCGAAGTTTTTCAATCTAATATCTTTGACTTACTAAAACCTTATGGTTTTACTTTATCTGAAAACCTTGTGTTGGATAAGAATTGTGGAAGAGTCAATGTTATGCAAGATATGGGATTTATGCGCATGAATGTTCCTATGGAATACCCTTTTTTACCAATTATACGCAGCTTTAATGAACAAGAACCTCTTGTGAGTGGATTAGAGCAGGTTCATGTGTTCTTCTCAACAGAAATTCAATTTGATTCTGTAGGCGCTAATATTAATAGGGTTCCATTATTTTCTTCATCTAATAAATCTGGAGTAATGACAGGTTTCTATAATTTAAGTCCTGATCCAAATCAAAATCCTCAATTAAGAAATTTGAACCAGTCAGGAAAAGTGGTTGCTGCTAGGTCGGAACTACCTAGTAATGAGACCGGTTTAGTAAGTCAGCTTATATTAGTGGCAGATAATAGATTTTTAACAGATGATGGTGGTGGCGCTGTACCTGAGAATCATATATTTATGATGAATGCAATAGATTTCTTAATGGGAGATAAAGATTTGATGGCGCTTCGTTCTAGAGAAATAACTGATCGTTCATTAGATGCAGAATTAGTAACGGATGATGCCAAATCAACGTGGAAATGGATAAATGGTTTATTGCCCTCTCTGTTAATTATTGGATTTGGTTTTTGGCGTTTACAAATGCATAAAAGAACTATGAAATTAATTGAGGAAATGTATGACTAAGAGCACAAAAATTCTTCTCGGGACCCTGACCTTAATTATTGTACTATTCTTTATTAGTCAATCTAGACAAAAGAGGCATCTCACTCAAACTACTGATGTATTTTCAGTACTTATAGATGAAGTCAACAAATTTGATATTCAACAAGACTCGTTGTTTATTTCTATTCAAAGAAAAGATACTTCTTGGCAGATTATTGGAAATGATTCTTTGCTTATTCAAATGAACCGTATAGATGATGTTGAAAATAAGATATTGAGCGTGAAGCGCGAATCTATGGTATCAAATAATCCCAAGAAGTGGAATAGGTTTAATGTGGATGACAGTCTTGGTTTAAAACTCACTTTTTATGGATATAATAATGAAAAATTAGGAGAAGCTATATTTGGTAGATCTAGTTCAGATTGGCAAAGATGTTATGTTAGGATGGTCAATGAATCCGAAGTATTTATGACAAATGAAAATGTATTAAATAATTTGCAAACACGTCCAACTTTCTGGGGTTCTAAACCCCTGCCACCATTTGAACCATCAGAGCCTGATTCATTATAGTTTTCAGTGATAATGAAATCTTTTATCAAATTAATATTTTTTTTAATTGTTACATTGTACGCACAGCAAGAACAGGAAAAAATTAATATGAGTAAAAAAATATTGAAATCTGATGCCGAATGGGAAACTTGTTTAACGCCTAAAGAGTATAAAATCTTACGTGAAAAAGGTACAGAAATGGCCTTTACTGGAAAATATTATAATCATAAAGAAGATGGTACTTATACTTGCGCAGGATGCGATTACGAATTATTTAGTTCAGAAACCAAGTTTGATTCTGGAACCGGATGGCCAAGCTTTTATCAGTCATTAGATAAAGATAGAATTATTGAGAAAGAAGACAAGACGTTGGGAATGACCAGAGTTGAAATACTTTGCGCAAGATGCGAATCTCACTTAGGACATGTATTTACTGATGGCCCTAATCCTACTGGATTACGTTACTGTGTAAATTCAGTTTCCTTAGATTTTAAAGAATCAAAATAGTATTTTAAGAAGAATCTTTTTGATTCTCTCCTAGATATAGTTTTTATTCCTTTCGGATGCTATATTTATACATCCTCATAGGGGAGGATATATAAATTATGTTTGTAAAACCTCGGATTATAATAGTCCTTCTATTTTCTATTTGTATTATATATAGTCAAAATTACCGTAGCGTTGATGAAATAAAAGATGACTGGCTAGAACACTCAAACTTCCAAAAGCAGGAATTATTATCTTTTTGCGACTTTCTAATTAAGGGTGAGCATTATGAAAGAGCGCTACTGAGTTTATTTCAATATCTTTATAAATTCCCAAGCGACAGTCTAGAAGTTCCAATATTATATCATATTGCAAGAAGCTACGACTTATCTGGAAACCAAATATTGGCAAATAGATATTATGATGAAGTTATAAACTTAACAGATGAAAATGATCGTGTTTATAGAGCGGCCTATTATCGTAAGCTATTAATAAAATATTATCAAAAAGATTATGATACTATTCTGGAAGAAACAGAGAAT